>DGRP01000088.1 GCA_002391065.1 Ruminococcus sp. UBA4385 | reverse complement strand
ATGAGCAGACTGTCCGCAACAAGCTCAGAGAATATACCGAGGAAGGCTTAGTGCTCTCTGAAAAGCAGGGAAAGACCCTTTACTATTCCCTCTCAAAAGATACGGCAGACGGCTATGCCAGGGATTTCAAGGGCCTTGATGATGCAGTGATGTTTTTCTCGGAGATCCAGCCCTTCGGAGTTATCGGAAACAGTATACTGAAAAGCCTCGGGCTGAAAAATGACATCTATTTTATAAAGCATAACTATATGATACATACTCTTGAGGATATTCTTCTTCCGGATATACTGAGCGCAATATCCGAGCATAAAAGCCTTACATTCAGGACCTTCCGTTCAAAAGAGCCGTTAAATGCCGTCCCTATGCAGATACTTGTCTCAGTCCAGACAGGCAGGCGCTATCTGACTGCCTTTGTGCCGAAGTTCAATTCATTCAACTCAGTCAGGCTTGATCGGATAAAGTCCATTAAAAAAGGAGCTGTCTGCAAAGAGTACAGCTCCCTGTATGAGGAATATGAGAAAAATATCGCACGTTGCTTCGGGGTATCGTTCAGCCCCAAAACTGATTGTGAAACATCTCCGATGAGGATAACCTTCTATGCCGATGAGGAAAAAGAGCCCTATATCCTTGACAGGCTGGAGCGCGAAAAAAGGTGCTGTACTCTTGAAAAAAGCGGCGAGCACCTCTACACACTGACGGCTGATGTCCTTGACCCGAATGAGATCATGCACTGGGTCAAAACCTTTATAGGAAGGATAGTCAGTATTGAGGGCGGCGCTGAGGATATCATCAAACGCTTTTATGATGATGTTGAACGCATGAACAAAATGTACGGCGGTGATGAAGAATGAATATTTTCAGTGAAATATACGGAGCATATTTCAGAACAGCTTCTGAGCTTCTTGAAAATGAGGTCACAGATGCTAAAACTGTCCGTCAGACAGTCAGCCGTGACGCATTCAGGGATTCTGTCCTGTTCCTGCCGCAGAAGCTTATCCCGGGCGATGAGGACTGGGAGCTCTTCACCCGTGATGAAGACGGCAGGCTGAAACGAAAAACTAAAAAGCCCCCGATGAAGCTTCTGAGCAAGCTCCAGAAAATGTGGCTCAAGGCTAAGCTCTCAGATCCGAGAATCAGGCTTTTTATTGATGAAGACACCCTTGCAAGACTTGACAGCAGGCTTTCAGACTGCGAGCCCTTATATAAGCGTGAGCAGTTCAGGCATACCGACCGCTTTTCAGACGGGGACAGCTTCTCCGACCCTGATTATATAAAGCATTTCAGAGCAGTCCTTGATGCTGTAAAGCGAAAAAGACTTGTCTATATTGACTATGTCTCGGGGCACGGACACAGCTTCAGTGCTATGTTTGCGCTTCTGAAGCTTGAATACTCTCCGAAAAATGCCAAATTCAGAGCCTACTGCTTTAAGATGGAAAAAGGCAGACCGAAACGAAGCGGTATTATAAACATCGGACGGATAACCGACATCAGAGATGCAGGAAGATGCTTCAATGAAAATATTTCTCTTGACAGATACTTCTCTGACAGGAAGTGCTCCTCACCTGCTGTTATCAGGGTCACTAACGAGCGCAACGGTGTCGAGCGCTTTATGATGCAGTTTGCAGCTTATGAGAAGCACACTGTCCGCAACCTTGAAACAGGCGAATACACGGTTGAGCTCTGGTATGACGAGAGCGATGAAACCGAGCTTCTTATACAGCTTCTGAGCTTCGGTCCTGTGATCGAAATAAAAGAACCTAAGAGACTGCGTGAGCTTGCAAAGGAGCGTGTAAAAAAACAGCACGAGCTTCTCTTCGCAAGCAATAAGCCGACATAAAATATGCCCGCCGAAATATCGGCGGGCTTTATTATTTATATCAGGACTGAACATTTTCAGTTCTTTCTTTTCTTCTTTCCCTTCTTCTGTCAATGCCTTTTTCCTCATAGAATTTTCTCTTGCTCTGATAAAGCATTTTGTCAGCTTCACGGTAGAGCTCATCTACACTCATGCCCTCAGACCTCATAGCATAGCCTGTGGAGCAGGAATATGTAGTATCGGCAAGATTCCTTTCAATACTGCTTACCATTACCTTTACATCTCTCTCATCTGTAGACAGGCAAAGAATAACAAACTCATCTCCGCCGATGCGGTAAACATGGCGCTTATATGATGTAGCTTCAAGGAAGCACTTCGATACAGCTTTCAGTGCAGCATCGCCTTTGGTGTGACCGCTTCCGTCATTGATCTGCTTCAGACCGTTCATGTCAATCGCTATAAGCGCCGTAAGATTTTTGTCGAACTTGTCAATGTCGGCATAAAAACACTGGCGGTTGAAAAGCCCCGTAAGCGGATCTCTTTTTGTGTAGCGCTGCAGCAGGAAAACATAGTACAAAAGCAGCTCTACCGAAATAGTAGTTATAAACCATTGGTCAGATGCAAGCTTGAACAGCAGCGGCATTATCATGCAGACAACCGCCACAGCAGCCATATAAATAAGGTGAACGATCTCGCTCTTGTCCCAGCGAAGACTTTTATACACCCTCAGAAGCAGATAGGCAAGATATATACCGTTCAGGAAATACGGCATATAGCCGAAAACACCTCTTTGGAAAACATTATTATCAGAGTAGCTGAATACTATGCCCGTCGGGATAGACAAAAGCACCATAAAGATATTCAAAGCGCCGGGCAAAAACAGATACTTCTTATGACCGGGATATACTACCATTATAATGCTGACAAGTATCATTGTCAGCAGGCTGTAGTCACAGGCACTGATAATTGAGCGCCAAAGGGTAGGCTTTTTCAGTGCTCCCAAGAAGAGCTCAATATACGACATCAAAGAGTACACAAGAAGCAGAACATTTGTGATTGCAACCTGACGCACCATTCTGTGCTCAAGGTGAATATCCGAGCGCAGAAGAAGCGACAACCCTATAAGGATTATCAGCAGTCCCCAGTTGTTGGATAAATAACCGTTTAATGACAGACCCTTTACCCCCTTATCTTGTGATTATTATTTTATTATAACACAAGGGTGTAACAGAACTGTCACAGGTAAAGTTAAAAAGCACCATAAATTTGTAAATTTTGTATGAACGCAATCAGGCATAGCTTATTGACAACTCCCCCTGTTTGTATTATACTGATAGTAGCCTTATCTTTATGCACCCAAACGGGCTGTTTTCGGGTGTATATTACAGAAATCAAAAAACGGAGGTAATCTACAATGCCAAAAAAGGGATTTACAGATGCTGAAAATAAGATATATGATGGCTTTCTTGAAAAGCTGAGCAAGGCCAAGTCTAATGATGAGACCGCAGACATTCTCGCAAA
Organism: Ruminococcus sp. UBA4385; assembly: GCA_002391065.1. The sequence goes on along the minus strand of DGRP01000088.1, from coordinate 44,320 downwards.
TACTATGAGCATTCCTACCGACCCGAATAACCGCAGGTCGCACAACCCTATCGGTGATGCCAAGAACGACTTCTTTGAGCAGCTCCTTAAAGGCGATAAGCAGCAAATGATCACGCAGGAGCAGTACGAGCGTTATATTGATATCCGTACAAAGCTGCGTAAGATGTATGCGAAGGAGTCTGTTGAGGTCAACAGCCTTATCGAGGAGACCCGTGAGGGTGTAGAGCAGCAGAAATACAAAGGCACCGAATGGCTCATGTTCCCTGAGGACAATAATAAGATCGGCAGGTTTACCGATAATATTATGTATGCCAATAACAAGGAAAAGGTCGATAAGCTTCAGAATATCCAGATGTGCCTGACTATGCTTGATATGTACGCCGACTATGTTTCCTATGACGGGCCGAGAAAGCACAGGGATCAGAACGGAAATATACAGACGATCAGTGAAAAGAAAGATGTACATTCCTGCGGTATAGCTGATGAAAACACCTATCTGCGTGAGTATTATGCCGAGTGCGGCGTCACAGATACGAAAAAACAGGATCATATACTTAAAGAATTCTCAAATTTCGAGATCGGGTCTCTCCCCGGCTTCAAGTTTAACGATAACTACAAGCCCGGCGACAGCTATGTTCTCGAATATCCTGCTGACATTGAAGAAATCAGAAAGCTGAAATCAAAAAAACAGATAGAAGATATGAGAAAAAAACTCCATGCTGAGCTGAACGCTATTGATGACTTTGACAAGGCCTGCATGGAAGTAGCTAAGCAGGCACAGGAATTGCTTGACGGATTGGATGAACATCAGAAAGACGGCGATGATTCCTATAATTTTACAAGAATGCGCGACGAGCTTTATAACATCACCAGAATGGGCAAGGATATGATCGTTTCACAGGATCTGGCTAATCCCGACCTGAATATAAAAACAGATCTGCTCCACGCCAATAATATAGCAGAAGCTCTTCAGAGAATGAACCAAACTGCCAATACTTATGAGCAGTCTCACTCCAAGAATGCGATGAGCGTTCATAAATACAGCAGACACAGACTTGAATACTCAAAGCAGATACAGGAATTTGCTCAATATGCAAAAGATAAGCTTGATCCTAAAAAGTTCCCCGGACTAAAAGCTGCAACGAGTAATAATACTGAAAGAAAAGCTATTGAAAACAAGTTCCATAAAATAAAATACTTCGGTGAGAAGCAGTTCGGAAAGATAGAGTTCAAAAAGCGCAGAAGAAATGCTCATGAGGTAATTCAGAAGCTTAACAACGCTATGAAGGACGTAAACAATGCAACCCAGAAGGTACACTTCGGAAGCAAGCAGTACGAAACTGCTGCAAAGTCGCTAAAAGCAGCTGTTGAGGACTATAAGAACTTCACAAACAACAGTCTTGACCCCGGAAAAACTGCAAAGCCGGTCAACAGGGCAGAGCTTAAAAAGTCTCTTGAAAAGGCCAAGGAGGACATAAACAAGTATCTCAAATATAAGAAAGATAACGGCTATATCGTTGAGGGCAAGCTTGCCGATGCCAAAACTCAGAAGCGTATCAATGCTATGCAGGAGAGCCTTAAACAGATAGACTTCGCACTGACAAGCATGAATGATGTTGTCAAGGAGCTGAATGACGAAGTAAAAGAAAAGCAGGCAGATTACTATAAAGACGTTGAAAAGGCAGTGGAGCAGGATAAGGCAAAGAAACTCCCCAAGAAGGAGTTCGACCTTGACAAGAAACTCAGCGACACACAGGCAAAGCTGAAATCCTATGCCGGCACCCCCGACAAGAACGAAATCAAGGAAGATATTGCGGACATCATCGCTGTCAACTTCATCAAAGCCAATAAGGACAATATGCTCATAAACAAGAAGATCACCGAATCTAAATTCAATGAAGTCAAGGAAGATATTAAAGCAAACGAAAACTTCAAGGATCTGATAAAGTACAAAAGCACTAAGGAGCTTATAGGTTCAGCCTCCCGTGATAAGGGTCAGGACCTATTAAACGGCTTCTTTAGCGGCCCTGAAAAGAGCCTTAAGGAAATTGAATCAAAGCTGGATCAGCCTGCAAAGGTAAACAAGCTGAACAAAACTAAGGTAAACCATAAGTAACCCGAAACACCGAGCGATAAACTGCGCTCGGTGTTTTTGTTTAGAAGTCTGATTTTGTAATATACTGATAAAAGCCTGTGATCGGGGCTCTGACAGCAGGCGGAAATAATGAAATGCGTTCCGATTTTTTTCATTCTCCCCTTGACTCGCAGACTATGCTGTGCTACAATAATAGAAACTTTTTTATTCTGAGGTGATATTATGAGTGATAAACTATACAGCCCCGTAAATAAAAATGCACAGGAGTGCGTTAAAAATGTTCTGAAATATCTGTCCGAAATTTCGTACAATAAAATTATAACAGGTCAGCATACTCAGACAATTGCACAGGAGGAGCTTCACAAGATCAAAGCAGTTACAGGAAAAGAGCCTGCACTGCTCGGCTTTGAACTGCTCTCCTACTCGCCGAATATAAACTACCTTGATACCGACGATGAATGCATGACAGAGGTAGAGGAGAACTTCGGCACATTAAAAAGAGCTTGGGAGTGGGCTGATAAAAAGGGACTTATTACCTTTACATGGCACTGGTTCTCGCCGCTTGGAGGGCATTCCAAGTCCTTCTTTACAAGAAATACCGACTTTGACGCAGTAAAATCCCTTACTGAGGGCACACCCGAACACAAAGCGCTGATCTCCGATATGGATAGCATGGCAGGGCTGCTCCGCCCCTTCTGTGATAAGGGCATACCTATCCTCTGGAGACCCTTCCACGAGTGTGAGGGCAACTGGTTCTGGTGGGGTGCCAAGGGGGCAGAGGCTGTCAGCAAGCTGTTCAGGCTGATGTATGAGCGTTTCACTGAGTATCACGGACTGAATAACCTTATCTGGGTATGGAACGGCACACTCAGGGAATGCTACCCGGGCGACGATGTTGCAGACATAATCTCCCGTGATATGTACCCTGACCCTCACGTTCATACTGCCTGCGAGGATATGTATAATGACCTCATAAAAATAACAGACCGACCCAAAATAGTGCTGATCGGCGAAACCGGAACTCTGCCGGATGTTGATGAGATTCACGATAAAAAAGTCGGCTGGGCAAGCTTCATGACATGGTCAAAGGTATTCTGCCTGAGCGAGGAATTCACAAGCTATGAGTATCTGAAAAAAGTATATGACAGCCCGAACTCCGTTACCCTCGAAGACCTGCCGAAGCTTTACTGAGGAGACAGCTATGTTAAATAACACTGACGGCAGAGCCGTATGGAGCAAAGCCCGTGATGAGCTCATCACAGCGCTTTCCGAGCTCGGCTTCCCTGCTGAGCTCGGAAACATCATAGCGGAGCACATCGGAAGCCCTAAGGGTATTGAGAGAATGGTCTCGTACCTCAGGTATGTCCGACCTGACAAGGTAGAGCTTATCGCCGATGAGATGATGGCTATCAAAAGTGATATAGACCGCTGGCGTGAGAAAAAAGAAAGCCGGATTGCAAATGCTTCCTATAATATGGTCATAAATAACGGTCTCGGCTCTGATGATGAATAATAAAGCCCGATCCGATCGTGTGCAGCAATGCTCAATCGGATCGGGCTTTTTATTTTCCTACACAGAAGCGTGAGAACACCTCATTGACTACGGCCTCGGTAGCTTTTTCACCTGTAAGCTCAAGGAGCTCATCGGCAGCAGCACTTATAAGCACTGTAACGGCATCAAAGGTCTCGCCTGCTGCGAGAGCTTCCTCGGCAGTGCTGATATGCTCATAGGCACGCCTTACGCAGTCCTTCTGGCGCTCATTTGCAAAGACCGTGCTGTCAGGGTCGAACTGCCCAACAGGGAAAAGCTTTGCGACCTCTTCACGGATAAGCTCACGGCAGTCTTCGGTCTTGGCGGAAACCGAGATAAGGCTTTCAAAGCCTTCAAACTCGCTCTCTATCCTGCTGCCGAGGTCTTTCTTGTTGAGTATCACTATCACCCTCTTGCCCGAGCCTTTCAGAAGCTCTATCAGCTCTATGTCCTCATCGGACAGAGTGTCCGAGCTGTCAAACACAGCAAGAATGAGCATAGCCCTGTCTATACGCTTTTTTGCAAGCTCCACGCCTATTGCCTCGACCTGATCGGAGGCCTCTCTTATACCTGCCGTATCACTGAGCCTGAGAGTGTACTCACCCAGCGAGGCGGTCTCCTCGATAACATCACGGGTAGTGCCTGCAATATCCGTGACAATAGAACGGTCATACCCGAGGAGCAGATTCATCAGCGTTGACTTTCCTACATTGGGCTTGCCGACTATGGCTGTGTCAATACCGCTTTTTAGTATCATTCCGCTGTCATAGTCACGAAGAAGCTTTGAAAGCTCCCTGTCGGCATCTGAGAGAGCCTTTTTTAAGCTCTCTTCGGTAACAGCGGGAATATCATCATCGGGATAATCCACCCATGCCGCAAGAGAAGCAAGCTCGCCCACAAGGCTGTCTCTTATCGCAGTTATCTGTCCGAACAGCCTGCCCGAGCGTGTCAGGTTTGCTGAGGAAAGCGCATAGTCACCCTCGGCGGAGATTATATCCATGACCGCCTCTGCCTGAGTGAGGGAGAGCTTGCCGTTGAGGAAAGCACGCTTGGTGAATTCTCCCCTGTCTGCGAGCCTTGCACCGCATTCAAGACAAAGCCGCAGCACCTTTTTAGTGACGAAAACTCCGCCGTGACAGCTTATCTCGCAAACGTCCTCTCCTGTATAGGAGCGTGGCGCTCTGAACACAGTGAGCACGCCCTCATCAACAGTTCTTCCGCTTTCGGGCTCTACTATTTTGCCGTATGCACAGGTGTAGCCTGCCATTGCAGACACGCTCTCACAGCTGAGTGGCTTGAATACCCTCTCGGCAATTGACAGTGCCTTCTCACCGCTTATTCTTATCACTGAAATTCCGCCCTCGGCTAAGGGGGTAGAAACTGCACAGACAGTCATAGTTATTTTCCTTTCAGTATTTCATCAAGGTTTGCGAAAATAAACATCTGCCCCTGAGGGTCTATCACAAGGTAGGTGTAGTATTCTCCGCTTTGCTTTTGTTTTTTTATTTTTGTGATACCTGCTTCCTCGGACAGGATAGTTATATCAAAGTGCTTTCCGTCGGGTTTGGTAAGGTAGCCCTCGTTGAAAAGCCAGCTGTTCACTGCATCTCTGAGGACAGACACTCTTGCATTCACTGAAAGCTGTGTCAGTATCTCACTGCAAAGTTCCCTTATGGTCACGCTGTCCCCAAGGTCATGAAGCTCGCCTGCTCTTGGAACTATGGCTTCATAAATGGACTTTGGCTTGGTATCTCTGAGCGTATCAATATAGCTGTAGCCGCCTGCTACATTCTCTTTTTCTCTCTGCTCGTTCTCTGCAAGCCAGTCGGAGATTGCTTTTATGAAGTACTTTCCGTACCTCTCCGCTTTTGCCTTTCCTATTCCCGAAACCGAGCGCATACCCTCTTCTGTAAGAGGTCTCTTTACGCTCATATCCCTGAGGGTCTGGTCTGAGAAGATCATATAAGGCGGCAGACTAAGCTGTTTTGCAAGCTCTGTCCTGACAGCCCTGAGCGCTGTGAAAAGGTCCTTATCAAAGCTTGATACAGTATTCTTCTGAGCCTTCTTCTCCTCACGCACACGCATGATGACCTTTTCCTCGCCCCGAAGCACAGCCGCAGAACGGCTCGTAAGCGTAAGTGCGGAATGGTCATCAACCGCTATCATGCCCTTGTTTTCAAGGTGGCGGATAATGCTTCTTATCCTCACCTGAGTTTCGCCCTTCATAATGCCGTAGGTTGAAAGAGTGTCCAGCTTAAAATGCGAGATCTTCTCGCTCTCCGAGCCTGCAAGTATGCCCGACACTACAGTCATTCCAAAGCGCAGATGTCTCTGATACAGCCTGTAAATGCAGGACATTATTTTCTGAGCTTCCAGTGTTACGTCAACCTCGGTGAAGTTCCCCTTACAGTTTGAGCACTTCTCACAGCTTTCCTCGGGGTTTTCTCCGAAGTAGCGCCTTATGTATGCCCTGAGGCAGTCATCACAGGTGCAGTAATCCTTCATTACAGACAGCCTGTGCATATCACGGCGCTTGAGAAGCTCGGCTGTTTCCTCGTCAAGGTCGGCACTGTCCTTGGAGTTCTCAATAAGGAAGATGTTCGTCTGAACGTCTTTCGGAGAATAAAGCAATATGCACTCCGCCTCAGAGTCGTCACGGCCTGCCCTGCCTGCTTCCTGATAATAGCTCTCTATATTCTTCGGCATATTGTAGTGAACAACAAAGGATACGTTCGATTTGTCAATTCCCATTCCGAAAGCGTTTGTAGCAGTAATGACAGTTTTTCGGTCATAGATAAAATCGTCTTGATTTCTTATACGCTCCTCATCGGAGAGCCCGCCGTGATAGCGTGTGCAGGCGTAACCGTCCGCACAAAGCTTGTCGCAGACCTCTTCAACGGTCTTTCTCGTTGAGCAGTAAACTATGCCGCTTTTGTCACGGTTGCGCTCAAGGATCTCTTTGAGGGCATTGTACTTGTTTTTCGGCTGCATTACTCCGAAATAAAGGTTTGGTCTGTCAAAGCCTGTTGTCTTTACAAACGGAGAGTTAAGACCTAACATTCTGATAATGTCATCTCTGACAGAAACGGTCGCTGTAGCCGTGAATGCCGAAACTATCGGTCTGTAGCCGAGCTGTCCCAGAAATTCGGGAATACGCATATACGAGGGGCGGAAGTCCTGCCCCCATTGTGATACGCAGTGCGCCTCATCAACTGTCACCATTGAGACCCTCACCTGCGAGCACAGCCCTAAAAAGCTCTCGGTTGTGAGCCTTTCGGGAGCAACATAAATCACCTTGTAAGCTCCCCTCTTAGCGTTTTGAAGGGCCCTCATATACTGCTCCGAGGTCAGCGACGAGTTAAGATAGGCACAGGGCACTCCTGCCTGAACAAGAGCCGTGACCTGATCCTTCATCAGAGATATCAGCGGAGATACAACTATAGTTATCCCGTCAAGCATAAGTGCAGGCACCTGATAGCAAATCGACTTACCTGCCCCTGTAGGCATTATGCCCAGCACGTCCTGCCCCGACAGGATAGCGTCAATAAGCTCCGCCTGACCTTCCTTGAAATCGGCGTGCCCGAAGTATTCTCTAAGTATCTCTGTTTTCTCCATTGTCCTACGTCCTTATATCAGTTTTTACGTGTCATCCCTTAGCGATGAACCAGCTTTTGCCGCTATGGACATCGGCGGTCATTGGAACTGCGAGCTTCACTGCATTCTCCATTTCCTCTTTAAGAAGCTTTTCTGCCTTTTCTCTATCTGCTTCCTTTACCTCAAGGATAAGCTCATCGTGTACCTGCAAAATGAGCCTGCCGTCGAGTTTTTCCTTCTTTATACGCTCATAAACCTTAACCATAGCTATCTTGATTATATCCGCAGCAGCGCCCTGAATAGGGGCATTCATAGCGGCTCTTTTTCCGAAAGCCTGCATAACCTTATTTGAGGCTTTAAGCTCGGGGATATATCTTCTTCTTCCAAAGATAGTGCTGACATAGCCGTTTTTTATGCCGTCCTCGACAGTCTTATCCATAAAGGCTGAGACCTTCGGGAAATTGTCGAGGTAATTTTTTATATACTGCTTTGCCTCATTGACCGATACACCTATATCCTTTGAGAGCGAGAACGCACCTATGCCGTAAATTATACCGAAGTTTACCGCCTTTGCGGCACTTCTCATTTCAGGCTGAACGAAGTCCTCGGGAATGTCGAATACCGATGCCGCAGTAGATGTGTGAATATCCTTGCCTGAAAGGAAGGCTTCCTGCATATTTTCGTCACCGCAGACGCTTGCAAGAACTCTCAGCTCGATCTGGCTGTAGTCGGCATCAACGAGGGTGTAGCCGTCTTCGGAGATAAAAAACTTACGCATATTTCTGCCTATTTCTTTTCTGACGGGTATATTCTGCATATTGGGCTCTGTAGAGGATATACGTCCGGTGCGTGTTTCGGTCTGCTTGAAAACAGAGTGAACTCTGCCGTCCTCACCGATAAGCTTCAAAAGCCCGTCTACATAGGTTGAATTAAGCTTTGTAAGCGTTCTGTACTCCAGTATCAGAGGGATTATCGGGTGCTTGTCGATAAGGCTTTCAAGCACCTCTGCATTAGTGGAGTAGCCCGACTTTGTTTTCTTCTTTACAGGCAGTCCAAGTTCTTCAAATAGGATAACTCCCAGCTGCTTTGTCGATGCGATATTAAATTCTTTCCCTGCATAGTCATATATCTCACGGGTGAGCTCATCTATCTTGATTTTAAGGTCATCGCCGAATTTCCTGATACCCTCGGCATCAGCCCTGACACCGTAATGCTCCATTGAAGCCAGCACCTCGCACAGAGGAAGCTCAATCTCTTCATAGAGTTTTTTCATATCGGTCAGTTCGAGCTCCTTTTCAAGTCTCTCACAGAGAGCAGGCAGGCTTGCAAGGTCAGAGAAGTCTCCCATATCGGAGCGATACATACATCTGTATGCGGAGCAAAGATTTTCGGCAGTATACTCACTTGACTGCGAATTGAGCAGATAGCCTGCAAGGTCGCAGACAAAGCGGAGGTTTTTAAGCTCTGACCCGTTATCAAAAGCGTACTTGTGAACGCTCTTTGCTTCAAAGCAGGATTTCGGCGCAGCTGATGAAAGGAACGAAAGGATAAGACCCTTGTCCTCGGCAGTGTATATCTTTTCTCCTTTCAGCACCGCAAGCTTTCCGCCCGCAAGCTCAAAACAGCAAGGCTCATCGGTTATGTCATCGGCTGTAAGCTCAGTAACTTCTATCTTCGGCATATCGGAGAGCTTCAGCTTCTTTTCCTCAACATCTCCCGAGGGTACAGGCACTCCGCCTGCAAGACCCAGCCTCTCACGCATTTTGAGCATTTCAAGGTCACTTAAAAGCTGTGAAGCCTTAGCTTCATTCTTCTCAGCCGACATATAGTAGTCAAGGTCGGTATTTATGGGGGCTTCAAGGCTTATTTCAGCAAGGAAACGGCTGTCGTAGGCAGCAGCCTTGCCGTTTTCAATTTTTGTTCTCACCGAGGGTGTAAGCTTTATATCTGCAAGCTTTTCATACAGACCGTCAACGCTTCCGCACTCCTGAATGAGAGCAAGGGCTGTCTTCTCGCCTATGCCCTTGATACCGCTGATATTGTCCGAGGTATCTCCCATAAGAGCCTTGACCTCTATCATCTGGCGGGGTGATACTCCATACTCGGTTTTAATGCGCTCGGGAGTGTATACCTTTGTTTCCTTAGTGCCTGCAAGCCTGACCGTTACTTTATCTGTCACAAGCTGAAAGCTGTCACGGTCTCCCGTTAGGATAATGCACTCGTTTCCCGATAGCTCAGCCGCATGAGAAAGCGTGCCGATTATATCGTCAGCCTCATAGCCCTCGCACTCTATCCGCCTTACTCCGAGGTATTCCAAAAGCTCCTTGATAACAGGCATCTGCTGAGCAAGCTCCTCGGGCATACCCTTGCGGTTTGCCTTGTAGGAAGCGTTCGCCTTGTGGCGGAAGGTCGGCGCTTTAAGGTCGAATGCAACCGCAGTGCAGTCGGGCTTTACTTCCGAGAGCTCCTTCAGCCATATATTCAGAAAGCCTGTCAGTGCATTTGTAAACTGTCCCTTTGAATTTGACAGAGCCTTTATTCCGTAAAAGGCACGGTTCATTATGCTGTTTCCGTCTATTACAAGTATTTTCATTTAGTACCTCCTCTGTGCTTTTAAAATGCCCTGCTGACACAGCTCTTAAACAATAAGCGGCTGTATTCAAGGCAGCTTATCGGGGGATGCCCCTTTTTTCAAGAGGTTATCCCCCGATACAAATTAATCTTCACCGAGTTTAAGTGCCTGACTGATCTTGATCTTCTTTATCAGTCTGCCGAGAATTACGAATGCCGACAAAAGCATTGCTCCGATTATAATATAAAGCTTGATATAATCTCCTCTGTCGGGGAGAACAACAAATTCGGGCACTGACTTAGCTGCATCAAATATGCTCTGGAACAGCGGAACAAACAGGTCGCTCGTAACTCCGCCTATGAACATTGCCGTAAATATCGCAACTCCTGATACAAGCACCTGCTCATAAACTATCATTGCGATTATCTCTCTGAACTTCATACCCATAGCCCTAAGTATTCCGAACTGCAGCGTTCTGCTCTTGATAGAGAGTATCCAGTAAATCAGAAAACCGATAATGCACATTATCATAATAATGATAAAGCCGAGAGTAAGTGCTCCGTTCATGCCCTGAAGCATAGGGTCATTCTTCTTCTCAATTATCTGCTGGCTTCTTGCCTGAATGTCGGTAAGCTCTATCTTAGCATCATCAACCGACTTGTAGAAATCATTGATAGAGGCGTCATCCTCAAGCTTAAACCACACCTGATAGGGCTCAACGTTCGTAACTACCCTGACATAGTCAAAGTTCATTATCGCAAAGTCCATGTAGCTGCCGTCTTTGGTGGTCTTGTACGGGCTGAGCCCCGGCCAGTAATCCACAAAGGCGAGGACAGTAACATCAAAGTCATCATTACCGCCCCATGTGCAGGTAACTGTATCTCCGAGCGAAAGCCCGTAATCCTTAAAGCTTGACGAGAGGATAACTCCCGGGGTGTACTCAGCGAGAGCATTCAGGTAGTTGTTTATCTGAACGGGCAGAAGCCTGTCCTCAAAGCGTATTACCTCGGAGAACTCATGCGGAACGACCGTCATAAGCTGTACCTTACTGCTTGTGTTGCCGGTCTTTGTCTTTTCAAGGTCCTGATCGAGATAATAGTCACGGGAGCGTTTGTTATCATTATCCTCATCGGAAGCCTTGGTTGTAACGTTCATTTTCGATGAGGTGATCTTAACTCCGTCTTTTCGGAACACTCTTGCAGTTTTCTCAACTCCTGCGAGCTTTTCAAATCTTTCAAATGCAGGCTCAACGTATGAGATGACAGTTTCAGTGTCTTCCTCCTCTTCCTCCTCCTGAGCAGGTGCTTGCGCCATCTGTGCCGCACCTGTCGGAGATACGCTCTGCTGAGCCTGTTCTATCTTGCTGCTGTACCACTCCTCCTGAAGGATAGCATCACAGCCTGTTGCATAGGTGACAGTCTCCTCGGCGTTGCGGTTGAGGGCTCTTGCGGTGTTTGCGAAGTAAACTCCGAGCGACACCGTCAGCACCAGAAACAGCATAAGAAAGCGTTCTCTTCCTGTAGCCGAACGGCCTATATTTGTGAGCGAAACATACTGCGCAGGGCTCCATACACGCTTGCCGAGCCTTGCAATTATCCTGATAACATAGGGGTAAATTCTTATAAGGAAAAGACCCAGACCGAGTATAAACGCAGTTGAGGCCACAAACATCAGCGGATTGACCGTTGCGGTAGTGTCTGTTACGCCCTGCTTTATAAGGGTCTCCTGAGTTTTGTTATGGTAGTAGAGCCAGCCTGCCGATCCGCCCACCAGTATAAAGTCAAGGCAGACCTTTTCCCAGAGTGCGTGCTTTTTCTTCTTGGATTTTGACTGCTTGTGCTCAACAATAGTTGTCTTTGTGGCAGGAAAAATCGGAAGCATTGTAGTCACGAAGAACACAGCCACCGCAATTGCCGCATAGACAAATGCCTGCACTGTCAGGTGAACGGGGAGAGACTTTCTGTTTACGAACTCTAAAAATCCGTTTGAAGCACCCAGTATTCTGCAAAGCCCCAGTCCTGCGAACGGTCCTATCACGGCTGTGATAACACCCAGCACCAGCGACTCCATAGCGTAGATACCCATTACCTGAGTACGGCTTGCACCTCTGCTCTTGAATACGGCTATCTCGTTTCTCTCCTGCTCGACATTCAGCTGTGATACCATAAACAGATAGAAAATAATCATCAGTATCACAGGTATCTGCAAAAGCCACAGCACCAGCTGCAGCTGGTCTGCACGCTTGGAGTAATCCTCAAGTATCTCGGTTGCAGGAACGCTGAAGCCGATAGAGTTTTCCTTGAAGTAATTCTTATGGGCTTTAAGCTTCTCAAGTGTGCTGTCGATCTCATTCATGTCCATTGCGGAGTAGTCGATAGCAAAGTTATGAGAGGCATCATTTATGTTCATAACGCCTGTGTCTATGCCCTTGTCATACAGGGTGTCATAGTCCATGAACACATAGGCTGTGTACTCGGAATCAAGGCCCTCAGCCCAATATATGTCGTTCGGGTCTTTTACATCAAAGGTGCCGACTATCTCTATCTTAGCAGAGCCTGCCTCCTCATGGAACACATCTCCGACCTCATAGACAGAGCCTACTGCAAGCTCGGTAGTTTTGAGCGACTTCTCAGTTGCGATGCACTCAAACACACCGTCATCACGCTGACCTGCCTCTGCCATTCTGCCCTGCTTTATAGAGATATGGTCAGCGATACTGCTCATACCTGCGATAGTAAACCTAGCCTGAGGATTGCCTGCCGTTACCTCCATAGACTTAACATACATATACTCGCCCGAGATCACCTTTTTCTCGGCAGAGCTGTCAAGCCCGAGCTCTGAGAACTTCTTTTCAGCCTTTTCATTGTAGCTGTCGATTATCTCCTTCTGGGCAGAGGGTGTAATATCCATTTTGAGCCTGTAGCTCGTGTTGTAAGCGCCCGGATATATCTCGTACTCCTTCTGGAACGATTCCATATCCTTTACAAGCATTCTCTGCAGTGACGCATTCATATATATCGGCACTGTACTCATCATAGCCGATGCCATTATAAAACCAATCAGAAGGCAGAACACCATCCATTTGGTGTTGCGCATCTTTCTGAACAATAAAGTAAACATGGAAAGTCCTTTCGCTCGTTATCTGATGATTATCTCGTCGCCCTCACTGAGCCCCGATACTATTTCGCTCTGTGAGCCTGTAGAAAGTCCTACCTCAACGGGAACTGCAGTTTTTTCACCGTCTTTGAGGACATAAACCACCTGTTCACCGTCAACCTTCTTAATAAGGTTGTTCGAGATAACTATAGCGTCCTGAACGCTCTCAAGAACGAGCACCGTATCAGCAAGCTGTCCGACCGCATCGGCAGGCGGAGTGTCCTTAAAGCGGACGTAAACTGTCTCGGCTTCGTAGGCTATGCCTGTCTCATCGACTGCATTGTGGTCATCCTTCTGCTCTGCCTGATACTCAACGAGCGCCTCAGGGGTCATAAACACAACACCGTCATAGTAGTCATCATTTATCCTTATCTGGAGCTCCATATCCATTTTGAACTGTGAAAGCTCCGAGGGCTTGATAGCTATGTACAGAGCGCTCGTATCAATAACGGTTGCTACCACCTGACCCGAGCTTACATTGTCGCCTGCTCTTATGTCGGAAATGCTTGAAACTATTCCGTCTATCGGAGAGACAAGCTCCGAGCCTTCCTTCTGAGCCTGAAGCTTTGCAAGCTCCTTTTCGACGAGCTGCTGGTCAACGTAGGCAGAATCTATCTGAGCCTGAGTTCCGCCGCCCTCATATATCATCTGAACATTCAGCTTGGCTTTCTCAACATACAGCTCCTTCTGTTCTATCTGGAAGTCAAGGTCTGCTGTGTCAAGGTCGCAGATAACGTCGCCCTCGCTGACTTCATCGCCTGCACGGACGTAGAACTTTGAGATAACACCGCTTTGCTTCTCATACGAAAGCGGGTACTGCCTTTCAGCCGTGACAGTTCCTGTTGTGACGATCTTTTTCTCAAGGTCTCTTTTCTTGGCGGTGACAGTTGTATAGCTTACATCACTTGCCTTGACCTCGGGTGCTTCGAGTATCTCCTCCTCATCGGGCAGCAGATAGCAGCCTGAAGCGCATATTCCTACAGCAGCACAGAGAGCGCCTGCTGATATTCTTTTCAGTAATCCTTTTATGTCCATAGTGAGCGATCCTTTCGCATGGGTCGAAAATTCTCCTCAGGGAAGCGCCCCGAGTGTGCTGATAATATATCACTTTATTATACCAAATTTCCAACTTTTTTTCTATAGCATATCAGCCAAAATTACAGACATTTTTCTGTAGGAACTGCCAAAAAAGAGCTCCGCCGAAGCAGAGCTCTCAAAAACATCAGTAATTATACTGTGAGGTAATGCCAAGATATTCTTCTAAGCAAAGGCCGCTGTCATAGACCTTCTTGGCTAAGTCCTTGCCGAGGTACCTTACGTGCCATGACTCATACTTGTAGCCCGTGATGTTCTGCTTGCCCTGCGGATAGCGGATAATGAAGCCGTATTTCCAGCAGTTATTTGCTATCCAGCGAGCTTCTCGTGTGTTGTCAAACCAGCTGCTTGCGTAGTTAAGGTCCATTGCAAGACCTGTCTGATGCTCACTGTGGCCTGCCCTTGCAGAATAGGTATCAGCGGCAGCCTTGCCGTCACGGTTCACATAGCTCTGGTAGAGCCACCTCTGCGTGTCATACGAACGGAAGCCCGAGCATATCCAAAGGCTTATACCGTCTCTTGAAGCGGCATTTCTCATCTCAGTGAACGCATTATAGGTCTCCGAGGTCAATCCGCCCGGGTTATATGAAGCAGGCAGAGCATAAGTCTTGTTGGCAATGAGTATGCCGTTTACATAGGTAACACCGTTTTTAGTGGTGATAGTGTTCTTAGCAGTCTTTACCTGAACTATATTCGACAGCCAGCCCAGATGCTCCTTGTTGTAGTCATCAAGCTTGCAGGCACGGATAACGAACTTATAAGCCGTGTTATTGTCAAGACCTGTCACCGTATAGGAGTTTGCGGTCGGCTTTGCTATTCTGACCCACTTGCCGTTTTTCATCTGATAAACTATGTACTGCGAGCAGGAGGTTCTGTTCCAGCTGAGCGTTATCGAATTGTAGGTCGATTTCGACGCTTTCAGTCCCGAGACCGTTGCAGGGCAGGTGGCTGTTTTAAGCTGGTCGGAAGCAGGACCGTAAACGTATCTGCCGTCAGAGGTTTTATAGTAAGCCTTAACAATAAAGTGCCTTCTGTAAGAGGGCGGCTGACCCGTAACTGTGCAGGTAGTGCCTGCGGTCTTTGCGACCTCTCTGTAGCCCTCGGTATACTTGAGGAAAACTCCATATCCGTCAGCATACTTGACAGGGCTCCAGTTCAGCTTTACGGAGGTGTCTTTGGTCTCGGCCGCTTTCAGACCTGTTACCTTTGAAAGCTCAGGTGTAAACTCGCAGACGATCTCAGTGGTTTCGCCGTAGAAGTACTTGCCTTTATTGTCACAGCCGAACGGTGTTATGGAAAACCTTGAAACATCAGGTGCAACATTAGTGTATGCAGTACTGTATTTTCTTACGATCTGTTTTTTCTTTGTCCACTTGCCGCCGCTGTACATCATAACATTACAGCCGAGGTAGTCTCCCTGATCCCATTTCAGAGTGACTGTATTGCCCGAGCGTTCCGCCCTGAACCCTGTCACCGCAGAAAGCTCAGTGCTGTCAGCGCTTGCATAAATCACAGCCGACTGCGTATTCTGTTCCCGAGCACCAAGCCAGGCACCCGAGCACATAAGCAGACTCACAGCCATAGCAGACACAGCCAACATTTTCAGCGGTGTTTTTATCATACCTTTCATATTATCACTCCTCTCAGAGCTTGTCCGTACATCTATACATATATATTATAGCATAAACAGGGCGTTTTGTAAAGTCATTATTTGTACTTTTTAACGACAGCAAGCAACAAAAGACCACTCCGAAACTACGGAGCGGTCTTTGCAGATGTAATTATTAATCAGCCTTAGGGCCTGCCTCAACGATTGCCTTGTCCATATCAGGATACTTCTTAGCAAAGTTGTCCTGGAACATCTTAGCAAGCTTGTTAGCCTGTGCATCGTAAGCAGCCTTGTCAGCCCATGTATCACGAGGATTGAGGATCTCAGCAGGTACATCGGACTCAGGAATTGCCTGAGGGATCTCAAGGTTGAATCTGTCATCGTGAACGAACTGAACATTGTTCTTATCAAAAGCATCGTTCAGAGCTGCTGTTACCATAGCTCTTGTGAACTTCAGCTTCATTCTTGTACCAGTGCCGTAAGGACCACCTGTCCAGCCTGTGTTTACAAGGTAAACCTTGGTGTTGTACTTCTCGATCTTCTCACCGAGCATCTCAGCATACTTCTCAGCAGGCAACGGCATGAAGGGCTCTCCGAACAGTGTAGAGAAAGTAGGTGTAGGCTCTGTGATACCGATCTCGGTACCTGCTACCTTAGAGGTAAAGCCTGTAACAAACTGATACATAGCAGCTTCCTTTGTAAGACGGCTGATAGGAGGCAGAACGCCGAAGGAGTCAGCTGTCAGGAAGATGATAACGGTAGGGATACCGCCAACGCTCGGAACTGCTGCGTTAGGAATGTACTCGATAGGATAGCCTACTCTTGTGTTCTCAGCAAGGGTAGCATCGTCATAGTCAGGCTTTCTGGTATCAGGGTCGATAACAACGTTCTCAACCAGTGAACCGAACTTGATAGCATTGTAGATCTCGGGCTCGCCCTCAGCGCTGAGGTTGATGCACTTAGCATAGCAGCCGCCCTCGATGTTGAATACGCCGTTCTCAGACCAGCCGTGCTCGTCATCACCGATGAGCAGTCTGTTAGGATCAGCGGAAAGTGTTGTCTTACCTGTTCCGGAAAGACCGAAGAATACTGCTGTATCCTTAGTAACAGGGTCTGCATTTGAAGAGGAGTGCATAGGAAGAACACCCTCGAAAGGCAGATAGTAGTTCATTGTGGAGAATACAGTCTTCTTGATCTCGCCCGAGTAGCCCGAACCGCAGATAACTGCGCACTTGGTCTCGTAGTCAAGAAGGATAGCAGCCTCAGAACGTGTTCCGTCAACCTCGGGAACGCACTTGAAGCCGGGAGCAGCGATAATAGTGAAGAATGGATCACCGAAATCAGCAAGCTGCTCCTCAGTAGGTCTGATAAGCAGGTCTCTGATAAAGAGATTCTGGCTTGCGAGCTCATTTACAATTCTGAACTTCTTTGTGTACTTGGGGTCTGCACCTGCAAAGCCGTCGAACACATAGATGTCTCTGTTCTGGAGATAAGCGATAACCTTAGCCTTGATAGCCTCAAACTTCTCTCTTGTGATCGGGAAGTTTACATCTCCCCAGTTTACGTTCTTATGAGCCTCACCGTCATCAACGATGAACTTATCCTTAGCGGAACGGCCTGTATACTTACCTGTCTTTACAACAAGAGCGCCTGTGTCGCTGAGCTGTCCCTCGCCCTTGATGATAGCGTGCTCAGTCAGCACTGCGGGTGAAAGGTTGCGGTAAACAGCCTTAGGATTGGTGATACCGATTTTTTCGATTCCATAGGTTTCCATTACGAATGTCCTCCTTAAAAAGATTTATGGATCGGAGTCTGCAAAATGCAAAACTCCCACAATATTATTATAACAGACTTTAAGATAATGTCAATAGAGTTCAAAAAGTACAGTTAAAAAATTAACAAATCAGAGTTTTGTCTCAACGAAGATATCGTAGATAGCCTTCATAGCCTTCTCGAAGTCGTCTTCGCTTACGCCTATGATGATGTTAAGCTCACTCGAGCCCTGATCTATCATCTTTACATTTACATGAGCGTGAGCCAGTGCCGAGAATATTCTGCCTGCTGTACCGCGGTTGGACTTCATCGCACGGCCGACTACTGCGATAAGAGCAAGGTCGGTCTCAATGTCGATAACATCGGGGAAGCAGTTTCTGTGAAGGCCCGAAAGTATCTCCTGCTCCTTGGGAGCGAACTCCTGCTGATGAACAACGATAGACATAGTGTCGATACCCGAAGGCATATGCTCAAAGCAGATGCCGTTTTTCTCAAACACCTCGAGCACTCTTCTGCCGAAGCCTATCTCGGCATTCATCATATCCTTCTCGATATTGACTACTGTAAAGCCCTTCTTTCCTGCGATACCTGTAATGGTATACTCGGGCTTCTGCGAGGTGGACTCAACGATCATTGTGCCCTCATCGTCAGGCTTGTTTGTGTTCTTGATGTTTATCGGAATGCCTGCTTTTCTTACAGGGAAGATAGCGTCCTCGTGAAGAACCGTAGCACCCATATATGAAAGCTCACGAAGCTCCTTATAGGTGATAGTCTTGATAGGAGCAGGGTCTTTAACTATTCTCGGGTCGCAGGTAAGGAAGCCCGAAACGTCGGTCCAGTTCTCATAGATGTCAGCGCCTACTGCTGCCGCAACAATAGAGCCTGTAACATCGGAGCCGCCTCTTGAGAAGGTCTTGATAGTGTCATTGGGCATTGAGCCGTAGAAGCCGGGAACCACTGCATTTTCAAGGTTTGCAAGTCTCTCTGAGAGAACCTTTCCTGTCTTCTTTGCATCGAACTGGCCTGCATCGTTGAAGAAGATGACCTCACCTGCGTCAACGAAGTTATATCCCAGATAATTTGCAAGCACCATACCGTTAAGGTACTCACCTCTGGAAGCAGCATAATCTCTTCCTGCCTTGCCTATAAAGCAGGCCTTAACGACCTCGAACTCCTTCTCCAGAGAGAAGTCAAGGCCGAGCTCGGAAATGATCTCATTATATCTCTGCTTGATCTGCTCGAACTGCTTGTCAAAATCCTTGCCCTTTACTGCGAGATCATAGCAGCTGTAAAGCATATCTGTAACCTTTGTGTCCTCGGAAAATCTCTTTCCGGGAGCAGATGGCACAACAAACCTTCTTGCGCCGTCAGCGGTGATGATATCCTTTACCTTTTTGAACTGCTCGGCACTGGCGAGAGAGCTTCCGCCGAACTTTACTACCTTTGCCATTAAAAATCAACCCTTTACTATAAAATGTTTTCGGATAATTAGTCACATATAATAGTATACAAAATTATTCCACTTACGTCAATATACAAAAAAGACAATGTTTGTCGGATTTTTACTGTCCTTTTGTGAAAAACGCTTGTATTTGTACGGCGTACAGGTTGTATTTCTGTGAAGCCTTTCACAGTGAAGAAGCGCCTTTCATATAATGATAAGGGAGCTTCTTTCCCTTTGGCTGAATAGAAATTACAAACCTGTCAATTATATAAACAGAAACCCAAAAGATAGGAGTGTATCGCTTTGAACGTACACAGAGGCGACATATATTACGCTGACCTGAGCCCCGTGGTCGGGTCGGAGCAGGGAGGGCTCAGGCCTGTCCTTATAGTGCAGAACGATGTCGGCAACCGCCATTCACCGACAGTGATAGCGGCGGCAATAACCAGCCGTCACGATAAGGCAAGACTGCCCACGCACATAGAGGTCGAGGCAGGCGAAAGCGGTCTTGCGAGGGACTCGGTAGTGCTGCTGGAGCAGATCCGTACATTAGACAAACGCAGACTGCGTGAAAAAATGGGCTCGCTTGATGACCGCTCGATGTCGGCGGTAGATTCGGCGATCTCGATAAGCTTCGGCCTTAACTAAAAAACCGACCGTTCACCTGCGGAACGGTCGGTCTGATCTTATTTCTCAAAAAATCCGTTTTCACTGTATTCTGTCCATTTGAGATACATTTCCATATAGTTTTCTTTTATGAACGCCTGTATCTTAGACAGTTCTCTGTCATTAAGTCTTCCCTTGTTCTGAACGACGGTCTCACCGCTGCTTTTTACAAAAAACTTTGCCGAGCCCGACTCTGTAAGCTTATTATCACTTGCATGAACGTGCATTGCCTCAACTATACAATGCGAGGTAAAATACAGATAATATCCGCAGACCTTGAATTCATAGTACTTTGGCATACTCAATCCTCCAGAAAGGCTTTGTTCCTTTTATAATAGTTCATAACGATATCGAGCTCAATATCATCCATACTGGTTTCAATAACTTCGTTATTCTTACCTATCACAGCTGCTGAGCCAACAGCGTTAAGATTGAGCACACGCACATTATCATCGGATCTTGTAAACGCATAGCCATTGACTATCATATCCGCAGATTCTGCTATTATTTTCGGGTCAGTCATAAACTATCATCACCTTTCTGATGGGCTTCAGGAATTCGGCGGCATCAAAATACAGGTTTTCAAGTATCGGTACAAGGTCAATATATTCTTCGACCTCTTTGCCGTTATACCTTGCCATTGTAACAATGTAGCCGTTATCCCATTCTTTTATTTGCGTGTACCTTTCAAGCTTGGGTGATGTTTTGAAGCGGATATTCACATTTCCGAATGTAAATGATGTAAGGTCGCCCTTGCTGGAAAGTATAGCCTGATCGTTCATTTCAGCCGCCTCCTTTCTGATCTGATTATACCACAGATACGCATAAAAGTCAATCAAAAAACCGACCGTTCCCCTGCGGAGCGGTCGGTCTATTTCAGAGGAGATTTATGTGTTTTCAGCCCTGCAAGGTAGTCGAGCGAAACGTTATAGTGCTTAGCAAGCACAATGAACAAATGCATAGGCATTTCACGCTTGCCCGATTCGTAGAGCTGGTATTGCTGTCGGGTTATATTAAGCAGATCTGCTACCTGCTGCTGTGACAGGTCATTATCTTCACGTACATCACGAATCCTTTGATAATAGTACATAACTTTTCACCTCTGTATTTGTATGTTATGTAGATTTTATCATGTATTCGTTTGAATGCACTTGAAATGCATTTATTTGAGTGCTATAATAATAAAAACAGCATTTGTTTGAATGCAGAAGAGCTGTGGGAGGTTGAAAAGATGTATACAGAAGTTTGGCTAGTTGTTGCTCTTATATGGGGAATAGTTTGGGGTGCTGTGACAAGACAAACCATAATAGATAAGGGATATGACAATGGTGCAGCGTATTTTTTTCTTGGATTCTTTTTGGGTTTGATAGGTTGGATTTATGCATTTTCAAAGCCGGACTTAAAAAAGCAAGTACAAGAAAAAATGATGTATGATTATATTCAAGGAAACAATCAATCAAAACAACCAAGTATGAACAATAATACATCAGAAAATAACAATAGTGGTATTTCATCTGGTAAAGCCAAGGAAGAATTAACAGCTTATAAAAATATGCTTGATGAAGGTCTTATCACCGAGGAAGAATACGAAGCCAAGAAAAAACAAATACTGAACATCTGACAAAAAACGGACGGCATTACGCCGTCCGTTCTGTTTTATCATTATCAGTACGCTTTGCCCCAGAGCACCATTTTCTTGGCAGGCTTTCCGCAGCATACGCATACGTCGGAGATCTCCTCCTGCTCAAACGGCATACACCTTGAGCCTACGCCCGTAAGCTCCTTTACCTTGTCCTCGCAGGCCTCTTCGCCGCACCACATAGCCTTTACAAAGCCGTCGCCCTTTTCTTCAAGAGCCTTGATGATCTCGTCGGTTGTCTTGCAGATGTAGGTCTTGTTCCTGCGGTTCTCGGCAGCCTTTGCGAACATTCCCTCGGGGATAGTCTTATCGAGCAGCTCCTTTATCTTGCCCTCAAATTCGCCGTCAAGTGCTATGAACTGCTTCTCTCCGTTGAAGCGTGCTGCAACTACGCACTGGTTGCTCTCGATGTCCTTAGGGCCTATCTCAATACGGATCGGCACGCCTCTCATCTCGTGCTCGGCAAACTTCCAGCCCGGAGACTGATCTCTGTCATCGACCTTTACCCTTATGCCCAGTGCCGAGAGCTTTTCCTTTATCTCGTTTGCCTTGTCGAGAACACCTTCCTTGAACTGCTGTATCGGAATGATGACTGCCTGAACAGGTGCCACAGCAGGCGGAAGAACAAGTCCGTTGTCGTCGCCGTGTGTCATTATGATAGCACCGATAAGACGAGTGGTAACTCCCCATGAGGTCTGGTGCGGATATTCAAGCTTGTTCTCACGGCTCGTGAACTGTATACCGAAAGCCCTTGCGAACCCGTCGCCAAAGTAGTGCGAGGTGCCTGCCTGCAAAGCCTTGCCGTCGTGCATAAGAGCCTCTATAGCATAGGTGGCCTCAGCGCCTGCGAACTTGTCGGAGTCGGTCTTTCTGCCCTTAACTACAGGCATAGCAAGGTCTTTCTCACAGAAATCGGCATAAACATTGAGCATCTGCTCGGTCTCCTGAATGGCCTCCTCGGCAGTCTCGTGAATGGTGTGACCCTCCTGCCACAGGAACTCACGGGATCTGAGGAACGGTCTTGTGGTCTTCTCCCACCTTACTACAGATACCCACTGATTGTAAAGCTTCGGCAGATCTCTGTAAGAGTGTACGATCTCGGCATAATGCTCGCAGAAAAGCGTTTCGGAGGTAGGTCTTACGCAGAGCCTGTCCTCGAGCTTTTCGCTTCCTCCGTGAGTTACCCATGCAACCTCGGGAGCAAAACCCTCAACGTGGTCTTTCTCCTTCTGGAGAAGGCTCTCGGGGATAAACATCGGCATACACACATTCTCATGTCCCAGTGCCTTGAACCTGCTGTCAAGGTTCTTCTGTATATTCTCCCAGATAGCGTAGCCGTAAGGCCTTATTACCATACAGCCCTTTACACTTGTGTAGGACACAAGCTCTGCCTTCATGCAGATGTCAGTGTACCACTTTGCGAAATCCTCGTCCATTGAGGTTATCGCATCAACCATTTTTTTGTTTTTTGCCATGCTTGAAATCAACTCCATAAATATCTTCGTTATATATTTTATAATTAGGATCGAAGCCTTCGGGTGTTTCCTGCTTCCCGTAGGGATCCTTGACCTCATATTTCTCGGGCGAGGTGTATTTCTCCTCAGCCTGACGGTTTCGCTCGGCTATCCTCGGATTTTTCTTCTCGATAAACTTAGCTATCCTCGGCGTAACAAGGCAGGCAAGCACTATCAGCGCCATTATTATTGCAAAGCTCAGCCCGAAATCAGCGAACTTACCCAGCAGCTCCTTGTTCATTTTACCGCCTCCCGAACAAACACATATACCATTATAACACAGTTTTTCAAAAAGTGCAAGTGCAAAAGCGCAATTTCGGGAGTTCTCTTTGCTGTTTTTCGACCCTCTCGGAGCCCTGTAATTGAGCATTTTGATGAATTGGTATAAAAATCAAGTCAAAGCCTTGACAAACAGAGATAAAGGGTGTAAAATTATAGTCAGTTAGTGGGATAAAACCCCGTTTGAAAGGAGAAGATGGAAAATGAAGAAAATAGCAAGCTTTGCAGCAGCAATCGTTCTTGCTGCAATGACAACAAGCGTTTCAGCCTTTGCAGCTGATTCTGTCTCGGTTAATGTAACTATCAATGCAGGTAAAGACAGCATTATGCTTATTCGTGAAAATATCGATGTAACTGATATCGACAGCGACGGAAAGCTCACAATAAACGATGCTCTTTACTGTGCTCACGAGAATGGCTTTGAAGGCGGTGCAGCAGCAGGCTACAAGTCCGAGAAAAGCCAGTGGGGACTGTCGCTTCAGAAGCTCTGGGGAATAGAGAACGGCGGCAGCTACGGCTACTATGTAAATGACGGTATGGCTATGAGCCTTGAAGACGAGCTCAAAGACGGCGATGAGTTATACGCTTATGTTTACTCTGACACTAAGACCTTTAAGGACACCTACAGCTATTTCGATGTCAAGGACGCCACAGTAGATCAGGGCAAGAGCATTGATTTCACACTCTCAAAGATCGCCTTTGACGCAAACTATCAGCCTGTAGTTCAGCCTGTTGAGGGTGCGGTTATCTCACTGAACGGTGTAAAAACAGATTACGTTACCGATAAGGACGGAAAGGCAACTGTAAAATTTGCTGAGTCGGGCGACTATGTAGTAACAGCACAGTCTGAGAGCGAGCTTCTTGCTTCACCTGTTGCAGTTATCGTAGTTGACCCTGTTACCCCTGATACATCTGACTCTCAGCCCGAGACCGACAGTTCAAAAGCTTCCGAGGACAGCAGCAAGAACACCTCCGAGAGCAGCGCAGACAGCTCCAAGGCTGACACATCTGAGAGCAAGTCCGACAGCTCAAAGGCAGCTGACAGCAGCAAGGCAGCAGCGGCTGACAACAAGGGCGGCACAAACAACGCTGCGGGCACAGCAGCAGGCGGCGGAAGCGACGCAAACACTGCAAACGCACAGACAGGCAGCAGCCCTGTCGGTCTTATGATCGCAGGCACAGCAGCTCTTGCGGCAGCAGCAGTAATCGCTCATAAGAAGAATGATAAGTAAGATCACGGCGGTACTATCCGCTTTGACGGCAATAGTTATCACAGTCGGGAGTTTCGCACTCCCGACTTTTGCTAATGAGGACATTTCGCAGACGGTCGGCAGCATACTTGAATACAGGTTCGGGGGCTCGGACAGCGAGACCCTGCAGAAAGCCGCAGATACAGACCTTCCCAAGGGTGCAGGCACAGACTCCGAATGGTACGCCATGAGCCTTTCGCAGTACTGCGATATTGACCTCTCTGCATATTCAGAGGCTTTGGAAAAATACCTCTCTGAGAATGAAGTCCCCTCTGCAACCACAAGGGAGAAGTATGCTTTAGCCCTCATAGCGGCAGGCAAGGACAGCCCATATATCACCGAAGCGCTCTCCACCTCGGTCGGGGAACAGGGCATAATGAGCTATGTGTTCGGCCTGCATATTCTAAATAACGGCTTCACGGCTGAGGGCGTAACTGCCGACAGTGTAGCTGCCGAGATACTGTCTATGCAGCTATCGGACGGCGGCTGGGCAGTAATGGGCGAATTCGGAGACATTGACGTTACCGCTATGACCTTGCAGGCATTAGCGCCCCTTTGCGATGACAATTCCGAGGTTAATTCAGCCTGCGAAAAGGCTATCGGATTTCTCTCTGAAAGGCAGCTTGACAGCGGCGGCTTTATGAGCATGGGAGCAGAAAACTCCGAGAGCTGTTCTCAGGTTATCTGCGCTTTATCTGCCCTCGGGATCGACTGCACCACAGACGAGCGCTTCATCAGGAACGGCAAAAGCCCGATAGATGCACTCCTCTCCTACAAAGCCGATGACGGCTCATTCAGCCACATAGCAGGCAAGGAAGCTAACGAGACCGCCACAGTTGAGGCTTTTTACTCACTGGTGTCATACCTCAGAATGAAAAACGGAAACACTCCGCTCTATGTGTTTGACAGCGTTCAGGAAAGCCCATCTCCGAAGCCTGCCGAGAGTAGTTCTAAGACTGAAAGCAGAACTGTTTCGGAGAGCACCTCAGAAGCAGACAGCAAGGCCGAAAAGGACAGCATCGGCTACAAGCCCATAGCAATAGGCGCAGTGCTCCTTGTGTGTATAGGCGTAGTCATTATTCTGCTGGTGCTGAAAAAGAAAAGCCCTAAGAACTTTGTTTTCATCGCACTTATCGCAGGAGGGCTTTGTGCGGTAATTGCCTTTACCGACATTAAGACCGAGAAGGAATACTACTCGGAAAGCTCCTCAAAAACCGCTGCCGTGACGGGCGCTGTTACAATTTCTATCCGCTGTGACACTATAGCAGGCGAGGGCGGAAAAGTCCCCGATGACGGAACGATCCTTGCAAAGACCGACTGTGAGCTTCACAAGGGCGAGAGCGTATATGACATTCTGCTTTCAGTCTGCAAGGAGAATAACATCAGGCTTGATACAAAGGGTGCTAAGAACATATACATTTCGGGTATCGGGCAGATATACGAATTTGATTTCGGGGAGCTTTCGGGCTGGGTATACCATGTCAACGGAGTAAGTGCTTCTGTAGGGTGCTCATCATACGAGCTGAAAGACGGCGACAGCATTGAATGGCTATACACACGCAACATTGAGAAAGACCTTTGATGATAGGTGATCGGGGAATATGCACAGCCGTCTGCAAGACTGAGGGCTAATCTCCGCACTATCTTGCTCCGCATTCAAGGCAGGAGAAATAATGATTATAAGGAAATTAAAAAATGAGAAAACTATCCGAGCTTGACGCTCTGAGCGTAACGATGTACTTTATATGCGTAACACTGATACCGATGACGGCACCTCACCCGTGGATAACGGCGGTGTCTCTGGTCGGGTCGGCGGTGTTTGTCACGCTCAGAGACCCAAGAGGTTCGGTGAAGGTTCATTTGTATTCACTGCTCCTTTTTGCAGTGCTGACGCTCGTAAACCCGATTATTTCCCATAAGGGCGAAACTATCCTCTTCATGATAAATGACAGCCCCGTAACACTGGAATCCTTTCTCTACGGGCTGAACTCTGCGGCGGCACTGTGCTCGGTGGTGTACTGGTTCTACAGCTTCTCGAAGATAATGGACAGTGAAAAAACGCTCAGAGTGTTCGGAAAGCTTTCACCAAGGGCGGCGCTCGTAATGTCCTCGGCTCTCAGATATATTCCTATGATACGCTCTCAGTACCGAAAGACCAAAACAGCCCAGAAGGCGACAGGTCTTTATAAAGACGGCAATATCATTGACCTGATACACGCCAATATGAGAGTGATTTCCTCAGTGATCTCATGGGCTCTGGAAAACGGTATAGTCACTGCCGACAGCATGGCGGCAAGGGGCTGCGGAAGTGCCAAGCGCACAGCCTTTACCTCAGCACGCTTCGGAAGACGTGATGTGCTCCTCTGCCTGATAACGGTGCTGCTTTCGGCACTGTGCTGGGCTGCGGCAGGCTTCGATAAGCTCGATACAGCTTTCTATCCCGAGGTCAGAATGTCTGAAAGCTCTGCCCTCGG
The DNA here is from genome assembly GCA_002391065.1 of Ruminococcus sp. UBA4385. The sequence continues at coordinate 17,629 of DGRP01000088.1, read as the reverse complement.
AGCACTGGGAATAACAGCATATACTTTGCTGGCGGCTGTGCCGTCAGTTACGGAAACGGTGGTGAATGTCAGATGGCGCTTCTTAGTGTCGAAGGCCTGAGCTTTAAGTACCCTCTGTGCGCTGAGCCTGCGGTCAGTGATATTTCGTTTGAACTCGGCGAGGGCGAGGTGCTGCTCGTATGCGGTGCGGGCGGAAGCGGAAAGTCTACCTTGCTGCGCTGTCTGAAAAGAGAGGTCATTCCAAACGGTGAGCTTTCGGGCAAAGTTATGATAGACGGCAAAGACACTTCCCTTCTCGGTGTGAAAGAAAGTGCCTGCCTTGCAGGCTTTGTAACTCAGGACTGCGAGCAGCAGATAGTTACCGACAAAGTCTGGCATGAGCTTGCCTTCGGGCTTGAAAACCTTGGGCTCGGGCGTGATGAGATAGCCGTCAGGGTGGCAGAAACAGCCGCCTATTTCGGGCTGAACGATAAGCTTCACAGAGACACGGCTACCCTCTCGGGCGGCGAAAAGCAGATGCTTACTCTGGCAGCTGTAATGATAATGGACCCAAGGGTTCTTATCCTTGATGAGCCCTGCTCCCAGCTTGACCCTGTTGCCTCACAGACCTTTACACAGACAGTCGCAAGGCTTGTACGGGAGCGCTCTCTCACTGTCATCATTGCTGAACACAGGCTCGACAATATCCTGCCCTTTGCAGACAAGCTTCTCTGTCTTGACAGCGGCAGACTCCGCTTCTGCGAAACGAGATCAAAAGCTATGGAGCTTATCTCAGATGACGGGAAACTGCTTCGTGCTATGCCTGCTCCCGTGAGGATATTTCACTCCCTTGACGGCAAGGGCAGCTGCCCCTGTGATGTTACCTCTGCAAGGCGCTTTGTGACAGGCACATTCGCAAATGCTGTCAGGTCACTTGACAGACAGGAGCACAATCACTCTGACGTTAAGGCAGTCGGGATAAAGGAGCTTTCCTTCCGCTACAAAAAAGATCAGCCCGACATAATAAAAGACCTTGACCTCACAGTTTACGAGGGCGAAATATTCACCGTCCTCGGAGCGAACGGCTCGGGCAAGACAACTATGCTCTCGCTTATTGCAGGAGCACTGAGGGCAGTTTCGGGAAAAATCACGGTGTTCGGAAAGAAGCTCAGAGACTATAAAAACGGCTCGCTCTATATGGGCACGCTTGCAATGCTGCCTCAGGACGTTACAACGCTGTTCCTCAGGAACTCTGTCCGTGAGGAGCTTGACGATATGCACATTACAGATATACCCTTCGGGCTTGATAAGCTTGCGGACAAGCACCCCTATGACCTTTCAGGCGGAGAGCGTCAGCTTCTGGCGCTTGCAAAGGTGCTCTCCCTGAAGCCAAAGCTTCTGCTGTTAGATGAGCCCACAAAAAGCCTTGATTCACAGTCCCGTGAGCGCCTTATCGGTATACTGAAGGAGCTCAACAGCGAGGGCATGACTATAATTGCAGTAAGCCACGATACGGAGTTCTGTGCGGAGCTCTCACACAGGAGCGCAGTGTTTCTCTCGGGAAGGCTTTCCGAGCCTGCGGATACCGACAGGCTTCTGTCACGAAATTCATTTTTCACAACACCTGCGAGCCTTATCTCCCGCAGACATTTTGACGGTGCAGTTACAGCAGAGCAGGTAACGGAGCTCTGCCGAAAAAACCGAAAGTAAGGAGTGAGCGCAGTGCTTGTTATCAAAGACCTGAGGCTTCGGCTGACAGTGAAATATACCATCGCCTTAGTGCTGATACCTGCACTTGCGGTGGCAGGCTCGGTCGCTTTTGACGAAAAGCGCCACATCATTATATCTCTGGGCATTGCAGTGATGGCTCTGCTCGTGTTCTTCACAGGCTATGAGAAAAAGCAGGTCGGAACAAGAAGAATGGTCATCACAGCGATAATGACAGCGCTTTGCTTTGTGGGTCGCTTCGTACCGGTAATTAAGCCTATGACTGCCCTTCTGATACTTACGGGCGCATACCTCGGCTGTGAGGCAGGCTTCCTGACGGGTGCGCTGACTGCCCTTATCTCGAACTTCTGGTTCGGACAAGGTCCGTGGACAGCCTTTATGATGCTGGCTCTCGGACTGATCGGCTTTGCCTCGGGACTGCTTTCAAAAGCGCTCATAAAAAACAGACCTGCCCTTATAATTTTCGGGGCGGTCTGCGGTGCAGGGTATTCAATGATAATGGATATATGGACAGTTCTATGGTATGCCGAGGGCTTCAGCATAAAGCTTTACCTTGCGGCTCTGGGAACTTCACTGCCGTACCTGCTTAGCTATGTAATCTCAAACGTGGTGTTCCTGATACTGCTGGGAAAGCCCGTCGGTGAAAAGCTTATGAGGATAATAATAAAATACGGTGTGTAGCAGGCATAGTCTGCCGAAATACAAAAAGGCCCCGATGTTTCGGGGCCTTTTGATCTTGTTTTCTAGCTTTGAGGGCTTATCATATCTGCGTCGATAACAACTGCTGTCTTTTTCGAGGAGCTGTCGTCGCCGAATATCTGCTTTCTGAATACAACGAAAACGTCTACCAGAATAACTGCAACTATAAGTATGATAAGAATTATCGGTATCAGCATATTTGTGCTCTTTCCCGGAGTCACATTCTGTTGAGGCATTGGCTGCTGCTGCGGATAAGGCTGCTGCTGCGGCATACCGTTCGGCTGCATACCCTGCGGAGCAGGCTGTCCCTGCATAGGCTGCTGAGGATACTGCTGACCCTGCATCATAGCCTGCTGAGGTGCCTGCTGAGGCATCTGCATCTGCTGCATAGCCTGAGCCTGAAGCTGCTGAGCTCTGAGCTGCTGAGCCTTGATCTGCTTTGCCTTCTGCTCTGCATAAGCAGGATCGATAGAAGGGTCAAGTCCCAGTGCAGTTGTAACCTTAGGCGCATCGGGAACGATAACAGGAACGTCCTCCTTCTTCTCATCATCAGGCTTTTCAGGCTCCTGTCCGGGGAGAAATACACTATCCATAGTCGGCATATCATCTGTATGCTTTGGAATGTCGCTTATCTCAGGCTGACCGTTGTCATTATCATAGTCATAGTCGATAACAGGTACCTGTACCTCGTCCATTGTAGGATTTCTGTCAAGGTCTATCTGCTCTTCTTCCTTGGGAGCTTCAGCTGCCTCTGTTTTTGTTCCGCATATCGAGCAGAACTTTGCGCCCGCAGCAAGCGGATTTCCGCAGACAGGACAGGATATCTTCTGCTGCGGTATCTCGATCTTGTTTCCGCAGACTGAACAGAACTTAGCTCCGTCCTCAAGCTCGGTTTTGCAGGTCGGACACTGTATCATAATATCACTTCTTTCATTAAATATTTCCGTATTCCAAAAATGGAGGCTGCATGCCCCCATTTAAGTTACTTAAGATTTAGAAAAAGCTGTCGCCCATGCCGCTGAACATTCCGAGTGAACCGTCATCGAGGAAAATCCAATCGCCGTCAACCTTGCCGACTACAACTGTAGTATCGTTTGAATCCTCATCATCGTCGCCCTTGATCGTCAGCTCAACCTCAAGCTCGTAACCCTCTGTAGGATAGAAGTCAGAGGTCTTTCCGTCTGCTGCATCAGCATATCTCTTAGCGAGTGACTTGTAGTTCTTCTTGAGCTTGCTCTCGGAAATCTCATCCTTGTCTGTAACCTTGTAGGAGATCTCAACATCGTCGCCGTACTTAGCCTCGATAAGTGCCTTTGAAGCCTCGATAGCATCATCAGCATCGTCCCAGTCAGGGTCTTCCTCATCTTCATAAGCGCTGAGTACAGAACCCGGCATCATAGCCTTTGTTATCATCTTTGCGTTGTTCTTGTTGAAGCCCTTTGTAAGGTTATCAAGCGGTGTCTTGTATCCGCCGCCGCCGATAAGATTAATAATAAGTACTATTACAATTATAACAATCACCAGTGCAGCTGCCAGAACTCCGATTACCTTCATGTTCTTCTGCTGAACACCCTGCTTGAAGCCGTTGATGTCCTTAGGAAGGTCAGCTACGAAATTCTGCCCTGCCTGACGAGCCTGTGAAAAGCCCTGTGAAACATTGTTCATAACGTTTGAGCCCTGTGCAGGTGCAGCCTGCGCTGCCTGATCGAGAGTTGCACCACAGCTGGTACAGAAGGCTGCGTTGTCTTCCAAAGCAGCTCCGCATTTCGGACAATACTTTGCCATAATTCATTTCTCCATTTCCATATTTTAGATTTCTTCATAATACGGTTTTCCAAACCATTAATATATTAACTCATTATTTCGATTTTGTCAATACATTTAAGCATATTTCGTTAAAAATAAACCCCTTCACCACCCGCTTTTTGATATAGTTTTTTACATATTTGTTAAGTCATACAAAAATGTGTTAAAATATAATAATGAATTTGGTATAATATGTTGTTGACAAACAATATTATATGTCGTATAATATTACACAAGAGAAAACAAAGAGGTGATAGCATGGCATTTCCACTCAGCGCACAGCTTCTTGACAGCCTGGTGCTTTCTGTAGTTGAAAACTCGGACACCTACGGTTATGAGCTTACACGGCATATAAGAGAGTGTACCAGCGTATCAGAGTCAACTCTTTATCCTGTGCTCAGAAGGCTTTTGAAAAACGGGCTTCTGGAGTGTTACGACAAGGAGTTCCTCGGCAGGAACAGAAGGTACTACCATATAACTGTAAGCGGCATACAGGCTTTGAACGGCTACCGCAAGGACTGGGAAGAGCATAAAAGGAGCGTAGAATCAATACTTATAAACAGGGGAGAAGAACAATATGGACAGATCTGAATATTTGGTAAATCTGAGGAGCTATCTGTATGAGCAAAAAATGACCGAAAGCGACATTGAAGATGCAATGAGCTTTTACGGAGATATGATAATGGACAGCTCCGAGGAGGATTTTCTGAGACTCGGAAGTGTAGAACAGCTTGGCTCGCAGATATTGGCAGAGCACGGTATTTTCACTGGTGAGCAGGGCGGCTTTCAGATGGAGCCTGCATTCATGCCGGGTGAAAACCGGGAAACGAACGGCGGACAGAACTTCGCAGATATGGAAGCTCAGCAGAGACGCAACAAAATGCTTATTGTTACAGTTGTGCTGGCAGTTACCTTTCCGATATGGATAGGGCTTCTGTCAGGAGGCTTCGGGCTTTTTATCGGGCTTTTCTGTGCACTGCTGGCGCTGATATGCGTGCCTGTTGCAGTTGGTGTGGGACTGCTCATTTCAGGAGTTCCCGTTCTGTTCAATGCACCGCCGCTCGGAATTACAATGATAGGTGCGGCATCCGTGCTTTTCGGGCTTGACGGACTTGTATTCATACCGCTGCTGAAGCTCCTGTTCAAGGGAATAAGAAAGCTTATTGAGCTTGGTGTGAATTTCATCAAAGGACTATTTAACAACAGATCGGGGGTGACAACGGTATGAGCAAGGAAGAAAAGACAAAAAAGAGAAAAGGCATACTTGCAAATATCCTTGCAGGCTTTCTTCTCGGAGGGGCGGCTATAGGCTACGGAATTATGAAGCTTGTAAAGCTTGTCACGGGAAAGAATAAAAAAGAGGAGGCTGATGACTGATGGAAAGATACGATTCATCGGGTGACGTAAAACAAAGAGTGTTTTTCCTCAGGCCGTCAGTAATAATGCTTATTTTAGGTGCAGTAATGTGCATTTCGGGACTTATCTGGATAAAGAGCGAGGGTCTCGGGAAATATATAAAGACATACGATGCAGACGAAACCATAGAGGGCGCTGATATAACAGAGCTTGACATTGAGGCAGGACTTGCAGAAATAACGATAAGACCGAGCTCCGACAGTGATTTTCATATTATTGCCGAGAAGATACCGTATAAGATTCATCACAGAGTATCAAACGGAAGGCTCTACATTGATGATGATGATGTCGGCACTATGAATCTTGTGCTTTCGGGAATACAGAACGGCAAAAAAGGCGGAACTCTTGTTATAGAAGCTCCGAAAAAAGAGTATAAAAAGCTCAGGATAGCCTGCGGCCTTACCAAAATGAAGGTCGAGGATCTCAAGTGTACAGACCTGTCCTTTGACAGCGGTCTTGCCGATATCGAGGTCACAAACCTTATATGCTCTGCAAACGCAGATATAGACATCGGCATGGGCGACGCTGAATTCAAAAGCTGCAAGTTCTTCAAGAGCGCCTTTGAAATTGGCATGAGCGATTTTGAGTACGAGGGTTATCTCGGAGCAGAAACAACTATCGAGTGCGGAACGAGCAATGCTGATTTCGTGCTTGACGGCAAGCGTTCGGATTATCATATCGAGGGCACTAAAGTCTCGGGCGAGGACAATAAAGACGGTATCCTTATCAAGGTGAATTCGGGAGCGTCCGACACAGATATTACATTCAGGAAATAGGAGGACAGCATCATGCAGAAAAAGCTATACAGAATAAGACAGGGAAAAATGCTCGGAGGCGTATGCATGGGCATCTCACAGTATCTCGACGTAGATGTAAATGTGATAAGGCTTCTGACCATACTCATCGGCTGTACAGGAACAGGCGTTGTAGCATATATTGCGGCTTGCATACTTCTCCCCGAAGTATAAGCATAAACAGGAAAGCCCGTACCGCTTTGGTGCGGGCTTTCTTTGTGTTAAAAATATGAAACTTTTGTCCGAATGCTTTACATTCGGATATTTTTGTGATATACTAATTCTGGTATATTATAAGAAAGGGCGATAGATTTGATAACTAACGAACAGCTCAAAAATATCAGGCACGTTCATTTTATAGGAATAGGCGGCTCGGGAATGTACCCAATAGCACAGATATTCCACTCAAAGGGCTTTTATATTACAGGCTCGGACAATAATGAGACAGATACACTCAAGGCTGTAAGGGATATGGGTATAGAGGTATACCTCGGACAAAGAGCAGAGAATATCGGCGATGCAGACCTGATCATTTACACAGCCGCTATTATGGCTGATAACCCCGAGCTCATAGCCGCAAAGGCAAGCGGTGCCCTCTGCTGTGAAAGAGCCGAGATACTGGGGCTTGTAACAAGCTGGTATGATAATGCGCTCTGTGTATGCGGCACTCACGGAAAGACTACCGCTTCATCTATGCTTACTCAGATATTTGTAGACGAGGGCAGGGATATTTCCTGCGTTATAGGCGGAAAGCTGCCCAGCATTCACGGCTCGGGACTGGCAGGCAAGGGAGATACTATGGTCTGTGAGGCCTGCGAGTTTGAGGATCACTTCTTAAAGCTTTATCCCGATGCGGCAATTATCCTGAATGTAGATGCCGACCACCTTGAATACTTCAAAAGCCTCGATAACATTATAAAGAGCTTCCATACCTTCTCGGAAATGGCTAAGAAGGCCGTTATCTATAACGGCGATGACAAGAACACAAGAAAATCCGTAGAGGGAATTACAGGCAAGGCTATGATAACCTTCGGCTTCGGCGATGGCAATGATTACAGAGCCGAGATAAAGAGCAAGAAGGGGCTTGTGACTGCCTTCGATGTGTACTATAAGGGCGAGCTTGTAAGAACGCTCCGTATTCATGTCCCCGGTGACCACAATGTGCTCAATGCCCTTGCTGCGGCTGCCGCTGCAAGATATTCGGGTGCCGAGTGGGATACTATCGAAAAGGGACTTGATAACTTCTTCGGTGCGGTAAGACGCTTCCAGAAGATCGATGAGGTCAGAGGCATAACCATAGTTGATGACTACGGCCACCACCCTGCCGAGATCGCCTGCACCCTTAAAGCTGCTAAGGGTCTTGACTTCAAAAGAGTATGGGCGGTGTTCCAGCCTTTTACCTATTCAAGAACAAAGCTCCTTATGGACGACTTTGCAAGGGCTCTGGAGATTGCAGATATTTCTGTAATTACCGACATTATGGGCAGCCGTGAAAAGAATACCGACGGCATTTACACAGAGCAGCTCGGCGAGAAGACAAAGAACGCAAAGTGGTTCTTCACAGAGCACGATGTGGTCGATCAGCAGACTGCCGAGCAGAAAGAGTTTAACTTCAATCAGTGCGCAGACTATATAGCAGAGAATGCCGAGGCAGGCGACATTGTTATAACTACAGGCTGCGGAGATGTATACAAGCTTGCAAGAATACTTGCTAAGAAGCTTAAAGAAAAGGAGTGATGCAGATATGAAGCTGACAAAAAACGAACTCAAGGTATTTGAATTTATCAAGGACAGGATCGAGGACGGCTATCCCCCTACAGTAAGGGAGATCTGTGCTCATTTCGGATATAAGTCTACATCAACTGCTCACAGATATATAAACCTGCTGGCCGAAAAGGGCTATCTTGAAAAGGGTGCTAACCGCAACAGAGCTATAAAGCTCAGCGGAGGAAACGGCACTAAGGTGCCGCTGGTCGGAACGGTTGCGGCAGGTCTGCCAATTACAGCTATTGAGGATATTACCGAGTATATAAGCTTCCACCCTGACAGAAACTATCAGGGCAGGCTTTTTGCGCTTAAAGTTAAGGGCGAGTCAATGATAAATGTCGCTATCCTTGACGGTGACATAGTAGTTATCGAGCAGAAGCAGACAGCCGAAAACGGCGAGATAGTCTGCGCTCTTGTAGATAACGAATCCGCAACGATAAAGACCTTCTACAAGGAGGACGGACACTTCCGCCTGCAGCCCGAGAACGATAATATGGACCCTATCATCGTAGACGAGGTATCTATCCTCGGCAAGGTGGTAGCTGTACTCAGATATATAGATTAGAGAAAACCAAGGAGATAACAAATGTCAAAGTTTTGTACATACTGCGGAGCTCAGCTCGGGGACAGCATAAAGGTATGCCCCGACTGCGGAAGGCTCATCAGTATTGATGAAAACAAGGTGTCAGCGGCGGCTCATCAAAGGAGAGAGGCCGCAAGACGTGTTTATGAGCACCCGAAAAGAGTGCAGAACACACAGGCAGGGCAAGGTGCTGTGAGAACAAGACCCGGACCCCGGCAGCAGCCCCCTCAGAAAAGAAGACCCGAGCCCGTTCAGGAGCACAGAAGACCCCGCCCTGCTCCCGAGCAGATGCAGAACACTGCAAAAAAGAAAAAGTCGGGTGTTGGCTCGCTTATTTGGAAGATCGTTAAAAAGGTGCTGCTCATCGGTATAATAGTGGGTATTATTTACGGGGTGCTCGCCTTTGCAATGATTTCCCTCACCAAAAAGGCAAGCTACGACTTCAGCGGAGTAACTCAGATGCAGCTTGAGCAGGACAGCTACGGCGAAGCGATAGATGTCTACTTCAAGGACGGCAGCTGGAGCTTCAATATGTTTACCTTTACTGTCAGCTACACAGGCACCGCACATAACGGAGATGACTATGTAATGAAGTTTGGTCACGAAAAGGGTCAGACCGTTGTTAAGGAAATGAAGGTAAACGGCAAAAAGATAAATCAGAAGGACATTATGCCACTGTATGTAATGGGAATGTTCAATTCGGTCGAGATAAAGACCAATAAATAAATTTACGGAGGACATTTTTATGAGCAAGCAGGCTTTTAATCCATATCTTCCCATCAGCGAATATGTACCCGACGGAGAGCCCCACGTTTTCGGGGACAGAGTTTATATTTACGGCTCTCACGATAAAGAAGGCGGAGAAACCTTCTGTATGCTTGATTATGTAACCTACTCGGCACCTGTTGATGACCTCACAGACTGGAGATACGAGGGCGTTATCTACAAGGCAGAGCAGGATCCCGACTACAAGAACAGAGCTTATATGTACGCTCCCGATGTGGTTCGGGGAAATGACGGCAGATACTACCTCTACTATGCTATGTCGGGCAAGGACGGTGTAGGCGGATATTACGGTCCTATAAGCGTTGCAGTCAGCGACAGCCCCGCAGGTAAGTTTGAGTTCTTAGGCCATGTAAGAAACAAAGACGGCTCTCCTATGCTTGACTATGTCTGCTTTGACCCCGGTGTCATCAATGACAACGGAGTGATAAGAGTTTACTACGGCACTCAGTATGACTTTGAAGAGCGTGAGGGCGCTATGGAGAGCAAGTGGTTCGTTGATACCGAGTGCTCGATGTTCAATAAAAAGCCCGAGGAAATACTTGAAATGTGCGAAAAGGACAGCGTTATGGGTCCTGTTTGCGCTGCGCTTGAGGACGATATGCTTACCATCAGGGAAAAGCCCCGTCACATCATTCCCTACAAGGTAATGGGCACCGACTTTGAGGAGCACCCCTTCTTTGAAGCAAGCTCTATCAGGAAGGTCGGGGAGAGATACTATTTCATCTATTCCTCTCAGCAGAATCACGAGCTTTGCTATGCTGTCAGCGACAAGCCCGACAGAGACTTTAAGTTCGGCGGAACTATCGTCTCAAACGGCGATGTAGGCCTTAACGGCAGAAAGCCCGAGGACAGGCTCAACATGACGGGTACAACTCACGGAAGCATTGAGCAGATAAACGGCAAGTGGTATGTTTTCTATCACAGGCTGACACACAAGTCCGATTACAGCAGACAGGGCTGCGCCGAGGAAATCACTATAGCCCCCGACGGCTCTATCGCTCAGGCGGAGATCACCTCCTGCGGCCTCAACGGCGGCCCTCTTAAAGCTGAGGGTGCTTATCCTGCGGTTATTGCCTGCAATATCACAAACGGACATATGCCTCACGGAACGAACAAAAAGCTTGAAGAGCACTTCCCGAACGTAAACCACGGCGAATATAACGGCGAGACACTTCGCTATATAGATGAGATCTCTGACGGCACGCTTATTGGCTTCAAGTATTTTGATTTCAAGAACAATAAAAAGCTTTCCCTCACTGTTGACTCAAAGGCAGAGGGCGAGATAAGCGTCAGCCATGAGCCTGACGGCGAAGTGCTGGGCACGTTCAATGTTTCAAAGACAAACGGCTTTGAAAAAATAAGCACAGATGTCGGCTTCAAGGACGGAAAGCAGGCCTTGTATCTGCGTTTCAAGGGAAGCGGAGAGCTGAGGCTACTTGACATCAGCTTCTGATGCGATATACAAATACATTCTCAAAATAACATTATAAGGGTTGATAAAATACAATGCACAGGAAAACAGTTCCGATGCTTCTGATGCTCCTGCTGATGATGACAGTATTTCCGTCTTTATCAGTTTCGGCGGCAGATTCCAAGGTCACAACAGTGAACATTCTCAATTACGGAGCAGACGGAACAGACAATACAGATGATACCATAGCCGTACAGAAGGCTCTGAACACAGCGTTAAGCCTGAGTGCGGACAATAAGGTGAAGGTTGTGTTCCCTAAGGGGCGCTATTATGTCTGCGCACCTGAGGGTCAAAGCGCCAGAAGCCTGAAAATATACTCAAATACGATAGTTGAGCTTGAGGAAGGCGCTGAGATAATTCGCTCTGCGGATACACCCTCCACATATATTTTCACAAGCTCAAGTCAGCATAGTATAATATTCAGAGGAGGAAAAATAAACGGAAATGTCCGTGACGGCAAAACCGCCAGAGGTCTTATGTCGCTTCGTGATATTTCGGGTCTGGATATAAATGAGGTTGATTTTACAAGCTTCTGCGGCACTCATGCGATCCTTCTCGACGGAATACAGAATCTGAATGTCAGCGCCTGCAGCTTCTCGGGCTTCAGAAGGTTTACAGGCACTCTCGAAGAGTACCGTGCGCAGACCAGCGCTACCTCATATTGGGCTTCTGAGGCTCTGCATATTGACTTCGATTTTCTCTACGGCCGTACTATGAATAACGTAACAGTCTCAGACTGCACCTTTGACGGCTGTACCTCGGGAGTTGGTACTCACCATGTTGTTGAAGGCTATGTAGCAAAGAATATAAAAATAACGAATAACGTCTTCAATAACTGCTATTACTGCGGCTGCAATGCTACTGCCTTCAAGGATTTTGAGTTCTCGGGAAATGTTGCGGCAGGCACTCCTACACTGCTTCTTGCGCAGAACGTAACAGGCAGTATCCATGATAACTACTCGGACAGCTCTGCCTTAAAAGTAAGCACAAATACAATGAAAAACATCTATCAGTTCGGCATAAACTGCATGGAGCTTTACAAGATGAATGCTATCTCTGTCTCAAACAACAAAGACAGAGACACAGGCCTTATCAAGACCATGAACAGCACCGATGTTGAGATTTATAACAATATTCTTTATGTCGGCTCATACACAGGCACTGACAGTGATATGAACTGCGGAATAAAAGTATATAACGGCGCAAAAGCCAGGATATACGCAAACACCGTCAGGGGCGCAGCAAGCAGCGGTATTCTCTCTGACAGGTCGGATACGGAGATCACAGGAAACACCGTGTATTCCTGCAATGAGGGTATCAGCGTGCAGGGCGGAACTGACAGCAATGTTAATGATAATACCGTTATAAACTGCGGTTCGGGTATCTCGCTTTACAGCACAGTGAGAGCTTCCGTCAGCGGCAACAAGGTCAGCACCTCGCAGTATTCGGGTATAGTCCTTCTTGAATGTGAGAGCGCAAGGCTGAACGAAAATACTGTTATTTCATGCACAGACGGCATTGTCCTCGGGGATACCCGCTGCGAGACTGTCAGCGGTAATATCCTTTCCGCACAGACAGCCGATGCAATAAGCATTAATGACGGCTCTTCTGTAAAGGCGGTTGAAAAAAACAGCTTCTTTGAAAACTCAGGTAATGATATTTCTCTGAACACAGGCTCTGAGGTAACACTGGTCAAGGGAAATGCCTCCGATAAAGGCTCTCTGACCACCGACGAGACAGGCAGCGTTTCCTGCTTTATCCCTGAGAATGTGCATGAGCACAGCTTCATGAGACAGTCAACAAAATCTCCGGGCTGCACATCAGCAGGCTGTTCGGTATCTGTCTGCAGGGACTGCGGTTTGCAATACTGCTCGGCACTTTATACTCCTATAGGTCATAGATTTACGGCATCAGTACAGCAGCCGACCTACAGCTCACAGGGAAAAACCGTACACACCTGCTCAATATGCAATATGAACTATACCGACAGGTACAAGCAGTGCATCACCCTTGATGATGTAAACGGTATGAAAGCACTTGTAAACTCGGCAAATTCGGTAAAGCTCAGCTGGAATAAGGTAAGCGGTGCGAGCTCCTATGCTGTATATGTGTATAACAAGAGCCTCAGACGCTGGGAATACTACAAGGCTACGAACACAAACACAATGGTTGTAAACGGTCTGAATGCAGGCGAGGCATACGCTTTTACGGCAAGGGCTGTTAAGAATACAGCGTCAGGAAAGGTGATGTCTCCCAACTTCAGAAATTTCAGAACATCAACAAAGCCTGCTAAGGTCAGCTTCACTGCGAAGTCTGCAAAGGCAAAGACCGTGACTCTCAACTGGAACAAGGTCAAGGGCGCTACCAGCTATGCGGTGTTCTACAAGACGAAAACAAGCAAGTGGGTAAAGCTTGCAACAGTCAACAACAAGACCACCACGTTCACAAAAACAGGTCTTAAAGAGGGCGGAGCATACTATTTCACAGTAAGGGCCTACCGCACCTATGAGGGCGTGACCTACGGCGGTGATTTTACTGCAAAGGGCGTTACTGTCAAGAGTACACCTAAGACAACAGCGACTAAAAAAGACAGCAAGTAGGAGCGCAAACGTTTTCCTGTCAAATTATGTGATAGTTATTTGTGCAGTTTGTATAAATGTTGTGAAAAACCTGCTGTCAGACTTGATTTTTTTATATAAATGTGTTATAATTAGTTACAATCTTGATAGTGATTCAGGGTGTAAAAATTGTAAAGGAGTGTTTCACAATGGGAAAAGTTCTTAAGGTTGCTGCAGCCGTTGGCGTAGTTGGTGCAGGTGCTGCTGCTGTTTATGCTCTCAAGAAGAAGAGAGAGCTTGATAATTATGATTATGAGGATCTCGATGACGATTTCGATGAGTGCGTAGCTTGCGATACTGAGGATACAGCTGAAGAGGCTGCTGAGGCAGTAGAAGAGACAGCTGAAGATGCTGCCGAGAGCGCTGAAGAGGCTCTTGACAAGGTTGAGGACGCAGTTGAGGAGATCGACGAATAATTTCGTGACCCTTATCACCCGAGCTTTACGGCTCGGGTGTTTTTTTGTGAAAAAGTGTGACAGACGAGACCTCATGCACATTTGAAGAACCCTACACCATACTGAACGGAAAAACAAAATGTACAGCGACAGTGTCCTGCGTGCTGGAAAACGGAAGCTGGAAGATAAGCACAGTCAAGGACGAATATGAGAGCTGAAACAAAAACCTCCACGCAAAAAAACGTGGAGGTTCATTATGCCGATAAACTCAAAATAGTGCAGAATCAGCCCTCGGCGTGTTCCTCGGCTACGCTCGTCACCGCCTCGGGCGGTGGTGGGAACGGGGGCGTTGCCCCTGCGACCCTCTGTCCTGCGGACGGCTGTGATTATCACCCAGCTCTGATAAATCATCGGGGACTGGGGCGTAGCCCCAGTGGGTACATAGGGCGAAGCCCTATCCCCCCCTAATCCAGCCGAGGCTGTCTGGACGTAATGTCCAGACCTGACGAGGCTAAGCTCCGCACTCTCTATCTCTGCGGTCAAGGTAAGAGAAGCCAAAGCAAAAGAACGTCGCGTATTAGCCGTGCGGCGAGCACTGCAGGGTTTTCCCTGCCAAAAAAATACCGAGCAACGGTGCTCGGCGGGAAATGAAATAAAAAAACTATGTGTAGAACAAAAGAAAGGAGACAACAAAACGGATGCTAATATCTAAAACGTATTAACACCATAATCATTATATAACTTTTCGGAAGTTTAGTCAAGTGAAATCAGGAGTATTGGAAAATTTTGAAAAATATTTCGGTGATTTGCACAATTTTAGTTTTGTTTTTTAGCCGAAAACGTGGTCATATCGGTTTTTATTCTCTTAAATATTAAAATATTGATATGCAAGATCAAAGCCCCGATGAACCCGAAACAGTCCATCGGAGCTTTGCTGAGGGAATTTTCACGAATATCGGAAGGAAGTCTGTTCTCTTCACAGACTAAGCAAACCCGTTTTCCCGAGCCCGTTACATGAAAACAGGCTCCCTTCAGATTTCCTTGCTACATTCCTGTGCTGAGCTTAACCTCACGCTCTCTGAATAAAAGCGAGATACACCATACCGCAGATACTGCTACAAGAGTGTAGATCAGTCTTGCGAGAAGTGCTCCCTGACCTCCGAAAATGAAGGCCACAAGGTCGAACTTGAACAGTCCGATGAGTCCCCAGTTGAGTCCTCCGATTATCAGTAGGATAAGTGCTATCCTGTCCAGCATCGGTATTCCTCCTTTGCATTTTGATGTGTATGTCAAGCCGATATCGGCGTTGTGCTCTTATTATTGACACCCAAAAGCATTTTATTCATTTTTGTTTTGGTAAAAAGTACACAAAAATCTAAAAAAATTTCTATACTCTGAAACGGCAAATTCACTAGACAAAAGCTCAGAGGTGTGTTATAATAGTTGTATATAATTCGATATCTTAATCGTTTAAGTTATCTCAGGGAGTGGTACTTTTGAACAAAATTGAGCTGAACTATCAGTTCAAGGGCATACCCTGCGTCAGAATGATGTCGGGAAAGTATGTCTGTGTTATTGCAAATACTATGGGCTCTTCGGTGCTGAGACTCAGAGACGAGGAGAACAGGGTCGAGGTCTTTCGCTATAGTGACGACTGCACGGCCGATAAAATAAATGAAGCAAGAGAGATATGGGGTCTGCCGACACTGTATCTGCCGAACAGATTCAATAAAGGAGTGCTCAGAACATCAGATGCGGAGTATCAGCTCCCGATAAATGAGACAGCGCTCGGCAATTTCATTCACGGCTGGGTGCATAAGAGAGAGCACGAGATAGAGTGCTACTCCACAGAGGACAACAGGTGCGTACTGGTAACGTCATATACATTTGACAAGAGAGATGAGATGTATCAGTACTTCCCTGTTGATTTCAAGATAAGCTATACGTTTACGCTTTCGGATAAGGGGCTGCTTCAGGAGATATATCTGACAAGCAACAGTGATAAGGCTCTGCCTGTGTCGATATGCACGCACACCTGCATGAATTCGCCTATGAGTGATGACGGCAAGGAGGAGTCGCTGAGACTGTCGGTGCCGATAGGCGAGAGATGCGAGCTTGATGACAGATGTCTGCCGACCGAAAAGCTTCTGCCTCTGAATGATTACGACAAGGAATATAAAGAGGGCACAAAGCCCCCTGTACTTTGTGATATATCGAACGATATGTACACCGCTGAGATGAACAAGCTCGACGGCAAGGATTTCTACGGCGCTGTTGTTTCAGACCTTGTGACGGGGCTTCGTGTATGCAACGAGGTGTCGAAGGAATTCAAGTTCTGGAATATGTGGAACGACAGGGGCTTTAACGGCTATTTCTGCCCCGAGCCGATGACAGCGATGATAGATGCTCCGAATCTGTCTTTGAGCCGTGATGTATCGGGCTACACAGAGCTTACAAACGGCCAGACCTATAAGTGCTGGCAGAGGTTCTTTGTTCTCGCAAAGGGCGAAACTTACTAAGTAATTAGGCTTCGGCTTAATATATATGCAGGCTGCGGTGCTCTGCAGCTTGTACATTACGAAAGGTGGTAAAAACTATGAAGTTTGGTTTTTTCGATGACGCCAATAAGGAATATGTCATCACAAACCCCAGAACTCCCTATCCGTGGATAAACTACCTCGGAACTCAGGAGTTTTTCTCGCTGATCTCCAATACAGCAGGAGGCTACAGCTTCTTTAAGGACGCAAGACTCAGAAGAATTACCAGATACCGTTACAACAATGTTCCTGTTGATATGGGCGGAAGATACTTCTATATCAACGATGAGGGTACAGTCTGGAACCCCGGCTGGAGCCCTGTAAAAACAGAGCTTGACAGCTATTCCTGCCGTCACGGTATGGGCTACACAATTATCAAGGGCTCGAAGAACGGCCTTGAGGCTGAGGTTTCCTTCTTTGTTCCTCAGAACTATAACGGTGAGGTCCAGAAGGTAGTTCTTAAAAACACCTCGGACAAGCCCAAGACCTTTAAGCTCTTCTCCTTCCTCGAGTGGTGCCTCTGGAACGCACAGGACGACGGAGAGAACTTCCAGAGAAACTTCAACACAGGTGAGGTTGAGATCGAAGGCTCCACTATCTTCCACAAGACAGAGTATAAGGAGAGAAGAGATCACTTCGCATTCTACACCGTAAACACTGATATCGAAGGCTTCGATACCGACAGAGAGAGCTTCATGGGAAGCGTTTACAACGGCTTTGCTAATCCTGCAACTGTTTTCGAGGGCAAGCCCTCCAACTCCGTTGCTGACGGCTGGTCGCCTGTGGCTTCGCACTGCGTGAATGTTACTCTCGCAGCAGGCGAGGAGAAGGCACTTGTGTTCGTTCTCGGTTATGTTGAGAACGGCGAGAACAAGTGGAACGCTGACGGCTCTATGAACAAGTCAAAGGCTTATGAGATGATCGAGGCTATGAACACTGCCGAGAAGGCTGACAAGGCTCTTGAAGACCTCAAGGCTTCATGGAACGCTCTGCTTGCACAGTACCATGTTGAGACCTCCGATGAGAAGCTCAACAGAATGGTAAATATCT
>DGRP01000153.1 GCA_002391065.1 Ruminococcus sp. UBA4385 | reverse complement strand
TGAGTTTATCGACAGACTGAAAGCACCCGAATGAACTCGGGTGCTTTGAAATACTCATTTTACTTTTACCATAACAGGTGCAGAGTAATCCGAGAAGTACTTGTTGCCGTTGATAAGCGTGTAAGCTCTTATCTTGAAGTACCATGTGCTTCCCGACTTGATACCGCTGTGAGTATAGCTTGTAGTTGCTGAACCAAGATGACGCAGTGCCTTATAAGTGCCGTATTTCTTGTTGCAGTAAACTATCTGATAGCCTGAGCAGTCGGTAAGCTTGTTCCACTTGAAGGTTACCTTGGTAGATGCGTTTGAGGAAGCTTTAAGAGTTGTGGTTTTGCTCTTGGTGCAGTTTGTGAAGCTGAAGCTTCCGCCTGAAATGTTACCGCCGAACGGTGTTACCTTATAGCTGTAGATAGTTCCTGATTTCAGTCCCTGATCTGTGTAGTACAGATTTGAGGTGGTTTTGATAAGCTTATAGCCTGTATCAGACTGCCCTTTTCTGTAAATCTTATAGCTTGTTGCGCCGTCAGCCTTGTACCATTCAAGCTTCATAGTGCTCTGTGTCCTTGTCAGCAGCTTGAACCGTACTGTCTTTGGAGCAATATGATAGGTCAGAGTTTTTTTACCCGAGTAAGCGCCCTTGCCTGTAATCGTAACAGTGTATGTTCCGCAGGCTGAGCCTGACTTATACGATACTGTATAATCAGTTCCCGAGGTCAGTGTTTTGGTTCCGAACCTGACTGTTACGTTAGGCTTCTGAACACTGCCGTTATAGGTCAGGCGTGTGGATGACAGGGTTGCTGATGCCTTTGAAATATCCTGTGCCCATACCGCATAAAGGCTGTACACAGCACCCTCTTTGGCTGACAGGTTTGATACTGTCTGCTTATCCTTATAAGCTACGGTATTGCTTCCGCTGATCTTTGCCCAGCCTGCAAACACATAGCCAGAACGGGTAAACTTGTTTGCTGTAAGGGCTGCCGATTTTCCGTAGGTCATGGTCTGTGAGTATGCAGAGCCTGATGCGCCGTTAGGATAAAATCTTACGGTATAATTAATACCTGTGTAGGTTACATTGAAAACAGTATCCGACTGTATATTAGTCATATCACCCGATACAGCAGCCTTATAGCCTGTTTTGGTGAACAATCCTGTCGGAAGCTTAGCTGCCGAGCCCTTTGAGATATAGCTTACTGACTTTTTACTTCCGTCAGTGAATGTAACCTTACAGAGCTCTTCTCCGTCTCTCTTGAATATCGCCTGAACATCAGATGCAGCAGAAGGTGAAATTGTGATAGTTTCCTCATTGCTGTCTGCCGAGCCTACCCAGCCGACAAAGGAGTAGCCTTCAGCTGCCTTAGCTGTAAGCGTAATATTGATACCGGGGAAGTATGAGCCCGTCATACCCTCGGAAACATCAACTGACGATGTATTAACAAAAACATCTCCGCCGTCGGGATTATTAGCCGAGACATTTACCGTAACAGCGCTTGAAAGACCAAGGTCGCTCTTTAGCATACCCGGAACATAAGACGGACGGTTTTTAAGGAAGGTCTTCATTCTGCTTATGCAGGGGTCGGTTGCATTGCCTGTATTTGCCCATGTCGGGAAACGTGCAAAGAACTTTGAAAGTTCAGGATAGTAAGTATCTGTATAGTAGCTCAGACGTTCACTTGTTCTTGAGTATGCAAAGTTTATATTTGCCATATCCATCATGGAGTTTACAAACATAGCCTTGAACTCATTATTCTTAATAAGTGCGTTGAAGATAACAGGCAAATCGTCCCATGTGTTTTTCATGATGTTTGAGAGATTGTTTCTGTTATACTTGGTGGAGTTGTTGCCGTAATGGTCAACGCCCATTTCAGTATCGTAGAAGTTCATTCTCCAGCGGCCGTCAGCATAGGGATTTGTCTCATCAACCGTTCTTGTGCGCCACATGGAGTAGTTGTTTCCCGGCCAGTCCTCATTGATGATATACATCTCGGCCGCCATATAGTCTGCAAAGCTCTGCAGATCAAGCATTTCTGAGATTTTTTTATAGTTTGCTGCTTTGGAGAGATCATTGTTCTTTGCAAAATTGCGAAGCTCCTTGAAAAGCTCAATATCCTCTTCAAGGCCTTCGTCGATCTCGCCCTTCTTGTAAACTACAACCTCGTCGGAGTTTACATCGTAGTTCTCCTCATAGTATTTATCATCATAGTCCTCCTGGAGAGTGTATATGCCCCAGTACTCGCCGTCGATAAAGAGAACACAGGGTCTTCCCTCCTGAGTATCGAAGCTTCTGTCAGAGACAAGTGACTGGATATATGAATCCTTGAACTTTGTGTAGAAGGTATCGTTTCCGCCGTTTCTCATAACAAGCTTTTTGAACTTCTTGAGCTGTTTGCCCGAGCCGTTCTCCTGATAAGCATCATCAAAGAAGGTGTACTTGAAGTTCTTCTCGCCATAGTCCTCTCTTGCATAGAAACGGAAGGATTTCTGATAATCGGCTCTTGAATATGCGCCCTGAGTACGGAAACCGCAGTCCTGAGAAAGTGCAAGTGTACCGTCAGACTCAAAGAAGTCTATATGGCACGCACGCTCCCACTCCTTGCCCTTCTGATTGTAGTTTGCAATTGGATTATTGGGATCGGGGCTGGTCTTTTTATTAGCCTGATAAACTGCTCCCAGACGGTTAATACCTGTATCGTAGTCAAACAGGCTTGCAGGGTCGGTAGTTACAGACATAATAGGCAGATCATTGTGATCAGCGTTGCTTACACCCACAAAATAGGTTTTGGTAACGGTCTCGCTGTACTTGCCTGCTGAATTCAGAGTTACGGCTCTGATGACAGTGCCCTTGTCAACAGCGCTGTTTGACGGCAGAGATGCTCCGTTATTCCACGGTGTAATCTCGGAAGGCTTTAGCCAGTTTGCCATCACCATAGGGTCTTTAGTTCTGTTATAGATATTGATAGCAGCGCTGTATTCTTTCCTGGTACTGCTGGTGGCAGGATCGGTGCCGTCAGTAGTATAGTAAATTGTGCTGCCCTCGTCAGTGCTCATAGTGAGATAAAAAGCAGATTTGTACATTCCGCTTTCAGCACTGAACTCAGGAGCATTGCATGGTATTGCTGACTCAGCATCATTATTGCTGACCCCCGGTGTCGGGAACAGAACTGTAAAGTCTGCCGAGCCGTCAGGCTGTCTTGCCCAGACGGTATCATCATCAAGTGCAGGAACAGTTACAGAATCGATCTCGTTTTCCCCGTCAGAAAGTGCAAGAGCCACTCCGCTGCCCGACAGGTTATAGCCTGCATGGGCATAGGCTTCATCGCCTGCATATTTCTTGGCACAGAAGACTATAGTATAGCTCTTTGCAGGAACACTCACTGCGCCAAAGGTATACTCATTGCTTCCGTCCTTGATAAGCTTCCAGCCCGAAATATCCGCATCGGTATCGGTCGGATTGTACAGCTCTATCCAGTCATATTCGCCCTCAAGATTGCCGTTTGCACCTGTGTTGCCCGTACATATCTCATTTATAAGTATCTGCGGACTTTCAGCTGCCGCATTCAGTACAGGCATATACACTGCAGCACCAAGCATTGCTGCTGCCGAGAACACCGACACTGTACGGCTGAGAATTTTAGCTTTCATATAATAACCCTCCATTACAAATACAAAAGTTACCCAATGTACAATAGAATGATAACACTCCAAGATTAAATTATCATTGAAAAACTATTAAAGGTCTACAAATAATTATAAATCTGAGTGATATTTTTGTCAACAGTTGCAGATAAAACAAGAGCCCCTCTCCGAACGGAAAGGGGCTGATAGATCTATTTATCAAGCTCTTCTCTGACTGCCTTTACAAACTCGCCTATCTTTGTATGAGCCTGTTCGCCAAGCTTTTCGGCAATGTTCACGATAGCACTTCCTATGATAACTCCGTCGGCAAAGGCGGACATCTTCTTTGCCTGTGTCGGGTCGGAAATGCCGAAGCCTATGCAGGCAGGAATGCTCTCGCTCTCTCTGAGCGGTGCAAGCAGAGTTTCAAAGTCTGTGCTTATCTCCTTGCGTGTGCCTGTAACTCCGAGAGAGGACACCACATACAGAAAGCCCTTTGACTCGTCTGCTATCATTTTTACTCGCTCCCGTGAGGTCGGGGCTACAAGAGAGATACTGTAGATATCATTTTTCTCAGCCTCAGCGGAAATCTCCTCACGCTCCTCAAAGGGCATATCGGGAACGATAACACCGTCTATCTGATTGTCTTTGCAGAGGGTGAAGAACTTTTCTGTGCCGTATCTGAAAATGGTGTTCAGGTACATCATAAGGAGCAGAGGCTTGTCGGTCTTTTCTCTCAGGCGCTTCACCATAGCGAAAATATCATCAAGGTTTACACCGCCCTCCAATGCTCTCAGCGATGCCTTCTGGATAGTCGGGCCTTCTGCTATCGGGTCTGAGAACGGCACACCGATCTCAACTATGTCAGCACCGTTTTCAAGCATTGCAAGCACATTCTTTTCAGATGCTTCAATACTCGGGTCGCCTGCTGTGATAAAGGTTATAAGCGCCTTTTTGTTTTCCTCTTTCAGCCTGTCGAAGCAGGTATCTATCCTATTGTTCACTGAGATCAACTCCTCTGTATCTTGCTATAGCGTAAACGTCTTTGTCGCCTCTGCCCGAGAGGTTAATGACAAGTATCTGGTCTTTGGACATTTTCTTAGCCTCCTGCATAGCCGCCCATACAGCGTGAGAGGACTCGATCGCAGGAATAATGCCCTCGGTCTTTGAGAGGTACTCAAATGCCTGAACTGCCTCATCATCGGTAACGGAAACATACTGTGCTCTGCCGATAGAATTCAGATATGCGTGCTCAGGTCCTACACCCGGGTAGTCAAGGCCTGCCGATATAGAATAAACAGGAGCTATCTGACCGTACTCATTCTGTAAAAACAGCGACTTCATTCCGTGGAAGATACCGAGAGTTCCAAGTGCCATTGTTGCCGCAGTATCGGGAGTGTTCACTCCTCTGCCTGCCGCCTCAGCACCGACAAGGCGAACACCCTCGTCACCGATAAAGTCATAGAACGCACCCATAGCGTTTGAGCCGCCGCCTACGCAGGCAACTACACAATCGGGGAGCTTGCCCTCTTTTTCCTTGATCTGAGCTTTTATCTCCTCGCTGATTATCTTCTGAAAGTCACGCACCATTGTCGGATAGGGGTGAGGTCCCATTACCGAGCCAATGCAATAGAAGGTTGTGTCGATATTTGATACCCAGTCACGGAAGGCTTCGTTGATTGCGTCTTTAAGGGTTGCTGTACCGCTGTCCACTCCTGTAACCTTTGCACCGAGAAGGTTCATTCTGTACACATTGAGAGACTGTCTTTCCATATCGGTTCTGCCCATGTAGACCTCGCACTCAAGGCCAAGCAGAGCACAAACAGTTGCAGTTGCAACTCCGTGCTGACCTGCACCTGTCTCAGCGATTATTCTCTTCTTGCCCATCTTCTTTGCAAGAAGAACCTGTCCGAGGCAGTTGTTGATCTTGTGAGCACCTGTATGGTTTAAGTCCTCACGCTTGATATATATTTTCGGACCGCCCAAGTCCTTTGTCATTTTCTCAGCGTAATAAAGGAGCGACGGCCTGTTTGCATAATCACGGTAAAGCTTAGCAAGCTCTTTTTTGAATTCGGGGTCGTCCTTGTATTTGTCATAAGCTGCTTCGAGCTCGTGAACAGCTGTCATTACTGTCTCGGGGACATACTGTCCGCCGAATATATCGAAGCGTCCTTTTTCATTCATTTTAATTCCTCATTTCATATCTCTGACCGCTTTGACCAGAGCCTTGATTTTCTCATTATCCTTAAAGCCTTCTGTCTCGACCGAGCTTGAAGCGTCAACTCCTATGGGGCTTATCCCCTCGCAAAGCGCTCTGACATTCCCGGCACTCACTCCGCCAGCCAGAAAGAACGGAGTATCAAACACGGCTTTCTTTATTATCTCGGTATCGGCAGTTTTGCCTGTTCCGCCTACCTGCCCGTTTACAAAGCTGTCAATAAGAAGCATATCTGCACCCAGCTTATCGGCACGCTCTATCATATCGGGAGATGATGCACGAACTGCCTTCCATATCTCACCGCTGAAGCGCTGTCTGAGCTCTGAGATGTACTCAGCAGACTCATTTCCGTGAAGCTGTATAACATCGAGCCTTTCTGACAAAGACCTGACATTTTCAATATCCTCATCAACGAACACACCTACTGCCTTTATGCTTTTATCAAGCTCTGATACAAGCTCTCCGAAAAGATCGGGCGTGACAGTTCTCTTGAAGCCTGCACTCAGGATAAAGCCTGCGTAATCGGGTCGGTGCTCATTGACATAAGCTATGTCCTCGTGCCTGCGCATCCCGCAGATTTTAATAAGCATTATACGCCCTCCCTAAGTGTACGGAGCGTTCTGCCTATATCATGGCTTCTCATAAGCGTTTCTCCGACAAGCACCGCATCTGCACCAAAGGAGCGCACACGCTTCATATCGGCATTATCTCTGATACCGCTTTCGGAAACAAGCACACGGCTTTTATCTGTAAGCCCTGCAAGCCTTGCGGTAGTTTCCAGATCAACATTGAAGGTGGTCAGGTCACGGTTATTGATACCGAGGCAGTCGGTCATCAGGTCTCCGACCTTTTCAAGCTCCTGCTCGTTATGCACCTCGGTGAGTGTTTCAAGCCCAAGGCTGTGGGCTATATCTGCATACTCCTTCATCTGTGAGGAACTCAGTATACCTGCTATGAGCAAAACCGCATCTGCACCGATGACTCTCGCTTCATAAATGGAATACTCATCTATTATAAAATCCTTGCGAAGTATAGGGATACTGACGATCTGACGTATCTGTTCAAGATACTCCGAGGAGCCCTGAAAATAGTGCTCCTCTGTAAGACAGGAGATCGCATTTGCTCCGCTTTGTTCGTATTCCTTTGCTATTTCGGGAGGGTCAAAGTCGGGTCTTATAAGCCCTTTTGAGGGCGATGCTTTTTTGACCTCGCAGATAGCTGACAGGGTCTCCTGACGGAGCGCCTTTGAAAAGCTGACGGTTTTGTATGCTGCTTCACCGCACATTGCTTTAATATCAGCGGGGCTTATCCTGCGTTTTTCACGCTCAAGCTGTTCGAGCCTTTTTTCGCATATCTGATCGAGTATCATTTTTCTGCGCTCCTGTTTGTATACTCAATAAGCTCATTAAGCTTGCCGAGCGCTCTGCCGCTGTCGAGGGCTTCTCTTGCGATGTCTATGCCCTCTTCGATAGTCTCAGCCTTGCCGCATACATAAAGAGCACAGCCTGAATTGAGAAGAACTATATCCCTCTTCGGACCTTTATCAATGCACTTTAAGATATTAAGCGTAATCTGCGCATTGTCCATTGCAGAGCCGCCCACTATATCTGCAAGCCTTGCACGTCTCATGCCGAAGTCCTCGGGCTTTATCTCATATTTAATGAGCTTTCCGCCGTTTACCTCACAGATAGTTGTAGCGTCTGAAATTGAAATTTCATCAAGCCTGTCATTTCCGTAAACCAGAAGCGCTCTCTTGATACCGAGATTCATAAGCACCTTTGCCATTGGCTCAAGGAGCTCCTTGTCATAAGCGCCGAGTATCATATAGTCAGCCTTTGCAGGATTTGCAAGAGGTCCTAAGATATTGAACACTGTGCGAACACCTATCTGACCTCTGGTAGGACCTACAAAGCGCATAGCACTGTGATATGACTGCGCAAACAGGAAGGATATGCCTATATTGTTCACGGCAGCCTCTGCCTGCTCATGAGTTGACTGTATCTTAACTCCGAGGGCTTCAAGCACATCGGCTGCTCCGCTTTTTGAGGATACACTTCTGTTGCCGTGCTTGGCTACCTTCTGTCCTGCTGCTGCGATAACGAATGATGAGGTTGTCGAAATATTGAAGCTGTTTGCAAGGTCTCCGCCTGTGCCGACAATGTCAAGCACATCGGAAACATTTACCTTTGCCATTTTATCACGCATTACTCTTGCAAAGCCTGTAATCTCCTCTATCGTTTCGCCCTTCATTCTCATAGCGGTCAGAAGAGATGCTATCTGCGCATCTGTGGCCCTGTCGGACATGATGATATCCATAGCACTGCAGGCCTCGTCTTCAGTGAGGGACTTGCCGTCGGATACTATCTTGATATAGGGCTTGAGCTCAACTCTCTCGCTGACAGGCATTGATGTTTTCTTCGACTTTGTGGTTTTTATGCCTGCAACATCGTTTAGGAAATTCTCGATAATTACCGAGCCGAACTCCTTTGTCAGTATCGACTCGGGGTGAAACTGAACTCCGTAGGTCGGGTGATCTCTGTGTCTTATTGCCATCACCTGAGCTTCATCATCAGTTGCAATAACTGAGAGCTCAGGCGGCAGCGAGGTGCTGTCCACAATAAGTGAATGATACCTTGCAGCCTTTATAGTCTGAGGAAGTCCGCTGAACAACGGGTTTGCAGTATTGAGTGTTATGTCGGTCTGCTTGCCGTGAAGCTGCTTTTTGGCGTGAGTGATCTTAGCACCGAATGCCTCGGCAATTGCCTGATGCCCCAGACAAACACCTAAGATCGGAACCTTTCCGCTGAATGCTTTAACGGCATCAACTGAAATGCCTGCACTCTTCGGGAAGCCCGGACCGGGGGAGATCACTATTGCCTCGGGGCTTAGAGCCTCGATCTCCTCTAATGTTATCTCATCGTTTCTTGCGACCTTAATGTCGCTGTTCAGAACTCCTATAGCCTGATAAAGATTATAGGTAAAGCTGTCATAATTGTCTATCAGTAAGATCATGAAAATCACCCTCCTGTGGGGAAAAGATATTCGCCTTTACTTCACAAACCTCTCTAAGAAGCTCTTGTCGTTGAAGTAATTAATGCCTATTGCGTTGCGCACCTCGGCAACTGTCTCATTGGAGACCTCAATTGCGTGCTCGGTGCCTTTTCTGAGAATGTTAAGAAGCTCTCCCTTGTCCTTCTCGAACTCCTCTCTTCTTGTTCTGATAGGAGCTAAGAACTGCTGCATTACGCTGTTTAAGAACTTCTTGCACTTCATGTCTCCGAGACCGCCCTTTTCGTAGTGCTCCTTCATCTCGTCAAGGTTCTTGTACTCAGGCAGGAACTCTGCGAAGTCCTCTTCCTTGGAGAAGGCTTCAAGATAGATGAACACGGGGTTGCCCTCTGTGTGGCCGGGGTCACTGACATTAATGTGGGTCGGGTCGGTGAACATTGACATTATTTTTGTTTTGAGCGTTTTCTCGTCATCTTTAAGGTAAATGCAGTTGCCGAGGGATTTGCTCA
>DGRP01000064.1 GCA_002391065.1 Ruminococcus sp. UBA4385 | reverse complement strand
CAAGGCATATTCAAAAATTCATATTGGAGTTATGCGAAGCGGAGTGCGAGGGCAAACGTCACAAAGGTAAGAAGCTATCTACCAAGACGATCAAGCTGTACAAGTCGATGATATCGAGCATACTTGACTACGCTGTAAAGATGCAGATGATAAGGGAAAATCCCTGCAGGAACGTGCAGATACCGAGAGTAGTCACACCCGAAAAGGAATACTACACTATCGAGGAAGCACAGAAGCTGTTTGAGCTTTTCGAGCAGGAAAGCGAGCACAATTACATATATGTCTGCTTTCATATTCTTGCAATTTACAGCGGATTTCGGCTTGGTGAGCTTATGGGTCTGGAGTGGAAGGATATTGATTTTGGCACCAATGTTGTGACGGTCAACCGCACCTGCCTTTACTCAAAGGACAAGGGACACTACACCGAAACACCGAAAACATCGCAGAGCATGAGAAGTCTGAAGCTTCCGCAGGACGTTATGAACGTTCTGAAAAAGTGGCAGGGCTTGCAGGACGTGCAAAGAAAAAAGATCGGCTCGAAATGGATCGAGACCGACAGGGTTTTCACCAAGTGGAACGGTCTGACGCTTGACCGTTCGGCACCGGGGAGGTATTTCAAAAAGTTCTGTGAGAGAACGGGTATGAGGTATGTTTCAAATCACTCTTGGCGGCATTTGAATGCCACGCTGCTCATCAACAGCGGAATTGATGTCAAGACCGTTCAGAGCTGCTTAGGCCATTCCGTTGCTACCACAACTTTGAATCTGTACTGCCATACCTTCCAGGCTGCACAGGCAGCAGCAATGGACGCAGTAGCCGAGGCTCTGCCGTTAAGCTACGGCAAGAAAGACAAGATCACAGCAAACAAAAGCAGCAGCGATGACAAGTCCCGGAAAGATGCGTCATAAGTGTCAGCTTTTTCGTGGGACGCAGGGTATTGGAAAAATAAGTCCCAAACAAGCCCCAAAGGCATTTTCGGACAAAAAAAGAACTTCGCAAACGCCGTAGATTCGGTGTTTTGCGAAGCTCTGATTGGTGCGCCCACCCCTCCACTATCCGAACACCCACCCGTCAAAAGAACGCTCTCACTCGTTTTTTCACGGGTATTAAAGCACACCACCAGCTTATCATCATAAGCATTGATAGAGCTAATAAAAGTATCAATAAGTATCCGCTTGTTGTCATCATTTGTAAGGTCAAGCTCCTTGCTTTTTCTCAGCCAAAATATGATCTGGTCTTTGGTGAGTATCTCGGTTTGTATCTGCTCACGCATAATGTCAAGCTCTAACTTTTCCTTTTGCGCCTCTAATTCGTCAAGGCGCTTTTTTGTTGACTTTGTAAGGATACCTGCCTGCATAGCATTGAGCATATTTTCGATACCCTTCTCTATATCAGCAAGCTGCCTTTGCAATAAAGGTACGGCGGTATTCTCACGCTGCTGAAGCTTTAAAAGACTTTCTGCAATATCCTCTATCATATCATCGGTAAACATCTCTGTCATTACCTTTTCAAATACAAGTTTTTCGGCAACGCTCTTTCTGATGGACGACTTGTGACAGCCCTTGTGCTTTTTTACATTGCTGCATTTGTAATAGTTGTAGATCGTACCGCTTTTGCCCGTTCCGCTTTCACCTACCATAAAAGCTCCGCAATGCGAGCATACAAGCTTTGTCGATAAAAAGTATTCTTCCTTTGCCTTGAATCTTGAACGTGACTGCTTGTTCTTTTCAAGCCTTTGCTGTACCTTATGAAAAAGCTCGTCAGACACTATCCTCGGAACACCGTCCTCTATGACAACATCTCGGTATTTGTACTGCCCCCTGTACTTTGAGTTGTTAAACATAGCAGTAACCTTGGTTTTAATGATAGGCTTGCCATGCTGAGATCTTATTCCTTTTGAATTAAGATATTCCACAATGTCCTTTATCATCATGCCGTTTGCATACATCTCAAATGCATCCTTTACATAAGGTGCTGTCAAAGGGTCTATCTGATAATGCTTGTCATCATCTATTACATATCCTATAGGAACAAAGCTCCCGTTGTACTTGCACTTGTAAGCATTTTCTTTCATTCCCCTTATGACCTTTTCCGAAAGCTCGGCCGAATAGTATTCCGCAAAGCCCTCCAGAACAGATTCAAGTATTATCCCCTCTGCACCTTCGGATATGACTTCTGTTGCCGATACTACCTTGACACCATTCTTCCTTAGCTGTGCTTTGTAATGTGCAGAATCATATCTGTTTCTTGCAAACCTGTCAAGCTTCCATACGATTATTGCATCAAACAATCCCTTGCCGCTGTCCTTTATCATCTTCTGAAACTGCGGTCTGTTGTCTGTCTTGGCTGACATCGCTCTGTCGATATATACATCCAATACAGTAATGCCTTTCTTGTCGGCAAAGGCCCTGCATTCTCTTAGCTGACCCTCAATGCTTTCTTCTCTCTGATGATCGCATGAGTACCTCGCATAAATAACTGCCTTCATTTATTACCTCCCTTTGCTCATGTGGTATATACCCACCTCTGTCCCGCAGACCATTCCTGCTGCTCCATTATACCACACTTTTAGTTTTGTGTCAACACTTTAAAGCGCAAAAGCGTTCTATGCAGCGCTGTTATCATTCTCTTTTGCTGATCTGGCGACATCAGCTTTTTTATCAAGGTATTTCTGATACTCCGCCTTACCCTCCTCACTTTCAAAGTAAGCCTTTATCACAGGGTAAAAGCTCGCTGCAAGCATCTCGATCTGTTGTTGTGTAAATTCTGTTTTTGTTTCTAAAACCTTACTCAAATTTTTCCTTACATAAAACTGCGGACTTTAGCTGATCTGATCTATTTATGACTATCATAAAACAGGCGAATACACAGCGTGGCGAAACGCTGCGAAAGATCAGCCCGTCCTAAACTAATCGCTTACTGTAATGGCGAATTTTTTGTACGGCGACGATGTTGCGATCAAAAATTAAGTATGCGTTAAGATTTATTATTTGTATCGGGATCCTTTGGAACGGCAGAGTTTTCCTCCAAACCCGTCAATACTTCATCGGAGATCTTTTCATCCTTTTCTCTTGCAGCGTTCAGATCATCTATCAGCTTTGCGTGCTTTAACATAAGCTCCTCAACACGGGTCATGTCCTCGGCTTCAAGCGCTCGGACACGTTCCTCCTCACGCTCTCTGAGCTGACGGACAATGCTTGCGTTGCGGCTGTCGTTCATTATCAGCTCAAACTTAGCTTTCAGCTCCTCGGGAGAAATATTGACTCCGAAAAACGGCACAGCCGCCTCCCAAAGCGTACCTTTAAGCGTATCAATTCGCATTTCCTCACGCCTTGCAAGCTCAGCGACCGCCGCATCGTGCTTGGCGTGAGTGTCAGCCATTTTGTGATCTTCAAGCTCAATTTTCCATGCGTTGTAATCACGCTTGTTTTTCAGGTCTTTTATTGTTATCTTTCTGGGCATAGTGTTTCCTTTCGCTTTTTAGTTTTGTTGTCTGAGTGCTGCCACCATTCGGTGACAGCGAAAAGTAGTGCATAATTATCACCCCATATTTTTTCTTTTTACCGTCTGTGTTTTTTCTTGAGCGAATTTTTCTTTGGCTCGGACGGATAAATGTCAATGTTGCGAATAGCCTCTATCAGATCATCATAGTCCCGACTTCTCCGCAGGAATGATGCTCGTCTTGAAATATCCTTTACACTTTCTGCCGAGGCTTTCATTCTGCCCGATAGCTTATGTACGGTATCAATATCGGTGATGTTGTCAATTCGTATGATTGCAAGTGCCTTGATGACTTTTTCTATTTCCTGCGTTTGGACATTCATTGTCCGCAGCTTCAAAAGTTTCTCCCTCAGTCGCTTTTCAATTACCGTCATCGGATAGGATATGTTTTTATCAAGCTCCGATAAAATGATCTCTCGCTGCTCGTCTATCATATTGTTCCATTCCTCCGAGGTCGTTCTGTCCTTAGCCTCACGCACAAGCTGTGTTATGTAGTCCTCTTTGGTAGTCATTTTGTCATAGATGTCATTCAGCACCTTGTACTTTCTCACCTCACCGCCTGCTGACGATAGCTGTTCGTTTAATTCGTCAAGCTCGGTCTGATACTTTTTAAGCTGCTCGGTTAGGATAGCGGTATCCTCTTTCTTTTTGAAATCTTTTTCCTTAATAAGTAAAGCAGCAGCCTTGTCCTCTTCTTTTTTCGGAAATCTCCTTTGCATAACACTCATATCATTGAAGTAATGCTCTGCAAGCTTTATCTCCTCGGTTGTAGTTTCAATTTTTTCTTTCAGCTCCTGTACCCTCTGAGTAAGGTCAGCATACTTTTTCTCCGCACCTGCAAGCTTTCCTTGCAGCACACCGAAGCTATTGATTTTCTCCTGCGTGATTATCTGATAGATTTGCATAAACCTACCATTGATATGGTTAAAGGTTGATGTTTCGCTGTAAGCCC
Organism: Ruminococcus sp. UBA4385; assembly: GCA_002391065.1. The sequence continues at coordinate 16,772 of DGRP01000064.1, read as the reverse complement.
CTGCGGATTGATTTATTGTAATAGAGGTAGTTCGGAACTGCTGAGCAAATATTGCCACACCTGTCTGCTTATGCTCGGCAATACGCTTTTCTATCCGCTCGGGCGTGTAATTATCACCCAGCGTTTTGAGCCTTACATTCCTCTGCTGCCCGGGAGCTTTAACGCAAATATACTTGCCGTCCTTGAACGTGTAGCCCTCTCGTTCCATACGCTGCCGCAAGTCATAAAAGCTGTCTGCAACAGTTATCAGCTCGTCGATCTTATCACGAATCTGCTGCTTCCATGAAGTTCCATTTCGGAGATGATTCCACTCATTGTATCCACTAATGATTGTCTGACGAACATATTTCTTACGATCAAAAGGCTCGACTCCATACCGCTTGCAGATCTCGTCCGACAGCTTTTTTATCTTATTGAGCGAAGCCTTGTCGGAGCTAAAATGCCTGCCTTTGAGGTCATAGACATTCAGCATAATGTGATTATGCACCTTGCCTGTATCATCATGAGTGGCGATCACCGCCTGCACATTTTCTCCGAACATTTCCTTGACTAAGTCAAGACCTATCTTCTGCGCCGTTTCAACGCTGACATTGTCCTTCGGGTCAAAGGCTTGAATGTAGTGGATCAGCTTGACCTTTGCTTTACCGCTTTTGGGCATGGGCTCGTTGAACTTGCGATTGGAATAGTATTCATACACATGCTTCATATCAAGATAAGCGTTGCGGGCGTCGGGCATACAATTTACCGACACGATATTCAGCCCACCCTGTGTTTTCTTCGGGTCGCAGATATATCTCAGGCTGCGGTTCGGCGTAACATGGATATTTTTTGTTTTAATAAAAGGCAAAGACTGCTGTACTCCTTTCGCATTCGCTCGTAATCCTCGGCATAGATGTTGTTTATCGTGTTCGCTTTCCTTGCAAGTTGGTTTATGTTTGTTCCTATCTTTGAAAGCTGTTTTATCAATTCCGCAAAATCATATATATCCTGCGGCATAAAATTATCACTAAGCGACATCTTCACAATGTATCTTGTTGTGGACAAATTCATTTTAACAGCTTTAGCTTTTACTATTTTCCACTCGTCGTCTTTGTACAATACCTCCTTCCTGTGTCCCTTGCGTTTGTACTTTTTCTCCTGCTTTTGTTCCTCAATTTTCAATAAGCGTTCCTCCTTTGGATCAAGGGGTTTGGGTTCTTCCAACGAGCCGCTGTTCACAGGCTGACGGCAGGCAGTCTGCGCCGATTCTCGGCAGAGAATCGGAACAGCGTGATTTTGTACGTACAAAATCTATGGCTCGCTTGTTATTGTCACAAACCACTATTTACAATTATCTTACTGTCAGCCCGTATGGGCTGAAAATTTTCACATCAGGTACAGGCAGGTACAAAATCACAAAAATGTACCTGCCAAAACAGCTTTAAAATATAGTTCGGCAGGTACAAAACCCGATCTTTGTACCGAAGACATTTATACCACCACCCCGATTTTTGTTCCGGAACATTTGTTTGAGCTCATCTTTATTATATCATCCACTTGACAGAATTGCAATAGTTTTGTACAATAATTATTAGAACTACAATTATTGTGGATGATATTTTGAAATTATTATTGTCCAAAATCGGAGGTACAAAAATGAAAAGAGAGTCCTACGAATATACACCGCTGGAGATTTATCATGCGATTCGTGCTAACCGCCCCGACATTTCATTTGACGGGTTTAACAATAAGGTCTTCCTTGATGACGAGGAGCGAATCATGACTGTTCGTGTTACAAGCCGGTACGAAGTCAATGAATATGATGATGAAAACCATGAGCCAATAGTGCCTGTTGATGAACGTGACATCATAAATGCCGAGGGTGATTTTGTTTACCGTGACGCTTTTGTTCTGAGAAGTCGCAGTCAAAAAGCGCCCTCATGGAAGATGTATGCTTTCACGGGGCTTGATGTTTCGTTCACTATCGGAGAGGGTATTCTTGACTTTTGCTACACCGATTTTACAAAAGAGCAGGACGGTATTTTGCTTTTAGGGGCGTTATTCAGTGTTGCCAAAAAGCGAGAGGATATTGTCCGTAACCAAGACGATGTACTTGAAGCCGAGAGCAGCAATATGGAACGCACGCTTTCAAGTCTGGACAGATACCTTTATCAGTCGGTTTACAGCAGTATTTTTCCGCCGTATATTGAGAACTTTACAAAGAATTCGATCCCGATGTATATTCACTACATCACCGAGATACAAAAAGAAATGCTGCGGCGAATTGAGTTTGTATTTGATGAAGAATTCTACCCGGACGAGCTGTCAAAATTTTTGCCATGCGAACGGTATTCGCTTTACTCCGATGTCTATGGAACTCCTACAGATTTCATAAGAGAAGAGCGTTTTACAATGAACGGCAATCTCAATCCGAGGTACTTGAAACGGGGAAATATTGATACGTCCGAGATCGCTCAAAGGCTCACAAGCTATGAGCCCACAAACAAAAAGAGCCCGCTTGAAAAAGCGCTGGGGCTTGAAGCAGGCAGGGTGCAATTATTCTATCATGCTCCGAGGTTTATGGCGGTGGAGTACCGTGTCAGCACAATTCACGATATGCTTGAATTAGAGTTTACTAAAATGTTGGATCTCGGAACAAGGCTGCACAAGTGCAAAATTTGTGGCAGATATTTTATCGTCAAGGGCAATTATGTTTCCGATTACTGCAACAGAATTCGTGAAGGGCAGACAAGAACCTGTCAGCAGATAGGAGCGCAGAGGAAATATGACGAGCGGCAGAAAACCGATGAAGCTGTTGCGCTGTTTAGAAAATACTACAAGCGATACTATGCACGCACGAAAGTCAATCAGATAAAGCCCGACAAGTTCAGGGAGTGGAATTACAAGGCAGTCGAGATGAGAGACAGATGTCAGAGTGGGGAGATCACGGTGCAGGAGTTTGAGGAATGGCTGTATGAGAGCTTTAGGAATAGGAAGAAGAGGGAGTGATCTTTAACCCCAAGCTTCAATAGTATATTTCCACAAATAAACCATATGGTAAGGGAAAAAGAAAAAACGCCCACAAAAAAACGGCACCAAACTTTTTTGGATACCGCCATGTATTATTTATAGATATTTGTTTTATTTATTCAGTCAAGAGATTTACCACACTAAGAAAATAATCCCTTTCCTGCTGTGCGGTATAATTATCCCTGCCCGAATAAAAGGAAAAAACTATTACCCTGCCGTTATTTTCTGTTATATAGTGATATACATAATCGTCTCTAACTGTGGGGGTGTCTTCGCCCACGTTATATTTTTTATATTCATCATTCGGACGGTACTGCCTGTAGGTATAGAACTGTCTTTGCAGTAAACCGTTCGCTTGATGAGGACAGTGAGCTTGAGATAAGTCTTCCCGAGGGCTATAAGCTGTATCAGCATACAGTGCTCAACTGCGATGACCTGAAAGCAGTAAATTCACTTGACAAGCCCGATAATGTAAAGCCCGAAGATAAGGCAGCAGGGGAGAGCATAGTTTTTGAAAAGCATTCGTGGAACGTTCTGAGATTTAAGAAAGCCTGAGGTGCTGATATGAGAAATTTCGTGCGGTATCAATTATCACGGCGCATGTTATGTCAGCGTGTATGCTGAGCGCCTGAGGAAGCTCTGACAGTGATAGCTCATCGTCGGCAGGCTCAGATAGCAGTGCTTCAAGCAGTAAAGCCGATACGCCTGAAGTTAAGACAGACCTTGCCAGAAGCGGTGAGATAAGAGGTCTGACACCTACCGAGCTTGTGGCCGAGATGAAAACAGGCAGCGCTAAGCTGCCTGTTATTTTTCTACTTTGTTGAGCTTCAGCTTTTTCATAAGAAGCTGTGCCGCAAGCCCTGTAAAAACACCGGCTATACTGCCCGTGAAGATAAGAAAGGGCAGATAGGTGATGACCGCTGTTGTCTGCATAACAACGATGGCTGCTGCTGTCTGTCCTAGGTTGTGAAGCACTGCCGAGAAAAGGCTTGCTATCCAGACGTGCTCCTCATCAATAAAACGCTTCATAACGAGCATTCCGAGAAGACAGAGCAGACCTCCTGTAAGGCTGAACGGTATCGCCATAACGTTACCTCCGAATACAGCTCCGAGCAGTACCCGTATAAGAAGAACTCCCAGTACCTCGTGCCACCTGTAGCGGTATACCGCATAGACAGTGATGATGTTTGCAAGTCCGAGCTTTACTCCCGGTATCGGTACGGGGTTCGGTATCTGCATCTCAACCACAAAGATGATCAGTGCAAGTGAGGTCAGCAGCCCCAGCCGCACCAGCCTTTGTGTTTTACTGAGTTGCGGCATCAAGCTCACCGCCTTCCTTGTATCTTATCATCAGCTTGTTCGGAAGGCAGACTATAGGCACTCCGCTTTTGCTCAGGCGCCCTGTCTTTATGCAGGTGTGGTCGGGACATTCGGCTTCGCTCATATAAATGTCGCCGTCTTCTATCTTGATGACATTTTTTCTGCCCTTATATTCAACCACGATTTCATGGTCGCTTTCACGGCTGAGGTCAAGCGTGTATATCGTTTTGCCGTCGGAGATTATCTCAACAGTTTTTCCATGCGAATGCAGAAGCATATAGGCGCTCAAAGCACCGCTTATAATTATGACCGCCAGCGCAGCGGCTATCCATAGTTTCTTATTTTTCACAGTCTGAGCACCTCGGTTTCATGATAATTTTATCATGTATAGTTCTTTTTGTCAACAGACTGTCGGCATTAAAAAGCCTATATACTGCATTTAAGCGGTATATAGGCTTTTTAAGGCAACACCGCACGACCCATGTGCATCAGATGCGTTAGCCGCGGGTTGTGCGGTGTTGCCTAAATACCACAAGGGGAATATAGCTCATATAAATCGAATGTTTATCAGCCTTCGTCAAACTCGCTTACCATAGAGGATACGGTCTGCTTTGCGTCGCCGTAGATCATAACAGTATTGTCATTGGTAAAGAGAGGGTTCTCCACTCCCGAGAAGCCCGTACCTTTACCTCTTTTAAGAACGAAAACAGTTCTTGCCTCAAAGGCATTGATGATAGGCATTCCGTAAAGGGGCGAGGTCTCATCGTCGATAGCCGAGGGGTTTACAACATCGTTCGCACCGATAACGATAGCAACATCGGTATTTGACATCTGAGGGTTCATCTCATCAGCAGTTTTAAGCTGCTCGTAAGGAACGTTAGCTTCGGCAAGAAGTACGTTCATGTGTCCCGGCATTCTTCCTGCTACGGGGTGGATAGCGAAGCTTACCTCAGCACCGTTTTCCTCTAGCTTGTCACAAAGCTCCTTTACAGCATGCTGAGCCTGTGCAACTGCCATTCCGTAACCCGGGATAAACACTACCGAGCTTGCCGCCTCAAGGATAAGATAAGCGTCCTCAACGGACATTGACTTCGGCTCTTTTGCTTCACCCTGAGCACCCTTCTTAGCGCTTGCTCCGAACGAGGAGAAGAGGAGTGCTGTGAGCTTTCTGTTCATAGCTTTGCACATAATGAGTGTGAGTATCAGTCCCGATGTTCCTACCAGACAGCCCGAAACAACAAGCACCGAGTTTGAAATAGACAGTCCTGCAAACGCTGCTGCCAGTCCCGAAAAAGCATTCAGCAGCGAGATTATAACAGGCATATCTCCGCCTCCGATAGCAACTACCATTGTAAGACCAAGTATCAGATAAGCAGCAGTCACAATGATAATGCCAATGTCTCCGACCTTTACCGAAACAATATCAGCGATAGAGAGTGAGTAAAGCACAACTCCGCCGAGACCGATAACCGCCAGTATTGCATTTATAGCATTCTTTCCCGGGATAGAAATGTTCTTCTTAAACATTTTTCCCGAAAGCTTTCCCCATGCAACTATCGAGCCTGTAAAAGCTATCGCACCGATAGCGATAGTAAGCCCGAGTGCTGCCGATGAGAACACGTTTATGCTTTTGTCAGTCATATACTGAGTAAGTGCCACCAGCAGTGAGGACAGACCTCCGAAGCCGTTAAAGAGTGCAACAAGCTGCGGCATTCCTGTCATCTCGACCTTCTTAGCCCATACAGCTCCTATAACACCGCCGAGAGCTATCGCTGCTATCGCCCAGATATAAGCGTTCTTTGCAGGACCCTCGGTAAGAGTATCTGTGACTTTTTTCTCCAAAAGCACTGTCACAACTGCGATAAGCATTCCGACCGAGGACATAAGGTTTCCTTTTCTTGCTGTGTCAGCCTTGCCCAGCAGCTTTATTCCACGGATAAACAGCACCGCCGAGACCATATAAAGTATAGTTGTCAGGACGGTGCTTATATTTTCCCAGCTCACTTTTTATCCCCCTTTTTCTTGAACATTCCGAGCATTCTGTCTGTTACCAGATAGCCGCCTATAACGTTTATCGCAGCAAGTACAATAGCCGCAAAGCCGCAGATATTGCTCACCATACCGTCAGTATGAAGCGCCACCGCAGTAGCTGAGATCGCACCTACTATAGTAATGCCCGAGATCGCATTCGTTCCCGACATAAGGGGAGTGTGCAGCTGCGAGGGAACCTTTGAAATAAGCTCCACTCCCAGAAAGCCTGCGATAACGAATACAAAAACCAGCAGAAGTATCTCTCCTGTTGCCATATTACTTTCCTCCGATCACTTGAATCTTTCATGTATTATACTGCCGTCCTGTGTAAGCAGACAGCCCTTCATTATCTCGTCATTAAGGTTTATTTCAAGCTCCTTCGACTCTTTATTATAGAAGTGAGTAAGGAAAGCCGTGAAGTTTCCCGACAGCATCTTAGATGCATCAAACGGCACCTGACGCTCAAGCAGATCACCCGACATGATAGTAACACCGTTGTCGGTAACAACGTCTTCAAACAGCTTTGAGCCCTCAACGTTTCCGCCTGTGGATACTGCCATATCAACCACCACCGAGCCCGGCATCATGCGGTCGAGCACATCTTTTTTGATGAGGACGGGAGCCTTTCTTCCGAACACCTTAGCAGTCGTGATAACAATGTTTGAGCGCTCACACACCTTAGCCTGAGCCTCCTGCTGTTTAGCAACCTGCTCGGGAGTGAGCTCCTTTGCATAGCCCTGGTCTGTTTGACCCATCTCTCCGAGGTCTATCTTCACAAAGCTTGCGCCCAGGCTCTTTACCTGCTCCTCAACTACGGGGCGGGTATCGAATGCATCGACCCTTGCGCCAAGTCTTTTGGCTGTTGCTATTGCCTGAAGTCCTGCAACTCCGACACCTATGATGAACACTCTTGCAGGGTTGATAGTACCCGAGGGCGTAACCATCATCGGCAGTATCTTCGGCAGCCTTGCCGCAGCGTTCACCACAGCCACATAGCCTGCGAGTGAGGTCTGCGAGGACTGAACGTCCATCTTCTGAGCGAGGGTGGTCCTCGGTATCATTTCGAGCGAGACTGCCCTGATGCCTGCCTTTGCCATATTATTAAGAAGTTCCTTTTCGTTAAACGGGTCAAGGTAGCTAAGGTGCAAAGTTCCGCTTTCAATGCCTTCGATATTCTCGGGCTTCATAATACGAAGTACTATCTCCTTACCCTTATAGCCCTCTTCGTTTGAAGAAACAAGCTTTGCTCCTGCCTTCTCATAGGCGGAGTCGGAAAAGCCGCTTTTCTCTCCTGCCGTGCGCACAACGCTTATTTCATAGCCCATAGCTGTGAGGCGCTTTACGTCATCGGGCACGAGCGCCACTCTCGTTTCCCGAGGGTCGCTCTCCTTACATACCAGAATAGTTTTCATCACATTACTCCCTTACTCTATAATAAACACCGCAGTACCGCCCCGGGGTTGGACAGGTACGGTACTGCAATGTTTTATGTTATTTTTTAGTCGTAGGTCTCTGTATTCTCGCAGTATTCACAGTAGTTGATCGTATCAAGTCTTCTGTCCCTTTCGGGGATATTCAGAAGCATCTCGGGGTGATCTATTTCTATGAAGCATACGAAATCGGTGTTCTCTTTCATAGGCTCTCCTTATACTATGCCCTGAGCGTTCATAGCGTCAAGGACCTTCTCAAAGCCTGCAAGGTTAGCACCTGCAACGTAGTTGCCCTCGAAGCCGTACTTCTTGGCTGCGTTGTCGATATTGTGGTAGAGGTTCTCCATAATGCTCTTGAGAGCTGCGTCTACCTCCTCGAAGCTCCAGCTTCTTCTCTCGCTGTTCTGGGACATCTCCAGTGCAGATGTAGCTACACCGCCTGCATTTGCAGCCTTGCCCGGTACAAAGAACACACCGTTCTCCTGAAGATACTTTGTAGCCTCCTCTGTGGCAGGCATATTAGCACCCTCGCAGACTGCGATAACACCGTTAGCAACAAGCTGCTTAGCGTCTTCAATGTCAAGCTCATTCTGAGTTGCGCAGGGGAGTGCAATATCGCACTTGATCTGCCAAACACCTCTGCCCTCATGGTACTCGGAGTTTGGTCTGTAGTTCTTGTATTCTGTAAGTCTTGCTCTCTTGACCTCTTTGATCTCCTTGAGAGCTGCAACGTCGATACCGTCGGGGTCATATACCCAGCCTGTCGAATCCGAGCAGGTAACGGGCTTTGCACCAAGCTGTGCTGCTTTCTCAATTGCATAGATAGCAACGTTTCCTGCACCCGATACTACAACAGTCTTGCCCTCCATAGAATATGTATGGCTTCTGAGAAGCTCATCTGTCAGGTAAAGAAGACCGTAGCCTGTAGCCTCGGTTCTTGCGAGTGAACCGCCGTAGGAAAGTCCCTTTCCTGTAAGTGTGCCCTCGAAAAGACCTCTTATCCTCTTGTACTGACCGAACATATAGCCGATCTCACGTCCGCCTGTTCCGATGTCGCCTGCGGGAACGTCAGTGTCAGCACCGATGTATTTGCAAAGCTCGGTCATAAAGCTCTGGCAGAAAGCCATGATTTCACGGTCGCTCTTGCCCTTGGGGTCAAAGTCAGAGCCGCCCTTGCCTCCGCCGATAGGAAGTCCTGTAAGGCTGTTCTTGAAGATCTGCTCAAAGCCTAAGAACTTGATGATACCAAGGTTTACCGATGGGTGCAGTCTCAGTCCGCCCTTGTATGGTCCGATAGCAGAGTTGAACTGTACTCTGTAGCCTGTATTAACGTGAGCGTTGCCCTGATCGTCGATCCACGGAACACGGAACTTTATCTGTCTCTCCGGGTTTACGAGCCTTTCAAGAAGAGCATCTCTTCTGAACTTTTCCTCATTTGCATTAACTACGGGTCTGATAGAGTCAAGTACCTCTCTGACAGCCTGATGGAACTCGGGCTCAGCAGGGTTCTTTTCAATTACCTGTTCGATTATTTCATCAACATAAGACATAATTTTATCCTCCTGTAATGCTTTGCGCTCACATTAAAATCATACCGCAAAAATGTATGAAAGGTCAATGTCGGCGCTGCGTTTATTTTCATATCTTATACATTAAATTTCAGACATTTGCCGTTTTACCCGATTGACAAAAAGCGAGCGCATTTTCTATAATTGTCATTCGGGGGAGTGGTTATGATGATGTCTGTAAATATCGGAGAAAAGGAGCTTATCAGTCGGGCAAAGGCTCTGCTGATAGAGCACTGTGAAATGAGCGAGGAGCAGGCTCACAAGTACCTGCAAAAGCTCTCAATGGATAAGTGCATACCTAAGGCTGACGCTGCAAAGCGTGTCATAAGGCGTTTCGGCAGCTTACCGACGAAGGCTTGACGGAAGCTTTCCCGTAACCTTTTTGAACACCCTTGTAAAATAGTCGGGTGAGGCGAAGCCCAGCATATCGCTGACCTCGTGAACTTTGTAGTGTCCCGATGCAAGCAGCTGTCCTGCATAGTCCATAGTGAGCTTTTTGTAGAACTCACTGAACGGGATACCTGTACGCTGCTTGAAATAGCGTCCGAAATAGTCGGGGTTAAAGCTGAAGTAGTCGGCGGCAGCCTCAACAGTCAGGGCACTGCCCTGAGTTTTTTCAAGAAGCTCTCTGAGCTTAGCTGTGAAGCTTTCATTTTTCGGCACAGCGGGAATGGCAGATAGCGCCTTTCCCATAGCACGCTCATATTCCTTGGCCATTATCTTTTTGCCGATAGCCTTCTGAGCCCTTATGAGTGCCGAGCGTATATCATCGTCCATAACAGGCTCGATCAGGTAGTCAACAGCACCGAGAAGAAAACACTCACGCATATCATTTGAAGCATTTACCTGACTGATAACAAGGGTCGGAATACGTATGCCTGCCATAGAAGTTCTTTTCAGAAGCTCCGCCGCTATCACCGCCGATGGTCTGTTTATGCACAGAATCAGGTCGCACTCATTATCAGCGGCGGCACTGATAGCCTTTGTCGGCTCGGAGGTGTGAGAGCACATTTCAAAGCCGCATTCCTCAAATACAGACATACTGCTGTAGTGTCTCAGATCGTAGTTTGAATTGTCAACTACCAGGACCTTGTACTGCACGCTCTCACCTCCGAACATAAAAACAGGGCTGTTCCACCCTTTGGTAGAACAGCCCCATCGCCTGATAAAAATCTAGCACAAGAGCGTAGAAATGTCAATGAATAAAATATTAACAAAGCTCGTATATACGTCATTTTGAGGGTTAATGTCGGAAATTTATCGGCTTTCGTGCTGCAAGAAGCTCAAAAGAAAAAAACACAATATAGCCATGCAAGATTTGATATACAGAAAATTCATAATTAGATAGTTTTAACTAAAAATAGCCCGAATTTTGCAAGTTTGATAATATAAAAATGCAAATTTTGCAAAAACCTCTTGACATTCAAGTCAAAACAGTGTATAATGCAGACAACAGGCAAGGGAGCCGTAAAGCTTCCCTGTCTGTTTTGTTTTATATCCATTTTGAGCAATGATGTCCGCAGAAAATCTCTGCGGGCTTTTTTCGTGAACAGGGGGCGGTTGCCATGAGGGGCACTCATTAAAAGCGAAAACTAATCAAGGAAAGAAGGAATTTATATGACAGTTGAATTTTGGTTTCTGATAGGAGCCGCACTTGTATTCTGGATGCAGGCAGGCTTTGCAATGGTGGAGACAGGCTTCACACGTGCAAAGAATGCAGGAAACATTATAATGAAAAACCTTATGGACTTCTGTATCGGAACTATCGTGTTCTCGCTTCTGGGCTACACCCTTATGATGGGTGAGGACACCCTCTTCGGGCTGATAGGTCTGCCGAACATGGATCTGTTCACAAACTTCAAGGAGTTCATCGCAAGCCCTGCTGACGGCAGCTTTACGGGCGCATCGACATTTGTGTTCAACCTTGTGTTCTGTGCGACTACAGCTACTATCGTTTCGGGCTCAATGGCTGGAAGAACTAAGTTTTCAAGCTACTGTATTTATTCGGGAGTTATCTCCCTGATAGTTTACCCTATCGAAGCTCACTGGATCTGGGGAGGCGGCTGGCTCTCGCAGATAGGCTTCCATGACTATGCAGGCTCATGTGCTATTCACATGGTCGGCGGTATAGCTGCCCTTATCGGTGCGATCTTCGTAGGACCTCGTCTTGGCAAATATGAGCGTGACGAGAACGGCAGGGTCATCAAGGTAAACGCTATCCCGGGTCATTCCATTACGCTTGGCGCTCTCGGAGTTTTTATTCTGTGGCTCGGCTGGTACGGCTTTAACGGTGCAGCTGCAACAACAGTTTCTGAGCTTGCATCTATCTTCCTTACAACAACTATAGCGCCCTCTGTTGCAACAGTTGTCACAATGATCTACACATGGATAAGAAACGGCAAGCCCGATGTTTCAATGTGCCTGAACGCATCGCTCGCAGGACTTGTAGGTGTTACCGCAGGAACGGATGCCTATGATGCGATAGGTACGGCAGTTGTTGGTCTTGTATCGGGACTGCTTGTAGTATGGGTAGTTGAGTTTATAGACCTGAAGCTTCACATTGATGACCCTGTAGGTGCCGTAGGTGTTCACATGGCGAACGGTATCTGGGGAACTGTCGCAGTTGGTCTGCTTGCAAATCCTGATGCTCCCGCAGGTCTGAAAGGACTGTTCTACACAGGCAGCTTCAAGCAGCTCGGACTGCAGCTTGCAGGCTTCGGAAGTGTTGCAGCTTATGCCGCTGTGATGATGATAATAACCTTTGCTATTATCAAGGCGACAAATGGCCTTCGCACAACAGCCGAGGAAGAGATACTAGGTCTTGATATTACAGAGCATGGTCTGCCGAGTGCTTATCCCGATTTTATGCCCTCAGTTCACAAGTACACTACTTATGAAGAGTACAACGATGCATCTGTTGTCAGCGGAGACACTCCCGAGGCTGAGGCAGTACCCGTCAAGAGACTTGAAAGTCTTGCTCCCGATGGCGTGCCAAAGCTTACTAAGATAGAGATCATCTGCAAGGAGGCAAAGCTTGATAAGCTTAAAAACTCCATGACGAAGCTTGGTATCACAGGTATGACTGTATCGCACGTTATGGGCTTCGGAAATCAGAAGAGCAAGCCCGAATACTATCGTGGTGTACCTGTTGAGATAAACTTCATGCCGAAGGTTCAGGTTGATATAGTTGTCAGCAAGATACCTGTGAGAAGTGTAGTCGAAACAGCAAAGAAGGCTCTCTATACAGGACATTACGGTGACGGAAAGATTTTTATCTATGATGTTGAGAATGTCATCAAGGTAAGGACAGGCGAGGAAGGCTTTGATGCCCTGCAGGATACCGTCGATACATAATTCCTTACATAAAGCTATATGTCAGTCATAGACAGAGCATAGGAAAAGCCGAAGCTCCTTAGGGGGCTTCGGCTTTTCAGGATATGGAAGTATGTAGAAGTTGTCAAATTCCGCCGTGCCTGATTATCTGCTCGGCTATGGTGCGCTTTGGAACACACTTATCCATTGCCAGCTTTTCAATCAGGTGGTGAGCGTCTTCCTCGCTCATGCTCTCCTTTTCTATTATGAGCCATTTAGCTTTATTAACGAGACGTATTTCCTGCATTTTATCCTCAAGTGTTGCAGACCTTTTCTCCAGGCTCATAAGGCGCTCTCTTGTGCTTTCAAGCCAGTCAAAAGCCTGAGTTACAAGCTGTCTCGGAGAGGGCTTTGCAAGCGTATACACCCCGTAGGGACAGACCTTTTCAAACACACGCTCATAGTAATCTCTTGCCACCAGCAGCAGTACCGCACAGCCGCTTTTTGAGGAGCGCTCTATCGCAAGATGCACACCGTCATTGTCGGGCAGGGGAGCGTTTATGATTATAAAGTCAAAATTTCGTTCAAGCAGACGTCTTTTCGCACCGCTGATACTTTCTTCCAGCTCCGGCTCATATCGTCGGCGCTCTGTTATAAGGGCACTCAGCGATTCATTGAACTTAGGCTGTGCCGATACGGTCAGAACGCTGTAATGCCTTTGTTTCAGCTCCATAAGCGCCCTCCTTTAACCGCAGTATATGTCAATGATACGCTGCGGCAGATGCTCTTTGATAAATGTATTCTCCCTTGCGCAGAGCTTCGCCTCTGAAAGCGACTGAGGGAGCTTTTCATAGCCTTCGGCCACAGCGTTGTCTGCCGACAGAAGGTCAATATCCGAAACAGGCGGCAGATAGAGCCCGTTTTTATAGCCGTAAAGTCCTGCATAGATAAGCAGAGTGAACGCAAGATACGGATTAGCAGTCGGGTCGGGAGAGCGAAGCTCCGCACGTCTGTATTCGCCTGCTGCGGCAGGAATACGCACAAGCTGAGAACGGTTCTCGCTTGACCACGAAATATACTTAGGCGCTTTGTTTATACCAAAGCGTCTGTAGCTTTCCTCGGTCGGGTCAAGGAACACTGTCATTCCTTTGATATGCTCAAGTATTCCTGCAATAACGGCAGGAAGCTTAACATGGTGCTCATCATTCTTCACCGACAGATTAATGTGATAGCCGTTGCCCGGCTTATCGGCAAGGGGCTTTGGTGAGAAATCGGCAAAGAGACCGTTCTCGTGAGCTACCGCCTTTACAACGCTTCTGAATGCCATAGCCTCGTCAGCGGCACGCAGTGCATCGGCATAGTGGAAGTCTATCTCGTTCTGGCCCGGGCCTTCTTCGTGGTGAGAGCTCTCTGTAGATATGCCCATGCGTTCAAGCGTCAGGCATATCTGCCTTCTGATGTTCTCGCCCTTGTCATCGGGTGCGATGTCCATATAGCCTGCCTTGTCATAGGGCTCGGTGGTGGGCTCGTCATTGATGTCTCGCTTGAAGAGATAAAATTCAAGCTCCGAGCCGAATGAAAACTCCAGACCCTCTGCCTTTGCCTCATCGACAGCTTTTTTGAGCAGGCTTCTCGTGTCGCACTCGAAGATACTGCCATTTGGCTTACATATAGAGCAGAACATTCTTACAACGCTTCCGTTCTCGGCTCTCCATGGCAGCACCGACAGAGTAGACGGGTCGGGGAACAGCAGAAGGTCAGAGCGTGACTCGTTCGCAAAGCCCCTTACGGCTGAAGCGTCAAAGCCTATGCCCTGTTCAAAGGCACGCCTGAGCTCGGCAGGGCGGATAGAGATGTTTTTCTGAGTGCCGTAAGCATCGCAGAAGGCAAGGCGGATAAACTGCACCTCTTCCTCTCTGCAATAATCCATTATTTCCTGTGCTGTGTAGCTCATAAAGGTACCTCCAAACAAAAAAGGGCGCACTCAGCCTTACAGCTGAATGAACGCCCTTGCTCATTACTATATTTTTATTATACTACGAACGCTGTTCTTTGTCAAGTGCTGAAATGTTATTGACAATTACAAACGAGTGGTGTATAATAAGCTTAAGGCAATGATGTCTGTACAAGGCGTCATTGTCTTTTTATTTTTTCTGAAAGAGGGATCAAGTATGAGTGGTCTGCGTGAGGAATGCGGTGTTTTCGGTATCCGGTCGGAGAAGAATGAGGCGCTTGCCGAGAGTGTTTATTATGGGCTTTATGCTCTTCAGCACAGGGGGCAGGAGAGTTGCGGCATTGCCGTCTGCGATAACGGTGTCATCTCGGCGCATAAAGATTTGGGACTGGTTGGTGAGGTGTTTGACACTC
Organism: Ruminococcus sp. UBA4385; assembly: GCA_002391065.1. The sequence goes on along the minus strand of DGRP01000064.1, from coordinate 1,735 downwards.
AGACCTTGGCTTCAATGCCAAAGGGCAATATGGCCGTAGGTCATGTGCGTTACTCGACAACAGGCGGCAATGACAGGCGCAACTGTCAGCCGATAGTAGTAAATCACATGAAGGGCAGAATGGCCCTTGCACATAACGGCAACCTTACCAATGCGGCGGAGCTGAGAAAGACGCTCGAACTTTCGGGAGCTATTTTTCACACCACCTCAGATACGGAAACTATCGCCTATATAATCACCAAACAGCGCCTTGTTACACCCTCCATTGAGCAGGCTCTTATGAACACAATGGGCATTATCGAGGGTGCATACTCACTGGTGCTGATGTCGCCCTCAAAGCTTATTGCTGCCCGAGACCCCCTCGGTATGAGACCATTATGCTTCGGCAGGCTGCCTGACGGCGGTTATGCGGTTGCCTCGGAAAGCTGTGCTCTGACAGCAGTAGGTGCAGTCTTTGAGCGTGACATAGAGCCGGGGGAGATACTCCTCTTTTCAAAAGAGGGGGTAAAGTCTCTTCGTCAGCACTGCGGCACAAGAGAGCGCAGAACCTGCATTTTTGAGTACATTTACTTTGCAAGACCTGACTCTGTAATTGACGGAGTGAGCGTTCACGAGGCAAGAGTGCGTGCAGGACATATCCTTGCCGAAAGCTGTCCTGCCGATGCGGATATAGTTATCGGTGTTCCCGATTCGGGGCTTGATGCGGCGCTGGGCTATGCACAGGGCTCAGGTCTGACCTATGAAATGGGGCTTATCAAAAACAAGTACATAGCCCGCACATTCATAGCACCCGGGCAGTCGGTGCGGACAGACAAGGTGCGCATAAAGCTCTCTGCGATAGAGCCTGTTGTAAGTGGCAGGCGCATTGTGCTTGTGGACGATTCTATCGTCAGGGGTACAACAGGAGCAAGGATAGTTTCGCTTCTGCGTCAGGCAGGTGCAAAGGAGATACACTTTCGTGTGTGTGCGCCTGCATTCCTGCACCCTTGCTATTACGGCACAGATATTGATTCCGAGAAGGGGCTTATCGCAAATCATCTTACTTCTGAGCAGATTGCTGAGAAAATCGGAGCTGACAGCCTTGGGTATCTGCCGATTGACAGGCTTTCGGAGCTTGTCGGACATGAGGGCTTCTGCAGCGCCTGCTTTTCGGGAAATTATCCGACCGCAGTACCCGATGCTGTGCTGAAGGACAAATTTGAAATGAAAATAGTCTGAGGAAAAGCTTTTCGGGGATTTACAGAGCAGATCAACCTCCTCGGGGATTGAAGAAAGTACTTGATTTTTGGAAGAATTTGTGTTATAATAATTATGTATAAATAGGGTAACAAGCAAGGCGTGGCTTATCGACTTTATCTGCGGCAAGGGGATGAGTAGAGTCAAGAAGAATGAGTGGTATCAGGCTCTGCTGATGTCGGCAAAATAAAAATCTATTTCCCAAAATTACATAAATCTTGATTTGGGAAAATAGATAATTTGTACTATAGGCAATACCGCACAATGCACACTAAAACGAGATATATCCCTAAAGAGATATACCCCACCTGTTTCAGTTCCGCAGGGCGCACTTCATCAAGCCAGCAAGTATTTCTTGTCAGCCAGATACTCGGCACACTCCTCATTCAGCTTTTTGTCAAGCTCTGTTATGTATTCTTCTTCGGAGAGGATATGTGTGTAGGCTTTCTTGCCTGCTTTTTCTATTATTTCGGGTATCTTGTCACGGACGAGTTTGTTGT
>DGRP01000109.1 GCA_002391065.1 Ruminococcus sp. UBA4385 | reverse complement strand
TATCAGGCTATGGAGGCTCTTATCCATAACCTTAATACGATGAATTCAAGAGCAGGAGCACAGACTCCGTTCTCATCAATAAACTACGGAACAGATACCTCTATCGAGGGCAGAATGGTCATCAAGAACATTCTCCTTGCCGAGGAGGCAGGTCTCGGAAACGGTGAGACACCTATCTTCCCGATACATATCTTTAAGGTTAAGCAGGGTGTGAACTTCGAGCAGGGCGACCCGAACTACGACCTGTTCAAGCTTGCCTGCAGAGTGTCTGCTAAGAGGCTCTTCCCGAACTTCTCGTTTATTGACGCTCCGTACAACCTCCAGTATTATAAGGAGGGCAACCCCGATACCGAGATAGCCTACATGGGCTGCCGTACCCGTGTTATCGGAAATGCAAACGACCCGTCCAGAGAGATAGTAACAGGCAGAGGAAACCTCTCCTTTACAACTATAAACCTGCCGAGACTGGGTATCAAGGCTCAGAGAAATATCGGTGCGTTTTTTGACAGCTTAGACGAGATGATGGATCTTTGTATCGACCAGCTTATGCACAGGTTCAGGATACAGTGCCAGAAGAAGGTAAAGAACTTCCCCTTCCTTATGGGTCAGGGTATATGGCTCGATTCCGAGCAGCTCACCGAGGACGATACCTTAGAGAAGGTGCTTCGTCACGGAACGCTTTCTGTCGGCTTTATAGGTCTTGCTGAGTGCCTGAAAGTGCTTATCGGCAAGCATCACGGAGAGTCTGACGAAGCAAGAGATCTCGGACTGGAGATAATCACCAGAATGAGACGCCGAATGGACGAGGAAACAAAGCGTACAGGGCTTAACTTCTCGCTCCTTGCAACACCTGCGGAGGGTCTTTCGGGACGCTTTGTAAAAATGGATAAGAAGCGCTTCGGTGAGATAGCAGGCGTTACCGACCGTGATTACTATACGAACTCCTTCCACGTTCCTGTTTACTATCCGATAAATGCCTTCGAGAAAATAAAGATAGAAGCACCTTATCATAACCTTACGAATGCAGGCCACATCAGCTATGTTGAGCTTGACGGCGACCCGCTCGGAAACCTGCCTGCCTTCGAGAAGATAGTAAGATACATGAAGGAAGCAGGCATAGGCTACGGCTCTATCAACCACCCTGTTGACCGTGACCCCGTCTGCGGATATACAGGCATCATCGGCGACCGCTGCCCTAGGTGCGGAAGAACAGAGGCAGAGCACCAGAGAGTAGTTACGGAGAAGATACCGAGGATCAGAGTCTGAATGCAAGTGTACGATAATTTGTACAGCAAAGAGGTGACAATATGCAGCTCAGAATAGCAGGCAAGGCAGGGGAGTCGATAGTAGACGGCCCCGGAATAAGGTTTACTATATTCACGCAGGGCTGTCCGCATCACTGCGAAGGCTGTCACAACCCCGAAACATGGGCCTTCGACGGAGGTGAGCTTATCACCACCGATGAGCTCTTTGAGCAGATAACCCGGGACCCTCTGCTTGACGGTGTTACCTACAGCGGCGGAGAGCCGTTCATGCAGTGTGCGGCACTTATTGAGCTCTCTGACATGATAAGGGAATTTAAGGGCTTTCCCCTGAATATAATGTCCTATACGGGCTTTACCTTTGAGGAGCTTGTCGATCAGGCGAACATGGAAAACGGCTATATGGAGCTCTTAAAACGCCTGGATTGGCTTGTAGACGGCCGCTTTGTGCTGGCGAAGAGAACCCTTGAGCTGCCGTTTCGTGGGAGCTCTAACCAGCGGTATATAGATGTTCAGGCATCGCTTAAAGCAGGCTATGCTGTGGAGACAGCGCCATTCTGAGAAATATTTTGTACAAAAATGCAAGGGTGCAGTACGTTTTATCGTGCTGCACCATTTATTGTATGTGAACTTTTATGTACTTAAAAATATATAAACAGTACATAATATCGTATTATAAATAAAATTAAAAGAGAGTAATTATGTATAATTAAATATATAAAAAGTACCTAAAATAGTATAATATCTAAATTGAAAGGAGAATAAAAATGTATAGTAAGTTGTATAAAAAGTACGGAAAACTGTTAATATAAACATAATTTAAGAGAAAATAAACGTATAAATAATTAAAGCAAAAGTGAAATTTATCGAACAAAAACTATATTTAAAAGTACAGATAATTGTATAAAAGCTGTGAGAAAAGAAAAAAACCGCCATAATCGGCGGTTTGCAGAGCTACTTTTCTGAGTCGTAGGCGGTGTCATGGGTAATGACTGATGAGCCTGTCTCCTTGGCGACAACGTCTTCAAGCTTGGTGTCGAGCATATATGCAAGAAACGATACCAGCATTATGAATATAGCAGCGCCTATCATAAGGGCAGGTCTGAACTTGAATTTATTCTTTTTCTTTTCGGGCATTTTCTCACTTCTTTTTTATATGATTTTCTATTATACTATGTTTCTTCCGATTTTGCAAGAGGTATCGCAAAATTTTCTGTTATTATATGCGATTATCGGGAAAATATTTCGATTTTCTCTTGAAATCAGAGTAAATCTGTAGTATAATTAAAATGTATAGTTATTTGTAAGGCGAATCGAGGTTAAAATATGTGCGGATTTGTTGGATTTTCAAACCATATAAATAATGCTGACGAGGTGCTGGGTCTGATGATGGACAGGATAAAGCACCGTGGTCCTGACTCTGAGGGCAAGTATATTGACGAAAACGTTGCGATGGGCTTTCGCAGGCTTTCTCTTATCGACCTGTCAGAGAACGGCAGTCAGCCGATATATAATGAGGACAAAACCTTAGTGCTCACCTTTAACGGTGAGATATATAACTTCAAGGAGCTGAGAGCCGAGCTTGAACAGGCAGGTCACAGCTTTTACACAAAGACCGACTCCGAGGTGCTTATTCACGGCTATGAGGAGTGGGGCGAGGAGCTTCTTGATAAGCTCAGAGGTATGTTTGCTTTTATCATCTACGATAAGACTAAAAACGAGCTGTTCGGAGCAAGAGACTTCTTTGGCATAAAGCCACTTTACTATGCTAAGTTCGGCGAGACCTTTATGTGGGGCTCGGAGATAAAAAGCTTTCTCGATCACCCTGCCTTTGAAAAGGAACTCAACGAGGACGTTCTGGAAACCTACCTTACCTTCCAGTACTCTCCCACAGAGCAGACCTTTTTCAGAAATGTGTTCAAGCTTCCTGCGGCGCACTGCTTTAAGTATAAAGACGGCGAGCTTTCTGTCCGCCGTTACTGGGAGGTAAAGTTCACTCCCGATGAAGAGCCCACTTTAGAGGACTGGGTAAACCGCATTTCGGATACGTTCAAGGACAGCGTTGAGGCTCACAAGTTTGCAGATGTCGAGGTAGGCTCCTTCCTTTCAAGCGGAGTGGATTCAAGCTATGTTGCCGCTGAGGCAGACGTAGACAAGACCTTTACAGTCGGCTTCGGTGAGGACGAAAAATATAACGAGATAGGCTACGCAAAGGAGTTCTCAAAGTACATAGGAAAAGAAAACTTCTCTAAAGTCATCACTCCCGAGGAGTACTGGAACAGCTTAGAGAAAATTCAGTACCAGATGGACGAGCCCCTTGCCGACCCTGCCGCTATTGCACTCTATTTTGTTTGTCAGATAGCCTCGGAGAAGGTAAAGGCGGTTCTTTCGGGCGAGGGTGCCGATGAGATTTTCGGAGGATATAACATCTATCACAATCCTGCCGATATGGCTCCCTATTTCAAGATACCGAGACCTATCAGAAAGGCAGTAGGTGCAGGAGCTTCACATCTGCCGAAGAAGCACGGAGTAAACTACCTTATCAGAGGCTCAAAGGACCTTGAAGAGCGCTTTATCGGAAATGCCTATATGTTCTCCGAAAAGGAGAGAAAGGCTCTTCTGAAAATAAAGACAAACGCTCCCGATGCAATGGAGATCACAAAGCCGTTTTATGACAGGTCATCGCAGAACGATCAGGTAACTCAGATGCAGTACCTTGATCTGCACCTCTGGATGACAGGTGATATTCTCCTTAAAGCCGATAAAATGAGCATGGCACATTCACTTGAGCTCAGAGTGCCGTTTCTGGACAAGAAAATAATGGAGCTCGCAGAGCAGATACCCACACGCTACAGAGTTACAAAGACCGAAACTAAGTACGCTATGAGACTTGCGGCTTTAAGAGCCTGCCCTCCGCAGACGGCAAAGAAGGATAAGCTTGGCTTCCCTGTGCCGACAAGAGTATGGCTGAAGGAAGATAAGTACTATAATATTGTCAGGGAGAGCTTTCTGAGTGAAGCTTCGGAGAAGTTTTTCAATACAGATCAGCTTGTAAAGCTTCTTGATGAACACAGAGAGGGCAAGTACGATCACAGCCGTAAGATATGGACAGTGTTTACCTTCCTTGTATGGTACAAGGTGTATTTTAGCTGATAATAAAAAGATAGTGCCGCCTTTGCGGTGCACGGGGTAAAAAATATGAGACCTAAGACCAAGAAGATAGAGATCGACAGAGCTGAAATAATCAGATTTATGGGCTACAGGGAGAAGAAGCCCGACTACAATATGATGGAAATGATAGATGAGTGCGAGGACGAGCTGCAAAGGGTCATCATGCCTTCGTTTACGTTCCGTATCCTTGGGATAACTATGGTCAAGGAGGGCATACAGGTAGTCGATACACCGCTAATACTTCCCGGTGCGGATATTGCAAGGCACTTGGAGGGCTGCCACCGCTGCGCTTTGTTTGCGGCGACACTCTCTGTCGGTGCGGATAAGCTTATCAAAAGCCTGGAAGCCACCGACCTTACAAGAGCCTACCTTACAGATGCTATCGCAGGAGCTGCGGTAGAGGCTCTCTGCGAGGAAGCAGAGCATGAGATTTCATACAGGGCAAGGAGCTTCCGTACATGGAGGTATTCTCCGGGCTACGGAGATTTCCCTCTTGAGATCCAGCCGATGTTCTTAGATGTTCTGAATGCTCATAAGCTTCTTGGAATAACAGTCGGGGAGAACAATATAATGATACCGAGAAAGTCGGTAACAGCGGTCATCGGTTTGTCCGACAGGTCAATAGATATGGCAAGGCAGGGCTGTCACAGAAACTGCGATAACTGCCGCCTCAGATATAAATGCTACTACAGCAGAGATTAAGCCGCTACGGAGGTATATAAATGGAAAACAAACTTAAAGCCCTTTTTGACAGAAAACAGTTCATACTCCTTGACGGTGGTATGGGAACTATGCTTCAGGCAAAGGGCTTGCAGATGGGCGAGGCTCCCGAAAGACTGAACACAGACAAGCCCGACTGGCTGATTGATATTCACAGGCAGTATATTGAGGCAGGCTCCGATATTATATACTCTAACACCTTCGGAGCAAACAGGCTTAAAATGAAGCGCTGCGGCATTGATGTAACAGAGACCGTACAGGCTGCTATCCGCAATGCCGGAAAGGCAGCCGAGGGCACAGATACTCTGGTTGCTCTCGATATAGGCCCTATCGGGCAGCTTTTAGCACCTACGGGAACGCTCTCTTTTGAGGAGGCCTATGATATCTTCAAGGAACAGGTGCTTGCAGGCAGTGACGCTGACCTCATCGTAATTGAAACTATGAGCGACCTCTATGAGGTCAAGGCGGCTGTACTTGCGGCAAGGGAGAACAGCACACTCCCGATAGTGTGTACACTTACCTTTGAGGACAACCTCAGAACATTTACGGGTACTTGTATCTCTGCAGCTGCACTGACGCTTGAAAGCCTCGGGATAGATGCGATAGGTGTGAACTGCTCGCTCGGCCCTAAGGAGCTCTACCCGATAGTTGAGGAAATGTCACGCTGGACAAATCTGCCGCTTGTTGTAAAGCCCAATGCAGGTCTGCCCGATCCTGTCACTAATGAATATAACTGCTCGCCCGAGGAGTTTACCGAGCTTGCAAAGGCATTTCTGCCGCTTGGAGTGAAGTTCTTAGGCGGCTGCTGCGGTACCACTCCCGATTATATCAGGGCGCTTAGTGAAATGATCAAGGACAAGACCTATACACCTCAGCATAATGAGATACCTGCGGCTGTCTGCTGTGCTACAAATACGGTAGTCATCGACCAGCCGAGGATAATCGGTGAGCGTATAAACCCGACAGGTAAAAAGCGTTTCAAGGAGGCACTTCTTGCAGGAGATATTGACTATATTCTCTCGCAGGCGATAGAGCAGACCGAGGCAGGAGCAGACATCTTGGATGTAAATGTTGGCCTGCCCTCAATAGATGAGAAGGCCATGATGATAAGAGCCGTAAAGGAGCTTCAGGGCGTGGTAGATGTGCCTTTGCAGATCGATTCCACTATCCCCGAGGTGCTCGGTGCGGCACTCAGGATATATAACGGAAAGCCGATAGTCAACTCTGTAAACGGAGAGGAGAAGTCTCTTCAGACTGTGCTGCCTCTTGTAAAGCAGTACGGTGCAGCTGTGGTAGGTCTCACCCTTGATGAGAACGGCATACCCAAAAAAGCCGAGGAGCGCTTTGCGATCGCAAAGAAGATACTTGACAGGGCGCTGTCTATCGGTATCAGAAAGGAAGACGTTTATATCGACTGCCTGACCCTGACAGCCTCGGCAGAGCAGGAAAATGTGTACGAGACAGTCAAGGCAGTGGAAATGGTAAAAACACAGCTCGGACTGAAAACAGTTCTGGGTGTTTCAAACATCAGCTTCGGACTGCCGAACAGAGAGCTTGTAAACTGTAATTTCCTGCAGATGGCACTCACAAAGGGACTTGACCTGCCTATCATGAACCCTAATATCGGTTCGATGACAGGTGCGGTCAGAGCCTATAAGCTGCTTATGAATATAGATGTAAACTCTGTTGACTTTATCTCGCACTATTCGGGTCAGGAGGATAAGCCGAAGCCTCAGGCAGGCAAGGTTAATACTGACCTTAAAAGTGCAGTGCTCTCGGGGCTGAAGGCCGAGTGCCGAAACATCACCAAGGAGCTTTTGCAGACCACCGAGCCTATGGAGATAGTAAACGGAATGCTTATTCCTGCGCTTGATCAGGCAGGTGCCGAGTTTGAAAAGGGTACTCTCTTCCTTCCGCAGCTTATACAGACGGCTTCTGCTTCGCAGGTTTGCTTTGAGGTCATAAAGGAGCATATCCTCGCAAGCGGAGAAAAGACTGTCTCAAAGGGCAGGATAATTCTTGCGACTGTAAAGGGCGATATCCACGACATCGGAAAGAACATAGTAAAGGTGCTTCTTGAAAACTACGGCTATGAGGTAATTGACCTCGGACGTGATGTTGACTGTCAGCTTGTTGTTGATGAGGCAATAAAGCGTGAGGTCAAGCTGGTTGGACTCTCAGCCCTGATGACTACAACTCTCGGAAGTATGGAAACTACTGTGAAGCTCTTAAAGGAGCAGTATCCCGAGTGCATAACAATGGTCGGCGGAGCAGTGGTAACTCCCGATTATGCAGAGTCGATAGGCGCTGACTACTATGCAAACGATGCTAAGGAGTCTGTAGACATAGCAAGAAAAGTTTTCGGAAACTGAATAAATTGAATTTAACCTCCAATGATACACTCAGAACATATCATTGGAGGTTTTCTTATGAAAAAGCTTTGTATATCACTTTTTGCGGCACTTGTTATTACCGTGACAGGTCAGGTTGCACCGCTTGGGGAGCTCAGAAGCAATGCGTTTTTTCTGCCCTCGCAGTCAGTGGAGCTTAAACAAAAACGCAGAAAACAAATAAAAATAGTCAGACCCGACAGGATAGAATTCAGTTTAGCGATAGGCGAGCTCTTCAAAAAGATTTTCGGATAGCGTACAGTTATTTACTGTACGCTTTTTTGTACAGCTACAGAGGGCTTTTCTGTTGACAGTGCTGTCGGAATATGTTATAATGTTGTTAAGGCAACACCGCACGACC
>DGRP01000137.1 GCA_002391065.1 Ruminococcus sp. UBA4385 | reverse complement strand
AGAACCAGCCTCTTGTCTGGTCAACGGCTTCTGAAATGAAGTCAGCAGGGAACTGCGACTCAAACAGCTCCTTGTTCTCAAAAGGATAGTGATGCTGCGCAAAAGGCATAGAGCCCGAATCGAACCAGCAGTCAATTACCTCGGGAACACGCTTCATCTGCTTGCCGCATTCAGGGCACTTGATAGTAACAGCGTCGATGAATGGGCGGTGCAGCTCTATATCCTCGGGGCAGTTGTCAGACATCGACTTCAGCTCCTCGATAGAACCGATAGAATGGCGGCAGCCGCACTCACACTCCCAGATGTTGAGAGGTGTGCCCCAGTATCTGTTTCTGGAAATGCCCCAGTCCTGAACATTTTTCAGCCAGTCACCGAAACGGCCTGTACCTATGCTCTCGGGTATCCAGTTGATAGTGTTGTTGTTAGCAATCAGCCTGTCCTTTACATCAGTCATCTTGATGAACCAGGTATCTCTTGCATAGTAGATAAGAGGAGAATTACATCTCCAGCAATGAGGATAGTCATGCTCAAACTTAGGCGCTGAGAAGAGCTTTCCGCTTTTGTCAAGGTCTTTAAGAACCTCGGGGTCAGCGTCCTTTACAAAGAGACCTGCAAAAGGAGTTTCCTCGGTCATGTTGCCCTTTCCGTCAACAAACTGCACGAAAGGCAGATCGTAGTTTTTGCCGATACGGGAGTCGTCCTCACCGAAGGCAGGAGCAATATGAACTATACCTGTACCGTCTGACATGGTAACGTAGTTGTCGCAGGTAACAAAGTGAGCCTTCTTGTTCTGCTTCTGAGCAGCAATGCCCGAGCACTCAAACAGGGGTTCATACTCGGTATATTCAAGGTCTTTACCTGTGCAGCTTTCAAGAACCTCATAAGCAGGAGAGCCGTCCTTAGCAAGCGGTCCGAGAACTGTATCCAGCAGAGCCTGAGCCATTGTGTAGGTGTAGCCGTCAGCAGCCTTTACCTTGCAATAGGTCTCATTCGGGTTTACGCAGAGAGCCACGTTCGAGGGCAGAGTCCACGGAGTTGTGGTCCAAGCGAGGAAGTACTCGTCCTTGCCCTTTATCTTAAATCTTGCGATAGCTGAGCGCTCCTTAACGAGCTTATATCCCTGAGCTACCTCGTGAGATGAAAGGGGAGTTCCGCATCTCGGGCAGTAAGGAACTATCTTGAAGCCCTTGTAAAGCAGACCCTTGTCATATATCTGTTTGAGAGCCCACCACTCGGACTCGATAAAATCATTGTGATAGGTAACATAGGGGTTCTCCATGTCAGCCCAGAAGCCTACAGTTCCTGAGAAATCCTCCCACATTCCCTTGTATTTCCATACGCTCTCCTTGCACTTCTCGATGAAGGGCTCAAGACCGTATTCCTCGATCTGATCCTTGCCGTCAAGACCGAGCATTTTTTCGACCTCAAGCTCAACAGGCAGTCCGTGAGTGTCCCAGCCTGCCTTTCTCGGAACCATAGCGCCCTTCATAGTGTGGTATCTCGGGATCATATCCTTGATAGCACGGGTCAGCACATGGCCGATGTGCGGCTTTCCGTTAGCAGTCGGAGGGCCGTCATAAAAAACATAAGATTCGCCCTTTTTGCGGGTGTCGATGCTCTTCTCAAAGATGCCGTTCTCGTCCCAGAACTTTTCGACTTCCTTTTCCCTCTGAACAAAGTTCAGATTGGTGTCCACTTTTTTGTACACTAAACTCATCCTTTCATTATTTTGCTTACAGGGAGGCAATAAAAAAAGCCCTCGCCCCGAAAAGGACGAAAGCCCGAAGCAATCGCAACCACCCATTCAGCATACATTTATATGCGTTCCCTATAACGCAGGAAAAAACGTCGCAGCCTACTGTAATTCGGTGCGCAGCTGATAAAGTGATCTTCGGCAGAAAGCTAATCATACCGCCCTCACACCAACGGCGGCTCGCTTTGACTTTCACTAAATGCCTACTCTCTTCGTCATAGCCTTTACATATATGCATATAGTTTAGCACATTTGCGATGATTTGTCAAGCGCAGAAATAAGAAATTGCGTGAATTTTTTGTGCTTTTGCTTTTATTGACTTTGCCGCCGAGATGTGCTATTATATAAGAACAGAGGGGAGGGCTTGTCTTGAAAATATTCACGATTATCGGCGGAGTGAACGGAGTTGGAAAAAGCAGCTTGTCGGGTGTGCTATCTGCCGAGAGTACTGAGCTTGGGCAGATTATAGACACAGACAAAATAACTGCCGAATTATGCGGAGACAGGATAGCAGGCGGCAAGAAGGCTATTAAGCTTGTAAATGATTGTCTTGATAAGGGCATAAATTTCACTCAGGAGACCACGCTGTCAGGTGTACGAACAGTTAAAACGATCAAAAAAGCCCGTGAACTTGATTATTTTGTTAGGCTTTATTATATTGGTGTCAATACCTCTGATGAAAGCATTATCAGAATTGAAAACCGTGTCCGCAAGGGCGGTCATAATATAGCAAGCTCAGATGTTGAAAGGCGCTTTGCCAAGCGGTTTGAAGACCTTTCCAAGGTTTTGCCGTACTGTAATGAGGTGCGCTTTTATGATAATGAGAACGGCTTTGCAGAGATCGCGGAATATAAAAACGGCACATTGATCGTGAAGACTGAGAATGTCCCTGACTGGCTGAAAGAATTAAGGGCGTATCTGGGGGGAACGTATGCTTAAACTATTATTTTACCTTATCACATTACCGCTTCAGATAATAAGGCTTATCTTCTTCCCCGCCAAAAAGCAAAAGCCAAAGGATAAGCCCTACACCGCAGATGAAATGTACTTCTATGATGAGATATTAAAGTAAAAGCAGACAGCGTTGACTGCCTGCTTTTTTCTATTCGTTCTTATCGATCGCACTGACAAATAATATCTGCTTAGTGCCGTAGTTAAAGAAATATGTTCCGTAGAACAGCTTCTCGTTGGTATGAATATCGGTGAAAAACAGCTTAGCCGAATCGGGTGTACCGTCTGCGTAAAAGATATACCACGTAGTATCTTCAATTCCTGTAAAAGTCAAGATCGAACCCCTCCCAAGCGGATAAGTGACAGTTCCGTCATTGTATTCCAGCGTAGGTTCATATTGTTTAACGTCGCTTTCATCGCAGATAAGTTCCGGCAATATCTCAAAATCTATCATTATACGGTCATATTTTGCTTTTTCGTTCTCGTCTTGTTTATACTCGGGAATAAAGCTTATCTGCTCGGCAGGATATGAAAAAATGCCGTCAAAAATCTCTTCTGAGTATTCCTGCTGTTTCACATTTCCTCTCATTTCATCAATGTAAGAGTCGCTCATACCGCTGTCAAGAGCTTCATATAAGGTAACGCTCTTGTTGATATCGTAGCTTGTTCCGCCGAGAGGCGAAGTTCCTGCCGCTTCACCTTTCTTAGCTGCGAGGTCAACAGTATTCTTATGCTCGATCGCCTTGAATCCGAGATCACTTAGCTTTTGGGCAGCTTGATCATAGTCCATATAGCGAACATCGGGAATTATTGCATTTTTTTTGATATAGATGCTGTCTGTAGAAGAGCTGCTGTCATTCTTGTGGTGACGATCATTATCGTTAAGAAACAATACTGTCGGCACAGTGAAGGCTATCACGCCTGCGGCAGCGGCAGCAGCTATTTTGGCAGTCCCGAAGCTTATCCTAGCAGCCGACGCCCCGATGACTTCTTTGCTCAGAACACTTTCAAGCACAGCCTCCATAGGTATTGCTGCAAGCAGCACTCCGCCCCCTGCGAGCTTTTCAACACCCTTTCTTATCTTTTTCCTCGCTTGAAAAAGCTTTTGTTTGGCGGCATTGTTTGTAAGTCCGAGTTCCTGCGCAACGTCAGAAATGTTCTTCTGCTGGAAATAGTACATTATCACAGCAGTTCGCATATCGGGCTTCAGACTGCTTATGATGCTCCTGAGTTCTTCTTGAGTTTCCTTGTTTTCTGTGATATCCTCGGGGAGCATAACAGGCTCGTCAAGCTCATCTATCTCATTGATACGGACTATAGCTTTCTCATCACGCAGATGATCTATACTTTTATGATATGCTATAGTGTACAACCAACTCCCGAAAGAGGCATCATCATTGAGCTCACTTACCTTCTCCATAGCCGTAACAAATGTCTCGGAGCGTATATCCTCGGCTGTCTGAGAGTCCTGTACGTATTTAAGTGCAAGCTCATATATTTTTTTCTCAAACTCATTATATAAGCAGTCCCAGCTGCTTTTGTCGCCGAGCTTAGCCTGCAACACAGCCTTTTTTAACTCATTAGTCGTCATAGCGATCTCCTTTCTTTTCCTCTATATATTAGACGGTAAAAAGCTAGGAATGGTTATAAAAAATCCCCATACTCCGTTAAGGAATACGGGGAAGTGAGCTATTGGGGATTCGAACCCCAGACCCTTTGATTAAAAGTCAAATGCTCTGCCAACTGAGCTAATAGCTCATCACTTTACAGCGACTAACATATTATATCAGATTGTAAGAGCTTTGTCAAGTGCCTGAGGCATTATTTTTATAAAATTTACAAATCAGCCTTTTTGAGCTTTGCATACCTTGCCATGACTTTCTTGGTTCCTCTGCCGTCGAAGGCTATTTCGACGAGCACATCACTGCCCATAGGCTTTGCAGAAAGCACTGTGCCCTCTCCGAAGATCTTGTGTGTTACCCTCTCACCTACGCTGAAATTCATCTCGACAGGCTCCGAGGCCGATGTCCTGCTTCTCATCTGCTGCTGAAGGCTTATGCTCTTCGGAGGTTCAAATCCGTTCCTTTCACCTGCCAGAAGCACCTCGTCTTTAGTTTCAAGCAGCTCCTGAGGAAGCTCCTTTATAAACCGTGAAACCCTGTTACTGTCGCTGCGCCCGTAGATAAGCCTTTCTATTGAGTAAGTAAGGAAAAGCTTTTTCTTTGCTCTGGTGACAGCAACGTAAGCAAGCCTTCTTTCTTCCTCAAGTTCGCCCTCTTCAAGGCTTCTGGAAGACGGGAAGATATTCTCCTCCATAGCCGTAACAAACACAGTCGGGAACTCCAGACCCTTTGCAGCGTGCATAGTCATCAGCACAACGTAGTCAGCCTCGTTGTCAAGGCTGTCAATATCGGTGTAGAGCGATATTTCCTCAAGAAATCCCGAAAGAGAGGGATCTTCGTTTTCGTCGATGTAGTTCTGCATTGTGGATTTAAGCTCGGCTATGTTTTCAAGCCTTCCCACGCCCTCATCGCCCTCTTTTTTGAGCTCCTCTGCATAGCCTGTTTTATCTATAATCAGGTCAAGAAGCTTGGGCAGCTCAAGTGTATCGGCAAACTCAATAAGGTTATTAAACATCTCAGCCGTCTTTTTAAGAACTGCCGACTTCCTCACCAGCGGAGCAAGCCCGTCAGAATCAGCCATTACCGAGATAGGGTCAGTACCAAGGTCGGAGCTTATCTGCTCAATAGTCCTGACAGTAGCCTCGCCTATGCCCCTTTTCGGCACATTGATAATGCGTCTGAACCTGAGCATATCGCTCGGGTTATTGATAACCTGCAAATAAGCCAGAACATCACGGATTTCCTTGCGGTCATAAAACTTAGGTCCGCCGAATATCTTGTAAGGAATATTCCTCTGAATGAGAGCACGCTCCAGACTGTTGGAGATTGCATTCATTCTGTAAAGAACGGCATGATCGTTGTATTTAGCACCCTTTTCGACGCTTTCAAGTATAGTATCAGCCACAAAGCCTGCCTCAGACCTCTCATTCGGAGAGCGATATACCGTTATCTTATCGCCGCGTCCTGCATCTGTCCAGAGGTTTTTGCCCTTTCTGCCCTTGTTGTTGCTGATAAGCTTATTGGCACAGGTAAGAATATTCTGAGTGGAGCGATAGTTCTGTTCAAGCTTTATGACCATACAGCCGTCAGTGATCTCAAACTGATCTTCAAAGTTCAGAATGTTCTCAATAGTTGCCCCTCTGAACTTATAAATGCTCTGGTCATCATCACCTACAACGCAGATATTCTTGTACTTGTCCGACAAAAGCGAAATAAGCCTGAACTGTGCTTTGTTCGTATCCTGATACTCATCAACCAGAATGTACTTATACAGATTCTGATAGTGCTCCAATACATCGGGGAAGTTCTCAAACAGCCTTACCGTATTTACGATAATATCGTCAAAATCCATAGCATTTGCCTGCAATAAACGCTCCTGATATATTTTGTACACCTTGCCGATAACAAGATTTCTGTAATCTCCGCCTGCTTCGGCAATATACTCATCAGGATAGATAAGACTGTCCTTTGAGTGCGATATTTCCGCCATAATTAACTTCGGCGGGAACATCTTGTCAGACACGTTTATGTCATGAAGAATGCTCTTAATCACTCTCTGCGAGTCATCGGTATCATAGATAGTGTACGAGGACTGATACCCCAGCTTTTCACCCTCTCTTCTGAGGATCCTTGCACAGGCAGAATGGAAGGTTGCGGCTGTGATACCGCTGCCTGCATCACCAAGCATATTTGTAAGCCTTTCCTTCAGCTCGCCTGCCGCCTTGTTCGTGAAGGTGATAGCAAGCACGGTCCATGGTCTTACACAGTTATAGGATACTATATCGGCAAGCTTTAATGCGTCATCGGTTTCGCCGTTTATGTATGCTCTGAGGAATGCATAGTCATCAGCCGAGGGTGTCCCGAAGCCCGTGTCGCTGTTGTAGGCATCACCGAAGAAAATCATATTCGCGATCCTGTTTACAAGGACAGTAGTTTTTCCGCTTCCTGCTCCTGCCAGTATCAGAAGTGGTCCGTTTATGTGGAATACGGCTTTTTTCTGCATATCGTTAAGGTGAGAAAAGTATTTTTCCAGTGCGAGCCTTTTAAGCTCATTAAAGTCATTTGTCATTTTTTACCTCCTGAAAATCTATTGTCCGTAATATTATAACATACTTTTTTCATTTTGAAAAGGGGGTAAAATGCAATTGTACAAAAAAACACCCTATTATACATAATAAGACAAAATAAGATAATTTCAGACATTTTTCTGCTGCCCTTTGTAGATTATGCATCTTGACAATGAGAGAAAAATGGAGTACAATATAAGAGTATATTTGTGTTCGTTCAGCGGAGATGAGAAATCCGCTTTATATAAGGTACTGCATAGATACACTAAGCAGCGGAAAACCCGTCTGTAATTCTTTCAGGGCAATTGCCATGCGTGCCTGATACATAATAATTACAGCGCAGTGCGCAGAAAGAGAGGAGCAGTCTGCTCCGAGCATTCCCGACGCAGGATATTCCTGTGCCGTGGGCTTGGTATGGCATAAAAAAGCTCTGAGCAGACATTTTTATTTATGAGTGAACAGAAAAATAAAGTTAAAAACACGGTCGGAAAGCGTGTGTTCAGAAGAACTGATGCGGCGGCTCCGCTGAAGGTGTCAAACCCTAAAGGCAATGGGAAGGCGGTATCATTAAAGGGCGCTGAGCACAGCATACTCAAAAATCTGAGCCGCAAGGACAGGCAGAGCCAGAACCAGAGCACACACCGCACCAGAGAGCCTGCAAGAAAAACTCCTGTAAGGATAATCCCTTTGGGAGGCCTTGACGAGATAGGCAAGAACTTCAATGTTATTGAGTGCTCAAATGATATGTTCGTGCTTGACTGCGGACTTGCATTCCCTGACAGCGATCTGCCCGGTGTCGATATTGTTATACCTGATTTCACATATATAGAGAAGAATATAGATAAGCTGAGAGGTGTTGTCCTTACTCACGGACATGAGGACCATATCGGAGGACTTCCGTATTTTCTCAAGAAATTCAATGTCCCTGTTTACGGTACAAGGCTGACTATTGGACTTGTTGAGGGCAAGCTCAAGGAGCACGGAATACTTGCTGATTGCAAACTCAATGTAGTTGAGCCGAGACAGACTGTCCGCTTCGGCTGTATGGCTGTTGAGTTTATAAGAGTAAACCATTCAATTCCCGACGCTGTGGGCTTTGCTATCCATACCCCTGCGGGAGTGCTTGTACACACGGGTGACTTCAAGGTGGACTATACACCTATTGAGGGCGGTATTATCGACCTTCCAAGATTTGCAGAGCTTGGAAACAGGGGAGTTCTCGCCCTTATGGCAGACTCAACCAACTCCGAGCGCCCGGGCTTTACAATGAGTGAGCGCAAGGTCGGAGAGAGCTTTGAGCGCCTTTTCGTTCAGGCTGAGGGCAAGAGAATAATAATAGCTACCTTTGCTTCAAATATTCACAGAGTTCAGCAGATCATCAACAATGCTGTTACTCACGGCAGAAAGGTCGCCTGCTCGGGCAGAAGCATGGTGAATGTAATGTCAAAGGGTGTGGAGCTCGGCTACCTGAAAGTGCCTGCGGGAGTGCTTGTGGATATTGACTCCATAGGCAGGTATCCGCCCGAGAAGATGGTTATAGTTACCACAGGAAGTCAGGGCGAGCCTATGTCGGCGTTAAAGAGAATGTCAGAGAACTTCCACAGGCAGGTAACTATCACACCGCAGGACTTCATTATTATTTCCGCAAACCCTATTCCCGGAAACGAAAAGCTTGTAACGGCAGTTGTCAACGACCTTATGAAGCTTGGTGCTGAGGTCATCTACGAGAGTATGTATGATGTTCATGTTTCGGGTCACGCTTGTCAGGAAGAGCAGAAGCTTATGCTTTCAATCACAAAGCCTAAGTTTTTTATCCCCGTTCACGGCGAATTCAAGCACCTGATGAAGCATAAGCAGACAGCCCTCTCCGTCGGTATACCTGAGAGAAATATAATAATTGCCTCTATCGGAAATATTATCGAGACTGACGGAGTTGATATGAAGATAGTCGGTCAGGTGCCTGCGGGAAGAGTTCTTGTTGACGGCCTGGGTGTCGGAGATGTGGGAGCTATAGTTCTCAGAGACAGAAAGCGCCTTGCTGAAGACGGACTTATAATCGCAGTTGCAACTATAGACCGTCTGTCGGGTGAGGTCTTAGCAGGTCCTGATGTTGTTTCCCGAGGCTTTGTCTACGTCAGGGAGAGCGAAGAGCTTATGAGCGAGGCTCAGTCTATCCTTGCCGCAGCTCTGGAGGATTGTCTGGAACACAATATGAAGGACTGGAACTCCATTAAGGGCAAAATGAAGGATAAGCTTTCAGAGTTTATCTTTGAGAAAACCCAGAGAAGCCCTATGATACTTCCTATCATAATGGAAATATAGATACGCATTTTGCCTGTCGGGAAAACCCTCGGGCAGAAAGGGATGTTAGCTGATATGAAGAACAACAACGGTTTTCATATACTGGTGCGGGCAACAGTCGCTCTGACTGCATTGTGTGCCTTTATAGGCGCAATAGTACTGCATAATACGCCGTCAAGAAGCACTCTCGGAAATATTCTGATAGTGGTTGATGTGCTGTGTGTATTTATGCTGCTTTTAGAGCTCTGGGGCTTTATGACACAGACAAAGAAAAAAGTGTCACGCATGGCTACTATGATAACCAGGAAAGAAAGAGACTCAATGTACAATTTCCCTGCACCTGTCATAGTGATAGATGCAGACAACTCGATAATCTGGTCGAATCAGGCCTTTACCGATAAGCTTTTCCTTGACGGAGAGCCCTACGGTCAGAAGATACAGGACGTTATGAACATAGACCTCGGTCAGATACACGATCCGAAGGGTGATCTTGTCTGCGTGAATACAAAGTTCTATTACGCAAAAGCGGTCGAGAACGAGGCGGACAATAACCTTACGCTCATCTACTTTGACGATGTAACCGACTTTATCGAGCTTGATTATGAGCACAGAATGTCGCACAGAGCAACTATCATCATTATGATAGACAACTATGATGACCTGATGTCAGGCGTCCGTGAGAGTGAAAAGGCTCACGTTCAGGTTGAGATAGAACGCCTTATCGAGGACTTTATCGACGGCACGACTGCCGTTTCAAAGAAGGTCTCAAACGATAAGTTCTATATCTTCATGGAAGAGCGCCACTTAGCTCCTATAATTGAGTCACGCTTCAAAATACTGGAGCAGGCTCGTAAGATCGTGGTTTCAGACCGTTCAAACATCACTATTTCTATCGGTGTCGGCCGTGACGGTATGAATCCTGCCGAGAGCGAAAAGTTTGCAAGACAGGCTCTTGAAATGTGTCTCGGAAGAGGCGGAGATCAGGCGGCTGTTAAGGAAAACGGAGAGTTCAACTTCTTCGGCGGTCTGTCCTCGGGTACTGACTCGAACAACAAAACAAGGATCAGAATGGTTGCTAAGAGCATTCTTGAGCATATTGACTCTCATGATAAGGTGCTGGTTATGGGTCATCGCTTCGGAGACCTTGACAGTATAGGCTCATCTATCGGTATAGTCAGTGCCGCAAGACAGCTCGGCAAGCCTGCCTATGTCATCGTTGACAGGACAAAGAACCTTGCAGTCTCACTTATTGACTACCTTGAAGAGACCGAGTCAGATGACCTGTTCATCACACCTAAGCAGGGCCTTTCAATGTTTGATGACAGCACTCTGCTTGTTGTCTGCGATACGCACAATCCCGCCCTTGTTGAGTCCGCAGAGGTGCTCTCAAAGGCAAGAGATATAATAGTTATTGACCACCACAGAAGAATGGTAGACGGCATACAGCCGACAGTAATGTCATATCTTGAGCCGAATGCATCATCTGCCTGCGAGCTTGTATCAATGCTCGTGCAGTATTTCGGTGAGGATGTAAGGATATCCGCACCTGTTGCCGAGGCTCTGCTATCGGGTATCATGCTTGATACAAAGAACTTCGTAATGAAAACAGGTGTTATGACCTTTGAGGCTGCGGCTCTTCTTAAAAAGTACGGAGCAGATACCGTTGCAGTAAAGAAGCTCTTCGCAAACTCTATCGAGACCTATCATCAGAAGTCTTCTCTTATCAATAATGCGGCTATTTACCGAGGCTGCGCTATTGCCTTTACCGAGGAGACCTTCCCCGAGATAAGAATAGCTGCATCTCAGGCAGCAGATGAGCTCTTGGGCATTACGGGAGTAAATGCATCGTTTGTGCTTTATCAGCTTGGCGATACAGTGAATATCTCCGCCAGAAGCATGGGCGCATTCAACGTTCAGGTGGTAATGGAATCCCTCGGCGGAGGCGGACACCTCACTATGGCGGCAACTCAGATGAAAACTACTCTTGAGGACGCAAAACAAAAGCTTAATAACGCAATTGACGAATATATCAGGAATAACTTCTCAGAATAATGAAAGGACGTGTACAGTATGAAGGTTATACTTATCAAAGATGTTAAAGGTTCGGGCAAGGCAGGCGACGTTATAAATGCCGCTGACGGCTATGCAAGAAACTATCTTATAGCTAAGGGCTTCGCTCTTGAAGCAAACTCCAAGAACATGAATGACCTTGCAGGCAAGAAGGCTTCGGCTCAGCATAAGATCGATGTTGAGATAGCCGACAACAAGAAGTCGGTAAGCGCTCTTGAGGGCAAGGAGGTCGTTATCAAGGCTAAGGCAGGTCAGGGCGGAAAGCTCTTCGGCGCTGTTACGGCAGCCGCTGTAAGCGATGCTATAAAGGCTCAGTACGGTGTTGATATCGACAAAAAGAAGATAAATCTCAAAGCCGAGATCAAGGCATACGGCGATTTTGATGCAGCTATCAAGCTTACTCACGGAGTTGGCTGTGACATTAAAATCAAGGTTATTGAGGAATAATAATTATGGCAGAAAAAAACAGCGGCTTTGATACAGCCGCTTTACTGGGGCGAGAGCTCCCATATATGCAGGAGGCCGAGGAAGCCGTTATAGGCGGAGTGCTTCTTGACCCTGACTGTCTGGCTCAGGTAGTTGAGATGATGAAGCCTGAGTATTTCTACAGACCTCAGCATCAGCAGCTCTTCTCTATTATCGTGAGGACTATGCATAACTCCTCGGATAAAGATGTGCTTACAGTCATCGACGAGGCTGTTACAGCCGGCGTGTTTGAGACCTCTGCAATGGCTAAGACCTATCTCAAAGGTCTTATGGAGAACGTTCCCTCAACTGCGAACATAGACAGCTACTGCAATCTGATAATTGAGAAATATAAGGTTAGACAGCTTATTTCCTGTGCAAACGATATACTCCAGAAGGCATATTACGGCACAGAAACAGCCGACGAACAGCTTGACTCAGCAGAGCAGACCATATACAATATCCGTCAGGGCAGAAATGTCCTCGGTCTGACAAGAATAGGCGATGTTATCGTCGATACCTTCAAGCATCTCGAAGAGATTTCAGGCGCCGATGCCGCCGATTACCTCGGAGCGACAACGGGCTTCGGCCAGCTTGATGCTATAACCACAGGTCTTAACAAGAGCGACCTTATCATAATTGCAGCCCGTCCTGCTATGGGAAAGTCGGCATTTGCTGCGAATATTGCAGTCAATATGTGCAAAAACACGAAGAAAGACGTTGTGTTCTTCTCCCTTGAGATGGGCAAGGATCAGCTTGTTTCGAGAATGCTTGCTACTGAGGCTCTTGTAGATAACTCTCTTATGAGAACAGGTAAGCTTCAGCCTGAGGACTGGGACAAGATCGCTGAGGCGGCAGATACGCTATCCAGACTTCCTATCTATTTTGATGACGGCGGAAATACCAGCGTTGCACAGATGAAGGCTAAGCTCAGAAGGCTCAATAACCTGGGGCTTGTGGTCATCGACTACATACAGCTTATGCAGGGCTCAAACAAGAACGCAAGCCGTGTTGAAATTGTCAGCGAGATAACCCGAGGTCTGAAGCTTATGGCAAAGGAGCTCAATGTCCCTGTTATAGCTTTGTCGCAGCTTTCAAGAAGTGCCGAAAAGCGTGAGGATAAGAGGCCTCTTATGTCCGACCTTCGTGAGTCGGGCTCTATAGAGCAGGACGCAGATATTATAATGTTCCTCTACAGAGAGGCATACCATGATGCAAATGCAGACCAATCAACTGCGGAATGCATAGTCGCTAAAAACCGCCACGGACAGACGAATACCATTCAGCTTGGCTGGATGGGTGAGTATACTCTGTTCAGAGGCTTAGATTTCAGGAGAGATGATGGCTGAGCTTTCACAAACAGTCAGTAAGACTATCGAAAAATACAATATGTGTACAAAGAGCGAGTGCCTTCTGGTCTGCCTTTCGGGCGGAGCAGACAGCACTGCGCTCCTTTTGTGTTTATATGAGCTGGGCTATAAGATAAAGGCTTGTCATGTAAATCATTGTCTGAGGGGTGCTGAAAGTGACCGTGACGAGGCCTTCTGCCGAGAGCTTTGCGAGCGTCTTTCCGTGCCGTTTGAGTCTGTGCGGATAGATGTCAATGCCTACTGTGAGGAGCACGGAGTGTCCACAGAGCTTGGCGCCAGGGAGCTTCGTTACCGCTATTTTGAGAGTATAGAAGCTGACAAGATCTGTACAGCGCATACTCTGAGCGACAATCTTGAGACAGCACTTTTCAATCTGTCAAGGGGTACGGGCCTAAAAGGACTAAGCGGTATACCTGCCGTCAGGGGCAGGATAATAAGACCTCTTATTAACAGTACAAGAGAGGAAATAGAAGCCTATCTCTCAGAGCAGGGGCAGGACTTTGTGACCGACTCAACAAACCTTGAGGATATTTACTCCCGAAATAAGATACGCCACCGCATAATACCCGTTATGCGTGAGCTTAATGAGGGCTTGTTTACATCATACAGAGATACAGCTGATAATCTCAGAGCCGACAGCGAATACCTTGATAAGCTTGCCTCAGACCTGTTTGCAGAGTGCAGGCAATCAGGCGGATATGATACCAAGCTTTTGTCACAGGCACATATCAGTATCAGGCGAAGAGCTCTTATGCTCATAGTTTCAGCCGAGGGCTTCAAAGTTTCAGCTCAGGCTGTTAAGGAGCTTGACAGGATTATCCAAGACGGCGGAAGATACAATATCACTAAGGGTATAAGTGCTAATGTCTCTAAAGGAGCGCTCTCCTTTGATAAAATGGAAACAGAAAATGTAAATTTTCAGAGTGTTACAGTCAGCGGAAACTGCGAAATAGAGTACTGCGGGCGAAAAATTTGCTTTGAAATAATAAATGCTCCCGAAACAATTGAAAATATTCACAAAAAATTCACAAACTGTTGCTTGGATTATGATAAAATAAGAGGTGAGCTTGTTGTCAGACCGAGAATTTCGGGTGATAAAATACAGCTTTGCAGCCGTGAGTTTACATCAGACGTCAGAAAGCTTATAAACAGCGCTTTCAGACAGAATGAAAGAAACAGTGCGGTGCTTCTATCTGACAGCGATGGCATCGTTTTTGTGGAGAACTTCGGCTCGGCTGAGCGTGTAAAAATTGACAGCAGTACAAAAAGAATACTCGTGTTCAGAATATCATAAAACTGTCACAAAAACGTATTATAATGGGTAAGCTGACAGCGGTCGGCAAAAAAGAATGCAGAGCCTGCTTTAATGCGGGCATAAAAATATATAATAGTAAGGTTGTGATCAATTGAAGAGTGGCGGAAACGGAAAGACGCTGTTCATATATCTGCTTGTTTCTGTAGCGATCATATTCGGGCTTGTGTTTATGCTCACGAATATGTCATCGGGCAACTCAGGCAAGAAATACTCTGAGGTAATGAACAGCTTTGATAATCTCGAAGTTTCGGAGTTTGAGCTCGATCTTGGCTCGGGACAGCTTAAATATAAGCTTAATACCGATGATACCGAGAAGGTAAACTCCTATACTGTTCCAAATGTGTCTATCTTTGTTAATGAGGTGCTCGGCGGTGACGATGCAGAGAGCTACAGAAAGCTCTATAATGCAAAGTACCCCGATGATCCGCTTGTGTATGATCTTATCCCGATATCGGATAACAGCTTCTGGCTTAATCTGATACCTACGCTTCTTATGCTGGGTGTAATGATCTTCTTCTTCATTTTTATGATGAGAAGTGCAGGCGGCGGAAAAATGTCCTCCTTCGGAAAGGCAAATGCAAGGGTATCGCCTGACAGCAAGAAGGCTACATTTGATGATGTCGCAGGTGCTGAGGAAGAAAAGGAAGAGCTTCAGGAAATCGTTGACTTCCTGCGTGATAACAAGAAATATCTTGAGATCGGCGCAAGAATTCCTAAGGGTGTACTGCTTGAGGGCCCTCCCGGAACAGGTAAGACCCTGCTTGCAAGAGCAGTTGCTGGTGAGGCTAAGGTGCCGTTCTTCTCAATCTCGGGTTCTGACTTCGTTGAGATGTTCGTCGGTGTCGGCGCTTCAAGAGTAAGAGACCTGTTCGATCAGGCAAAGAAAAACGCTCCTGCTATCGTATTTATCGACGAGATAGACGCAGTCGGCAGACACAGAGGTGCAGGCCTCGGCGGCGGTCACGATGAGCGTGAGCAGACCCTGAACCAGCTCCTCGTTGAGATGGATGGCTTTGAGGATAACGATTCGGTTATCGTTATGGCCGCAACCAACAGACGTGATATTCTTGACCCTGCGCTCCTCAGACCGGGCAGATTTGACAGACAGATACTTGTCGGCTACCCTGATGTTAAGGGCAGAGAGGATATTCTTAAAGTTCACACAAGGAATAAGCCGCTTGCTCCCGATGTTGACCTTGCAACAATTGCCAAGTCTACAGTCGGCTTCACAGGAGCAGACCTTGAAAACCTCGTTAATGAGGCAGCGCTCCTTGCGGCAAGATATAATAAGAAGGCTATTACAAGAGCAGAGCTCGAAGAGGCATCTATCAAGGTAATTGCAGGCCCTGAGAAGAAGTCAAAGGTAGTAACCGAGGCTGAGAAGAAGCTCACCGCTTACCATGAGGGCGGCCACGCTATCTGTACCTATTACTGCAAGTCGCAGGATAAGGTGCATCAGGTGACTATAATCCCGAGAGGCTCTGCAGGCGGCTTCACCATGAGCCTGCCCGAGAAGGATAAGTCCTTCGTTTCAAAGAATGAGATGTTTGAGAACATCATCGTTCTGCTGGGTGGCCGTGTTGCCGAGAAGATAATCCTTGATGATATCTCGACAGGCGCATCGAATGACCTCGAGAGAGCGACCTCTACAGCCAGAAGCATGGTAACACGCTATGGCTTCAGCGAGAATTTAGGTCCTGTTGTTTACGGTCAGCCAGAGCACGAGGTATTCCTCGGACGTGATTACAGCAACACACCGAGCTATTCGGATAATATCGCTGCTGAGATCGACAACGAGATCAGATCTATCATCGAGACAGCCTTTGAAAAGGCAGAGGAGCTGCTCACACAGCATATTGATAAGCTCCACCTTATTGCTAAGTATCTGATGAAGAACGAGAAAATCGACGGACCGACCTTCTACAAGCTTATGAACGGCGAGATTCCCGAGTCTGAGTACAGTGACCCTGCACCGCTGACCGATGATTCCCAGCTTACAGTAGGCGACACACCTGTCATTACTGACGATAATATATGATTAACAAAAGCAGGGCAGTCTTGCGGCTGTCCTGCTTTCTTGTTTTTTCGCACTTGGTTTGTTTTATAATAGAGAGGAGAACAGCGATGAATCTGCTGTTTATCGGAGATGTAGTGGGCAACGGCGGCCGAGATATGCTGTCAAAGTGCCTTTATGACATCAAAAGGGAATTTGAAATCGACATAACCGTTATAAACGGTGAAAACTCAGCACAGGGCAACGGAGTAACTCCGCAGTCCTACAGAGAGCTTATAAACCTCGGGGCTGATGTTGTCACAACAGGCAACCATGCTTTCCGACGTCAGGAAGCTGAGGAGCTCTATGAGATAGAGGACAGGCTTTTAAGACCTGCAAATTATCCTGACGGAGTTATCGGAAAGGGCGTTTATGTGATTGATATGGGCGCTTGTCAGGTTGCAATCGTAAACCTTATGGGAACGCTCTACCTTGATTCTGTAGAGAATCCCTTCAACTATGTGGACAAGCTTCTTGAAAATATCCGTACTCCGAATATATTCGTTGATTTCCACGCTGAGGCGACCTCGGAAAAAAAGGCTATGGGCTATTATCTTGAGGGCAGAGTAACTGCAGTGCTCGGAACACATACTCATGTCCAGACAGCCGATGAAGCTATTTTAGGCGGACATACAGCCTATATCACCGATGTCGGAATGACGGGAGCAGAGAGGTCGGTGCTCGGAGTTGACAAGGATATTGTGATAAAGAAGTTCCTTTATCATACTCCCGTAAAGTTCTCTGAAAGCGATGAAGCGCCTTTCATAAATGCGGTTGTAGTTAGCTTCAATGAACAATCGGGAAAAGCAACAAATATAACTCGTGTTATTAAGCGATAATCACAAAATTTAGAAATAGGGCTTGAAATTGTCAGCTTTTTGTTGTATAATCATTGCAAGGACATTTTGTCAAAAAATTTATCAGGAAAGAGAGAAAACGATATGGAGATACTAAAGGTTTCATCAAGATCAGTACCAAATTCAGTTGCAGGTGCTATTTCAGGTGTTATCCGTGAAAGTGGAGCTGTTGAGATACAGGCTGTCGGCGCAGGCGCAGCAAATCAGGCAATCAAATCTGTAGCGATCGCAAGGGGCTATCTTGCTCCAGTCGGGATCGATTTGATCTGTATTCCTGCATTTGCAAACGTAACTATTGACGGTGAAGACAGAACTGCTATCAAACTGATTTGCGAGGCAAGATAAGGTACATAAAAATACGGCTGTATCGGAAAACTCCGATACAGCCTTTTTTGTTACTGCAATATCCAGTTCTGAGCTTTGTTCCCGGGCTGAAATTTTGAGAATACCAGCTTTCCTGCCTGACTGTTTTCAATTACCTTTTCAAAGTCAGCAGACCCTACGGCTATTCTGAAGCGTCTGTTCCCGAGGGCAGCCAGTCTGTAAAGTGCAGGCTGACCGTCGATCTTCACATAGTCATAGCCGCTGCACTTGCCGTTTACAAAGCCGCCGTCCTTAACCTTGAAGGCAACTGTTCCGCTGTCCTTGAGGATAACTGTCAGCTTTTGTTCCTTATCCTTGTCAGCATCATCAAGGGTCAGACCCTTTTCTGTGACTGTTATTATCTGTCCCGAGGCTTCATTCCTGAACGTATATGCTTTAGCGTCGATAACATAGTTTCCGTTGTCTGAGGAGCAGTCATTGTAGAACTTAACAAGCAGAGCCATAACATTCTGCTGTGTAACGGGCAGAGTGTTCTTTGCAATATCGTCAAAGGCTCTGGGGTCAAGGTGTGACATCATCTCGACAAACTTTGCAGAGTAGCTTACAAGCTTGTTTGCAGCGTCTTCAAAGGTGCTTTTCTCATAGCTCTTGGTAAGCCTCTTGTCGAAGCGCTCTGCTGTGTGCTTAACGCAGGTGGTGTCGATGTGCTTCTCAAACGCATAGTGCGGATTGCTCGCCTTTGGCAGATACCTCATATTTGATACATGAACTGTACAGCCCATATCCTCAACGAAATGTATCGCCCGTCCCAGATAGTGCATAGCCTCTTCGGTATTGCCGCTTTTGTAGTAGGAAAGAGCCGCTGTGTAGTTCTCCTCAAGCAGAGTTCTTGCACTTCTCAGAAAGCCGCCAAGTCTGTTCTGATAGTAGCCGTTAGTAAGCGGCAGCTCCTTGCCCTTTGAGTTTACACACGAGTAGTAGTGCCTGCCTGCGCCCTTGTCGAGGTCTCCCTTGCGGTCGGGCTCGGTACAGCCGTTCATCAGCTGCTCCTTGTAGGGCTCGTAAAACGAGAGTATACGGGCTTTCTTTTCCTTTTCAAGCAGGCTAAGAGCCTTCTCTGTAATATCCTTGTGAGCCTTAGAGCCCCATGCATAGGTCTTTTTAGCACCAAACGCAGCGTAGAGTCCCATTACTGCGGTCAGGGCGATAAATTTGTTCATAGTTACTTTGTCCTTTTCTGTGTTTTATTTTGTTTTCGCTTTTTCTTTCTGACCGAATATCCGAAGCTTCCGAGTTTTCTGCCCAGAGCATAATATTCGCCGTGAGAATAAGCAAGCAGCCTTGCCCTTTCCAGACAAAGCCTGCCTTTATCGTCTAACAGCTCCTTTGCGGCATTCACACCGACAATATCAGCCATAAACATATCATGAGTTCCAAGCGGAATTATCTGCCGCACCTTACATTCAAGCGACAGCGGAGACTGGTCTAACATAGGTGCTCCCACAGCCTCGCACTTTGAGACAGTAAGCCCCATATCTTTAAGCTTATCGGTCTTGGCACCGCTTTTAACGCCGCAGTAATCCACAGCCTTAACAAGCTCCTCGGTGGAGAGATTTATCACAAACTCTCCGCTTTCCTTTATAAGTCCGTAGGAGTATCTTTCAGGCCGTACCGAAATATAAGTCACAGGCGGCTGCGTGTTGAGTATTCCCGTCCATGCAACAGTAAGCACATTCGGCTTATCAACTGTTCCGCAGCTTACCAGTACAGGCGGCAGGGGAGCAGTAAGTACGCTCCCTTTCCAGTGTTCTTTGTCTTCATAGCTGTGATAGGTCATTTCAGCTCGTCTCCGTCATTTGGGAAGCCATAAAGCTTCTCGTGAAGCTTTTCGTAGTCATGATAAAGTGCCTGAGTCTGGTTTTCAAGAAAATAGTAATGCTTGATATAAGGCACAAGCAGTA
The DNA here is from genome assembly GCA_002391065.1 of Ruminococcus sp. UBA4385. The sequence goes on along the minus strand of DGRP01000137.1, from coordinate 539 downwards.
CCAGCAGAGCCACTGCTAGCGGAATCAGAAGCATCTCCTTAGTCACAGCAATAACAATGAATGCTATCACTACCGAGATAGCAAACAAAAACATAACTATCAGATGAATGAAGCGCTCATGCTGGAAAAACTCAATATGATCCTTGTGATACTGCATAAGCCTTTCAAGGTCGCAGCTCTCATCAGCCAGAGCCTTAGCAAAAAAGCGTCTGTAGCTTTTGAAGTACTTAGTCATAAAGCACCTCAGCGTCAATAGGCTCAGAGCCCTCAATTTCAAGGTGCCTGAGTTTGGTTTTGAACTGCTCATCAAGCAGCCTTTCCTTCTCCTTTGCAGCTACATTTTTAGCTACAGTTCTTGTAAGAGCATTATCTATTATCTTATAATTTTTGCTGACTCTCTGAACGAAGCTCTTTCTTTTCTTGGGCTTTTTCTTTTTGCCGTCAAACAGAATTGCCAGCGCAACAGAGGCTGCTCCTGCCAGAATTATCTTCTCAGCAGAGCTGTTTACTTCAAAATGAACCTTTTCCATAATATCACT
>DGRP01000164.1:52013-53448 GCA_002391065.1 Ruminococcus sp. UBA4385 | reverse complement strand
CCATCTTGGGATCCTCAGCCATCTGTGCAAGAAGTACCTTCTTCTCCTCATCGAGTACATCAGCGGGAACAGCTTCCTTGTTCAGGTATGAAGGATTCATAGCTGCAACCTGGAGTGCGCAGTTCTTACCTACCTCGAATACCTTCTCAGCAGGGAGGTTAGAGTCAAGCTTAACCATAACGCCGATGCTTCCGCCGCCGTGTACATAAGGAACAAGGATACCCTCAAGTCTTGTGAATCTTCTGATAACCATGTTCTCTCTGATCTTGATAAACAGATCCTGAAGAGTTTCCTCAACTGTCTTGTCTCCGCCGCTGATCTTGCAAGCCTTGAGAGCCTCAACGTCAGCAGGGTTCTGCTCGATTACTGTATCTGCAACTGCAGCAACAAATGCCTTGAACTCGTCATTGTTTGCAGCGAAGTCTGTCTCGATGTTTACCTCAACAACTGCACCGACATTTCCCTTAACAACAGATGTGCAGATACCCTCTGCAGCAACTCTGCTGCTCTTCTTAGCCTGTGTAGCAAGTCCCTTCTCACGGAGAAGTGTAACTGCCTTTTCCATATCGCCCTCAGCCTCAACGAGAGCCTTCTTGCAATCCATCATGCCGACACCTGTTGCGGTCATGAGTTCCTTTATCTGTGCAACTGATACGCTTGCCATTTTATATTCCTCCTGTTTTATTTATTATCTTACTCAAAACAAGGCAGACAAATCCTCGTCTGCCTTGCATTGTTATTATTCCTCTTCTGCGTCAGCCTCTTCAACCTTAGCAGCCTCTTCATCAGCTGCCTCAGCGTCCTGACCCTGTCTTCCCTCGATGATAGCGTTAGCCATGCAGCCTGCGATAAGCTTAACTGCTCTGATAGCGTCATCGTTACCGGGGATAACATAATCCACATCATCAGGATCGCAGTTTGTGTCAACTATTGCGACAACAGGTATACCGAGCTTCTTAGCCTCGGCAACAGCGATCTTTTCCTTTCTTGGGTCAACAATGAAGAGCGCACCGGGGAGCTTCTTCATATTCTTGATACCGCCAAGGAACTTCTCAAGCTTCTCGATCTCAAGGTTGAGCTTAACTACTTCCTTCTTGGGCAGACGGTCAAATGTGCCGTCCTCTTCCATAGTGTGGAGCTGCTCAAGTCTCTTGATTCTCTGCTGAATTGTCTTGAAGTTTGTCATCATACCGCCGAGCCATCTTGCGTTTACAAAATGAGCATCAGCTCTGGTAGCCTCTTCCTTAATGGACTCAGCTGCCTGCTTCTTAGTTCCGACAAAGAGAACCTCTTCGCCGTTTGCCGCTACGTCTCTTACGAACATATAAGCTTCTTCAAGCTTCTTAACGGTCTTCTGGAGATCTATAATATAGATTCCGTTTCTTTCTGTGAAAATGTACGGTGCCATTTTCGGGTTCCATCTTCTTGTCTGGTG
>DGRP01000164.1:31848-51929 GCA_002391065.1 Ruminococcus sp. UBA4385 | reverse complement strand
TCATTGATACTACTGCCATGGTAGTCCCTCCTGTTTGGTTTTTTCGCTTTATTCAAGCGTTACTGATCCTCCGGCCCGCTTACCTCGCCTACACCCTGAAAGCTCAGGGACCAACAGCGAAAGCCAGGCCGTGCGAATTGCTTTAATATTATATCACATCTTTCCCTCATTTGCAAGGTTTTTTCGACCATCTATTTTAACAAATTTTCAACCGTTACAGACTTCTCTTTTGTTGATATCGCATTTTCGCCCATATCCACAAGGATAGTATCCTCTCCCACCAGCTTTATATCCGAGCACCTGATGACTATATCCTCATCTCTGCCCATAAGCCCGAAGGCTCTCTGCCTGCCGAAAACAGTAATAGATATCACCTCCGAGGTTTCGGTATCAAGCTCCAGGTCATCGGCATAGCCGATCTTCATGCCTGTTGATACGTTTACTATCTCCTTCATTCTGAGCTGCGAAAAACTTACTGTCATAGAAAGCTCTCCTTTATATAATTTAAGCCGCAGCCCCCCGACTGCGGCTTGTATAGGAATACCGCAAAATCATTGTGCGGTGCTGCCTATACATATTATGCTCTCATCTGGCGTTTTATGCGGTCGAGCGCTCCCTTTTCGAGCCTTGATACCTGTGCCTGTGATATTCCCACTGCTTTTGCGACCTCAACCTGTGTTGCTCCTTTGAAAAAGCGCAGGAAGAGAATATTCCTCTCCCTCGGCAGGAGAGTTTTCATCGCTTCTTTGAGGGACATTTCCTCAAGCCAGCTGCGGTCATCGGTCATATCGCTGACCCTGTCCATAAGGTAGAGCGTATCTCCTCCCTCTGAGCAGACGGGCTCGTAAAGGGACACAGGGTCGCAGACCGACTCCATAGCAGCAGCAACCTCGCTGCGCTTTTCTCCTATCCGCCTTGCAATATCCTCGACGGTAGGCTCATCGGCACGTTCATTTCGGAGGCTCTCCCTTGCCTGCATAGCCTTGTAGGCGAGATCCTTCATGCTGCGGGGAACTCTGAGCGACTGATAATCCCTCAGATGCCGCCTGAGCTCACCTGCTATCATCGGCACGGCGTAAGTTGAAAACCTGACATTCATATTAGTGTCAAAGTTGTCCACCGCCTTGATAAGCCCCATTACTCCCACCTGAAACAGATCATCGGGCGAGTCCGAGCGCCCCGAAAACTTCTGCAAAACGCTGAGCACAAGTCTCAGGTTTCCTCTGATAAGCTCATCACGGGCTGCCTTGTCTCCGCTGTGAGCCCGCTTGAGCAGCTCCAGCTTCTGCCTTTCGCTTAGTGTCACCAGCTCCCCTGTGTTCACCCCGCTGATCTCGACTTTGTTGTACTGCATAGATACCTCCGTAAAAGCCTTATGGTAAGAGTATTTCCATAAAAGTACAAAAATATACAAGACTCACTGCCATTGTTGACATTAGTGCTTATTTATGGTATAATCATAAAATCAAGGATCCCGATCGTGTCATCGTATAGAACGACGGGAAAACAGGGGTAGTAACAATGGATATGGTAGTAATAAACTGTCCTTTCTGCGGCGGAGAGATGCAGCGAAGAAATAATGATTATCATGCATACTGTCCTTATTGCGGCCGTGAGGTATGCTTTGATGAAATCAAAGAGGAGGCTCAGCTTGCCTCATACCGTGAAAAGCTGGTTGAGCTCCAGTACAGCAACAGTGCTCTTATGAACCATAGGCAGCAGGAAGAAAATTTAAGGCAGCAGCTTCGCAGTTGGATAAAACGGCGTAATAGCTTCTTTATTGTGATAACGCTGCTGAATGCCGTTGGCTTCTCGATAATCTGTGCAGTCGATGAGAAAAGCGACCTTATGGGGCTGGGTGTTACTGCGGTGTTAGCCGCCTGGACTATACTGATAACGTCAGTGATAATATCTACATTCTCATATCCGTCATATAATTTTCTGACAGGAAACAATGAGCCCGTAAACAGATTTGCATTATTTTTCAAGCTTCTGGGAATAGGTTTAGCACTCTGTGCTCTGGGCACATTTGCAGGCATAATACTGCTGCTTGCTCTGGGAGTTATAAAATAACAAAAAAAAGACCGACAAATGTCGGTCTTTTACTTTTGCAGACTTATTTGCTGCTGCCTTTTTTCTCAAAGAACATTTTTGCTGCCTGCATACCGAATACAATAGCAGCTCCGATTATAAAGAACACCACGCTGAAGGTCGAGAACATCATAGCGGGCTTTGGCTCTTTCAGGGTAGTAGGTCCCTTGACTATTGCATACAGAGAGCCTATCATCATGCCTATTACACAGTAAATTGTCTGACTGCGGAATTTTTCCAGCGCCTTTTTGATAAGTCTGAGCGTTACAAAAATACCTACCAGAATACCAAGTCCCAGTGCTATGCAGATCGGCAGTGACGAGAGCTTGAAATGAAGCACATCTTTAACTGCCGTGATTACAGGCACATACAGACCGAAGGTCAGCAGTATCGTCGAGCCCGAAATACCCGGGAGCACCATTGCCGAGATAGCGCACATTCCTGCGAGGAAGGTGTAGCCTGCAAGACCGACCGTCATGTGGGAAACATCGGTCTCTCCCGATGTGCCGAGCATTGCAATACCGACAACAAGCGCAATTCCTATCACAGTCCAGATAATGTTTATGTATCTGCCCTTGAGGCTCTTGCGCTCCTCATAGACCATAACGGGGATAGCAAGGATTATAAAGCCCATAAACAGCGAGCTTACCCTGTAGATACCACTCTCGAAAACGCTTGCGAGAACACTTACTGCAAGTCCCATTCCTATCACCCAGCCAATGCCGAGCTTTATCACAAACACAAGAGCTTTCTTTCTTTTTTCACTGTCTCTTCCCATAAGGTCATTGAGCGACTCTATGAACAGGTCATAGAAGCCCATAAGAAACGCTATGGTTCCGCCCGACACTCCGGGCACGCTGTCCGCAAGAGCCATGCAAAAGCCCCTGAACGCATTTAATATCATATATTATACTTTCCTTCCGAAACTGTATTTGCAAGTGCTGTCACCGCACGCATAAGATGTTCAAGGCTCTTTTCCTGCCTTTTGTCGGAGACATTCTCCGACGCCCTTACTGCACAGTCACGGGCTGACTCGGCATTTCCGAGCCTTACCCAGCAAAGCCCTTCCCAGAGATCACATTCGCAGAGCAGGCTTTCATCAGCCTCTTTCTTTGACTCCTCAAAAAGCTTCAGTGCCTTGTCATATTCGCCGACGGTATAGTATATCATACCGACCGTATGCCTTATATGTGATGTTCCACGCCTTAAAAGCGCTCTGTTGAAATAGTGGCCGCACTCAAGGTATAGCTTCACTGCAAGCTCACGCTCACCCTGCATAAGACAGCAATAGATAAGCATATTGAAATACTCCTCTTCATCGACCGAGGACAGCTCCCTCAGGTCGATCCTCTGAAGTATCTCACAGCATTCTTCATAAAGGCCGCAGCTCAGCAGTGCCGATGCCCGGAGAAGATCACTGACGCTTTTATTTTTTTCAAGCCTTTTTATAGCTTCGTTCAGCTCTTTCAGGCTTTCCTCATCAGCGCCTTTTTCCTTGCAGTTCTCCATTGCCCTGCGAAAACGGCTTATCCGCCTGAGAGACAGCACCGATACAAGTATCACAGCAGCTCCCGACAGAATCATCGTGTAGGGGAGTGTTTTTATAAACACATCAGAGCACACTCTTACACCGTACCGACAGCCTGTAGCTATCCAGTAAACACACACGCAGACGTAGCTCATCACAAGACAGCCTATCGGCACAAGAAGACATCTGCGTACCAGTTCAAACGCTTTCATTTACTGCATATCTGTGTTTCTGTTTTTGAGAAGCTTCTGTCTCTGTCTCTCATGATGATCCATAACGATCTTCTCACAGAAGTCAACTATCTTTTTCATAAACGGCTTAAACACATAGTAGAACTCACCTACATAGGTAACAACCTCGCCGTTGAAGCCCTTCTTGAATTTATAAACACCGTAGTTGGGGTTTGTCTCGTCCTTATAAAAAGGTATGCCCATAAAGTCGTATATATCACAGTTGCCCTCAAGAGCCCAGTTTATCATAGTCCACTGCATAAGGTAATTCGGGTAGAGGTTTCTGTGATGGTTGGCAGATGCGCCGTAAACGTAGCAGGTCTTGCCTGCGTACTGTGTTGTAATAGCACCCGAGATAGGAATTTTCTTTCCGTCCTCTTCGCAGTAGCATACGAACAGGCGGCAGTTATCCTTCCCGAGACTGTCTATAAACCTTGCAAGGTAATCCTTACCTCTGATAGAGAAGCCGTCACGGATACCTGTGGCCTCGTAGAGAGGATAAAAGTCATCAAGATTTTCAGAGCCGCTTGCAACGCAGGTAACGCCCTTTTTAGGACCCTTTCTTATTCTGTTTCGCCAGTCGGGCTTAAAGCCTGCCATTACCTCATCGGGTGTTTTGCCCTTAATATCCCTGAGCATATAATTATTTCTTGCCTGAATTGTAGTAAGCTCGGGAGCGTCATGTATATGGGAGAAGCCCATGCTCTCAATAAGAGCAGTTCTCTCCTCCTCCTTTTCCTCAAACGGAGGGTCCCACATAAACTGATAGCATCTGTGCTTTTTAGCAAGCACCTTTATGCCCTCGAACAGGTCCTGCATGACCTCCTTGTCCGACCAGTCACAGACAGGTCCGTGAGGTGCATACAAAAATCTGACACCGAAGATAGGCACTTTCTTAGTGATAACTAAGCAGGTACCTCTGATCTTTCCGTCAGCATCTCTTGAAATGACAGCGTCCCAGCCCCAGCCCTCTTTAACCTTTGGCCATCTGAGCGACTGCATGAAGTTACCGTACTCGCTGTTTTTAACGAACCTTTCGTACTCTTTCAGGAGTTCCTTATCCGCTTTATTGATTATCTCCATATTAAAAATCCTCTCATTTTAACAGATTAAACCATACAGAATTATTATATACTATCATTCCCTAAAAATCAAGGGTATTATTGTAAATCTTGTATGATTAAGGCATTTGTTTTTTGTAGAATATGTCCTGCAAAAAGCCCGCACCAAACGGTACGGGCTGAAAAATCAGAATGTATCATTGTAGAAGAACTGCGACCAGAAATAGTAGGTATTGCCGTCCTTGCTGACTTCATAGCGGGCAACTCCCATATACTTTACATCGGGATTGAGGATATTGTTCCTGTGCCCCTCGGAGTTCATCCATGAGTTGAATACGTCTTTGACAGTGGAGTTCGCATTCATGCCGTAGGCAAGGTTCTCTGCAAAGGCTGTCCAGTCGGGCAGTCCGACCTCTTCTATAACAGTCTCACAGCCCCGTCCGTCAGGTCTGGAGTGGGAAAGGCTCTCAGTCTTGAAATAGTGATCTACCTGCTCGGCTGCTCTTATCGAGGCTGCCTGATCAAGCAGCTCAAGACCGTAAAGCTCGTTCAGGCCGTGCTGACGTCTTACCTCATTCACAAGACCGAGAAGCTCGGCAGTCTCGGAGCTTATATTCACGTTCTTGTTGTTTGCCATGGGAGACTCCGTAACAACAGGCTGCTCAGGCTCAGGCTCGTATTCCTCCTGAGGAAGCTCCTCATATACAATATAAGTAACCACAGTAGTCTGCTTTGTAGTGGTGGAGGTTGTCTCCGCTTCGGAATCCTCCTTATCCTCCTTCTTTTCAGCAGTTGTGGTAGTTGTGGTTGTGGTCTTTGTAGCAATATCGTCAGAGCCCGGCGGTACAAGTGTCTGACCATTTACTATAATATGATCGTTTGCCACATCAATATACTTTCCGCCGATAACCACAGACAGCATAAGCTCATCAGCCGAATTAACTATCCATATACCCTTATCCCTCTTCTCCAGAGAGTATGAGTTTCCGTTATCGTCTTTAATAACGGTCTTATCAATGTCCTTGCCGTCTTCCTTTATAATGAACTTGTTCTTTCCTACGCACTCTATAACTACATCGTCATAAATAGTGAACTTTGAGAAGCTTGTATCATAGTACTCGACCTTAGTTCCTGCAAAATAAACTACGCCGTTCTTTATTGCAATAACATTTCCTTTATAAAGAAACTCGTTTACCTCTTTATCCCCGACCTTACAGCCTATACCCTCTTTGCTGAGTGTAATTGTGATCTTGTCGCCGTTATCATCTGTCAGAGTGAGGCTCTGCACAGCGTCTTTATCCTTGTTCATCAGAGTGTATGTGCCGTCTTTATTGGCAAACAGCACATAACCGCCGTCAAAGTTTATCTTCCTGCACTTTGCGGCTGTCTTGAAGGTAGTGATCTCGCCTGTTACAGTGACAGCGCTGCTCACAGTTGTCGGAGAGGTTCTCAGGGTCGTGGTAATTCCCGTTACGGGCGCTGACAGGCTTGCTATCCTGTTAGATGATTCTCCAAGCTCACTGCACGAGCACAGCATTACTGCCGTAAGCGCACAAAGCACCGCAGCTTTTCTTTTCACAGAAAACCCTCCTTTCGAAAATTATCCATTTAAAAGAATACCACAAGGAAAGCCGCTTTGTCAATGACTATTTTGTTAATTTTGCATAATTAATTTTCAAATAAAGCTTCACATTTTGAAGAAAAGTCGGATATTGTAGTGATAATGTCTGATTATTAATGTAAAAATGCACTTGATTTGGATAAAATACCAATTGACTTTGTTGCTTCAATGTAGTAAAATGATTTTTGTAAGGCAATGGCGCCCTAGCAGTGAGTCCCACTATAAGTGTGCCCATTGTCTTTTTTTATGTTATTTTTTAGGAGGTATGACAAATGTCGTATGTTGATGAAGTCATTGCGCAGGTAATTGAAAAGAACCCTGCAGAGCCTGAATTCCATCAGGCAGTCAAGGAAGTTCTCGAGACTATCAGAGTTGTAATCGAGGCTGACGAGGAGAAGTACAGAAAGGCAGCTCTTCTTGAGAGACTTGTAAACCCTGAGAGACAGATCAAGTTCAGAGTTCCGTGGGTTGATGACAACGGACAGGTTCAGGTAAACACAGGTTACAGAGTACAGTTCAACTCTGCTATCGGACCTTACAAGGGCGGTCTGAGATTCCACCCGACTGTAAACCTCAGCATCATCAAGTTCCTCGGATTTGAGCAGATCTTCAAGAACAGCCTTACAAGCCTTCCTATGGGCGGCGGCAAGGGCGGTTCTGACTTTGATCCTAAGGGCAAGTCTGACCGTGAGGTTATGGCATTCTGCCAGAGCTTTATGACTGAGCTTTGCAAGCACATCGGACCTAACACTGACGTTCCTGCAGGTGATATCGGTGTCGGCGGAAGAGAGATCGGTTATCTGTACGGCCAGTACAAGAGGATCAGAAACGAGTTCACAGGCGTTCTTACAGGTAAGAGCATGCAGTGCGGCGGTTCTCTTATCAGACCTGAGGCTACAGGCTACGGCGCTGTTTACTACTTAGTAGAGATGCTCAAGCACTTCGGTGACAGCATTGAGGGCAAGACTGTTGCAGTTTCAGGCTTCGGTAACGTTGCTTGGGGTACTATCAAGAAGATTAACGAGCTTGGCGGTAAGGTTGTAACTATTTCCGGTCCTGACGGCTACGTTTACGACGAGGACGGCATCAACACAGAGGAGAAGGTAAACTACCTCCTCGAGATGAGAGCGAGCTGCAGAAACAGAGCTCAGGATTATGCTGACAAGTTCGGTGTTCCTTTCTTCGCAGGCAAGAGACCTTGGGAAGTTAAGGCTGACATTTATATGCCTTGCGCAACTCAGAACGAGGTCGAGATCGACGATGCTAAGAATATCGTAGCTAACGGCAGCAAGTACTATGTTGAGGTTTCCAATATGCCTACAACTCTTGAGGCTGTTGAGTATCTGAGAGCTAACAACGTTATCGTTGCTCCTTCCAAGGCAGTAAACGCAGGCGGTGTTGCAGTATCAGGTCTTGAGATGAGCCAGAACTCCATGAGATACAACTGGACAGCAGAGGAAGTTGACGCTAAGCTGAAGGACATCATGAAGAACATCTTCAAGTCCTCCATCGAGGCTGCTAACAAGTACGGCAAGGGCGATGACCTCATCGCAGGCGCTAACATCGCAGGCTTCCTCAAGGTCGCAGAGGGTATGCTCTGGCAGGGTGTTTGCTAATTAGCTTATAAGGCAATTCCGACCTTTCAGGTAATGCTCCCCGCTGAAAAGCGGGGGTCTTACCAACCTTAATATGAGGTTATTAAACGCAGTCAGCGCTTGATTGTGCGGCTGCGTTTTCTATTTGCTGACGCATGGGCTGACATAGCTCATACCTCATAAATAACAAAGGCTCCGCAGAGACAAAAGTCTCTGCGGAGTCCTTTTTATATGGATTAAGAGTTACTTCTCATCATTGCTGTTATTTCGTCTGGATTTGCGCTCATAATAGACGGCAATAACCGAGCTTATTATCGAGAGTATACAGAACACTATCAGAAGCTTATAGGAAAGCTTTCTGCTTGTGAACTTCATGGTCGGGTTGATAATATCGAGTATCCAGAACACTGTGAACATTCCTGCGAGGACTATTGACAGATGAGGTATTATTCTTGAAAGCCTTTTCATTGTCAATCCTCCTTTTTGATGTAAATTATATCGCTGATGTCACGTCCGCCGCCGTCGGGCTCATTGATGATGTCTCCGCCGAAGTACATCATTGCTGATTTTCCGCCGTCAAGATTATAGGCATACTTACAGCCCTCATTTGCCATGATAGCGGCAAGCTCGCTTAGGGTTGCTCCGCTGGAGTAGCCCTTGTCTCTTCCGTCAACCGTTGCAAAAACGTAGTGTCCCGGCTCAACATAGCCTGCGGCAGAGCGTGGATTTTTGCTGTTAAGGTACGAGGTAGTGTTGAAGGTATCAAGGATATTGCCCTCACCGTCAAGCAGGGCAGGACCGAAGTTCCATGCCTGCCATGCACCCTGCTCAAGCACCTTGTCAATGTCAAATTCCTCGGGGAGATAGGTTCTCATAACACCGTCAGCGAAGAGCACCAGCACATCGGTGCCGCTTGATGTATCACGGTATTTTACTCCGTTTCTGATAACAATGCTCTGCTCTGAATTGCCGTAATAGTCGCCGTTAATTGCGAAAACGGCATCGTTATCCTTTGCCATATCGTAAACGCTCTTTTTGATGTTCTTGCCGAAGGTATCATCGGCAAAGGCGGTTTTCAAAATGCTTATGTCCGTGACATACACATCTGCGATATAGTAAGTAATCTTCTCATCGCCGTCACCGACCGACTTTTTATAAACACTCACCTGATATTTGTCAGAACGCTCCGTTCCGAGAAGCTCAGACTGCACCTCACTGCCCGAAATAATCTCATAGCTCTGCTCATCAGAGGTAACATTGTAGGTATTTGTGTTTGAGTAATTTCTCTTTCCGTTTCTTGATTTCGGCTCGACCGTGCCCCTGTCGGAGCTTTTTTCCGTTACTCCGAGATCATGGTCGGAGATCCCCGCCTGTGAATCTTCCGCCTCGCTGTCAGGGGTCTGCTCCGGAGTATCGGCAGTGCTGTCATCGGGCAGAGCGAAGCCGTCAGCAGTGCTGTCAGCAGTGGCAACAACCTCGGTTTTGACCTCAAGCTTCTGAGGCATTATATAGTCAAACAGCATATAAACACCGATTGCCGCACAGGTAGCAGCTATATCTATCAGTACCAGGCCCCACGGCGGGAGCATCTTTTTCTTTTTAGCCGACATTTAGATCTTTTCCTTTCTTTGTCCTGAAAACCACAGTCCTCTGTACAGTCCAGCTAAACATAAAGAGAAGTATCTCAACAATTATCTTTGAGATAAACTCATTCGGGATAACAAACTTTACAAGCAGATTGAGTATAATAGTATTCGCCGTAAGGATAAATGCCGCAAGCGCAAAATACTTTACCGCAGTCGGCAGAAGCTTATCCTTGTTTTTGAATACATATCTTTTGTTCATAGTGAAATTGAAGCCGGCGCTCAGTACCCTTGCCATTATGTTCGAGGCAGTAAGGTTTTTCGTCAGCAGAAGAAACAGGATATACAGAAGATAATCCACAATAAAGCTTACGAATGAAGCGCAGGAGAACTTGATAATATCCCAGTATATCCTGACAGAATCCGACAGAGGATGAAAGTGCGAGGTCTCATTCTCACCGATGTAAACTGTCTCTATCGGCACTTCATTAAAGCCTGTTCCTGCCCTTGCACATTCAAGGAGCATATTCATCTCGTACTCGTAGCGGTCTCCGCTTACAGACAGCATAAAGTCAAGCTTATCCGACATAAAGCCCCGAAGCCCTGTCTGCGTATCGCTGACCTTAACTCCTGCCGCAAAAGCATAGACATACTTTGTAACAGAATTTCCAAAACGGCTTCTGAGAGGTATCTCTCCCGTGAATTTCCGACAGCCCATTGTGAGCCTTTCGGGCTTTTCCGAAACAGCCTCGGACACACGGATAATATCTGACAGCTTATGCTGACCGTCTGCATCTGCTGTTACCACAACAAAAGGGGAGTCCTGCTCTTTAAGGTAGGAAAAAGCGGTTTTCAGTGCCGCACCCTTTCCTCGGTTTTTCTCGTGCTCGAGATAAACAGTCTTGTCTCTGCACTGCGAGAATATTCCGTCATAATCAGCTCCGCTTCCGTCATTCACAAGAATAATGCGGAAATCAGTTTCCTCGGTTATGCCGTTCACTACGGAGATAAGCTTATCATCGGGCTCATAGGCCGGTATCACGACATATACAGGTATTCTACTTTTATCTGCCATGATGTCACCCCATTCCATGAAAAAACTTATCTTGATATAGTGATATCACACGTTCCTTAAATTTAGTATAAAAAATCAGTGGTCTTTGTATTCTCTGAATATGCGGTAATACTGCATGGTCCTGAATTCATTAAGGATATCCTCATAGCCGTCGGCGGTTTCTGTGGATTCATGCCATTTGCCGTCATCTGTTCTGTAGCCGAAGGAGCTTATGCTCGGTATCTTCTCACGGACACGGTCAAGCTCCTGCTGATAGGGCGCTTTCGGCAGACCTGCTGTCTCCATAAGCTCATTCGAGAGGTAGTTAAGGCTGAGGTTTTCAAGCTCCTCTGCCTGCTTGCTCTTGTTATCCCAGATGAAGAAGGGTGTCTGTCTCAGCCTTGAATACTCCTCAACCGAGAGGGAGCCCAGCGACTTTCCGTAAAGGTACTCCGAGAACGAAGGTATGTGTGGATAGTGGTCGCCGAAGAACACGATTATAACTTCCTCGTCAACATTTCTGAAATAGTCAAGAAGCTCGCCCAAAGCCTCATCGGCCGAGTGGATAGAATTAAGGTACTGGAGTGCCTCGTCATTGTTGTAGTCCTCAAAAGTGACCTTTACATCAACGTATTTAAGATCGTCATACGGCCCGTGATTCTGCATTGTGGCAGTCCACAGAAAGAAGCCCTTGCTCTTATCACGCTTTTCAAACTGCTTTTCAAGGTACTTGTAAAGTGTGCTGTCGGAGAGCTCTCCGTTTACGTAATGCTTTTCTGACATATACTGCTCGCAGTCATATTCTCTTTCATCGAACTGGAGGTTTTCATAGGCAGAGCCTATGCTCCATAACCCCGGTGAGCAAGGCGATACTGTTTTTGTGCGGTATCCAAGCTCCTTGAGCCATGTTACAAGTCCCCACTGCTTTTCATCAAGGTACTGAGTAAAGGCGGCACTTCCGGGGGGCAGGAATGCCATAGTATTTCCTGTCAGGAATTCATATTCAGAGTTGCAGGAGTATCCGCCGTAAGCCGATACTGAAACAAAGCCTGTTTTAGCCTCATTTTTAAGAGCCATATAGTTTGGCATTACTTCCTCGCTCATTTTAAAGTCAGCAATATGTCTGAAATCGGCAAACGATTCATTCAGTATGCCTATGATTACAGGCTTTCTTTCGGGCTGTTCGGGCTTGTCCTTTATCTCAACGAAGGCTCTTCCCTTTTCATCGGTGTAGCCCTCAGGCTTTTCGACACGATTATAAAGGCCATCATACAAAAACATCAGGTTAAAGCCGACCTGCTTATAGCTGTTTGTTACCTCTCTGTCCGAGAAGCCAAGCCTTATGTAGCGGTTTCTGATACCGAGCTCAAAGCAGTATCTTCCTGAGGCTACAACGCTGAATATGCATATAACAGATGCCGCACCGTATACGATCCTGCGCTTCGGGGCAGTTTTGCCAAGCTTAGCCGTACAAAGGATAACGATCTGCAAAAACAGCTCAGTCACCGCAATTATAGGCATATTCTGCAAAGTGAACTTGTATTCGCTTTTTATTTCCAGTGCGGAGCTTATATTAAAAAAATCCGAAAACTGTACAGGGTTTCCCCTGAAATATACAATATAGTACTGAATAACTGCATAGAAGGTAAAAAACACCTTAAAAGCGATAAGCAGTATCTTTGGATTTATCGGTATGACCAGTGCGAGGAGGAAGAAGCTCATACACAGAAGAAAGCCCATAAGGGTGTACAGGATACTCGATTTCGGGAAATACGAGCCCATAACTATATCGGGCATGATATACGAGCCGAAGCCCATTACAAGAGCAGCTGCCAGAGGAGATATCTCGACTTTGGCTGAGCATTTTTTTCTGCAAAGCAGTCCCAGAGCAAAAAGCAGAACAGCTGTCGCAGTGCCTGCTATCATCACAATAACAGCGATAGACTTTCTTTCGTCATCTGTCAGATAACAGAACGCACAAGGACCCGAGCACATCACAACCACAGCGAGAGAAACCAGCACATAGTAAGCGTGCATAAGAACCTTATCATTACCGATGAAGCTTTTTATTTTTCCGAACATTTTTATAATTGTCCTTTACATTTATTCATACATAGTCATTATATCACAAAGAAACCGTCTTGTAAAGAGTTTTAACAAAGTACAGATATAAAAAGACACCCCTGCTGTACAGCAAAGGTGTCTGAATGATCCTATATCACATAGTCGCTTTCAATTGCTTTTGAGTCATCTATAAGGTCCTGAAGTGTGATGTTATCCACAACATCATTTACAGCCTTGTAAATCTTCTTCCATACTCCCAGAGTGACACAGTGGTCAGCCCTTTCACAGGTGTTTACCTCGTCTTCAAGACAGGCTACAGGAGCAAGACTTCCTTCTGTCAGCTCAAGTATCATTCTGACGGTGTACTCGCCGGGCTTCTTTGTCAGCTTATATCCGCCGCCTGCACCTCTGACACTTTTTACAAAGCCGGCCCGATTAAGTACCGATATGATCTGTTCAAGATACTTATCACTGATACCCTGTCTTTTAGCGATCTCCTTGATCGGTATATAGCCTGTTTCCTCATTGAGCGCAAGGTCGAGCATCATTCTCAGAGCATAGCGCCCTTTAGTAGATATCTTCACGCAGATCCTCCTTTTTTCCTATTTTTTTAATATGTTTTAAGTATAACCTAAAATTTGCCGTTTGTCAAGCTTTATGTATATCATATTTTTCTCATTTTACTCAGATAAAGCCTTGAAAAAATCTGATATATATGCTATACTTTTAATACAGTTCTTATCAGAGGTGATAATTTTGAAAATCAGAAAGATACTTAGCACAGCATTAGCAGGCATTATGCTTCTCTGCACAAGTGCCTGCGGAAACTCTTCTTCCTCCTCGGTCAAGGAGCTTGAGGTAGACAAAAAGCTTAAAGAAAATGCAGGTTCATCACCTGCACAGGTAGTAGTTGACGGCACAGACTTCAAGGTGGGAGATCAGAAGCTCTGGATAAACGGAGTAAATACTCCGTGGGATAAGTGGAATGACTTCGGCGGAGGCTTCAACTTTGAGTTCTGGCAGGAGCACTTCTCAAAGCTTCACGAAGCAGGCTGCAACGCAGCAAGAGTATGGATAATCTGCGACGGAACGACAGGTATCGACATTTCTCCCGACGGCACTGTAAACGGTGCAACTGACGCTCACTGGAGCAACCTTGATGACCTGTTCATGCTGGCTGAAACCTATCAGATATACATTATGGCTACAGTTCAGTCTTTTGACTGCTTCAAGGATCAGAATGCAAACTATCAGGCATGGCGTGATATGATAAACGATCAGACCAAAACCGAAAGCTTTATCGACAACTACATAGTGCCTCTTGTTCAGCGGTATGACAAGAACGATTACCTCTGGTCGGTGGACCTCTGCAATGAGCCTGACTGGATAGTTGAAAACGATGAGTGCGGAAAGCTCGACTGGCTGGGTCTGGAGCGCTACTATGCTATGGCATCTGCGGCAATACATGAGAATTCAGATGTTCTTGTTACTGTCGGTCTTGGAATGATAAAGTACAATTCCGACAAGCAGCAAGGCAATAAAATCTCAGATGCAGAGCTACAGAGTGTAATGACCTCGGAGAAGTATGACAAGGGCTATGCTTATGTGGACTTTTACTCTGTTCACTGGTACTCATGGATGCAGGGAATGTGGGGATATCCGTTCTCTGAAAGCCCTGAGGACTTCGGTCTTGACGGCACAAAGCCTGCTGTGATAGGCGAGTGTCCCGCAGTGTCGGACGGAGACTTCGACATAACTAAGGCTTACGAAGAGGCATACAACAACGGCTGGGACGGAGTTCAGGCATGGAAGTCAAGCGGACAGGACGACGGCTGCGGACTCTGGGCTGACATTGAGCCTGCAATAACGAAGATAGCCTCGACAGTTGATGAAAAGGAGCTTTTCCCTGTAGGCAAGAGCACACCTGCTATATGATTATCAAGCCCACTTCTATAATGAGGTGGGCTTCTGTTTTCTGCGAAAGATTTATTAAGGCAAAGGGCAATGCTCCCGAATCAAATGTAAATAAAATGTTAAATTTTCGGGGAATACGTTTACATTGAAATTTTAAACGTTTTCATTGATTTTCGGGGGCTTGAAAAAATCTGAAAAGTGTGCTTTAATAAGAGTGACAGAAAAAATGATATCGGACACGCCCGTCCGACTGTCGGAAAATATGAAACAGAAAGGCGGATTTACCATGAGTGTAAAAATCTTAAACGGTCAGTCTATCCCGAATATGCCCTGGCAGGATAAGCCTGCTGACTGCAATGAGGTCATCTGGAGACATACTGACAACCCTATCATTCCCAGAAATCAGCTTCCAACTTCAAACTCTATATTCAACAGCGCTGTAGTTCCCTTCGAGGGCAAGTTTGCAGGCGTTTTCAGAGTTGATGACAAGGAGAGAAATATGGCTCTGCACGCAGGCTTCTCCGATGACGGTATTCACTGGAACATCAACCCAACAAGAATTCTCTTTGAGCAGGCTGACAAGTCTACCGAGGAAGTAAACCAGTGGGGCTACGGCTATGACCCCAGAGTTTGCTGGATCGAGGACAGATATTGGGTAACCTGGTGCAACGCTTACGGCTGGAAGCCCACCATCGGCGTTGGCTATACATTTGACTTCAAGACCTTCTATCAGTGCGAGAACGCATTCCTGCCGTTCAACAGAAACGGTGTTCTCTTCCCGAGAAAGGTAAATGACAAGTATCTGATGTTCTCCAGACCTTCCGACAGCGGCCATACACCTTTCGGTGATATGTACATCTCGCAGTCTCCCGATATGAAGTACTGGGGCGAGCACAGACACGTTATGGGACCCCTCAGAGCATGGGAGTCCAAGAAGATCGGCGCAGGCCCGATCCCGATCGAGACAGACGAGGGCTGGCTCTGCTTCTATCACGGTGTTCTTGAGAGCTGCAACGGCTTTGTTTACAGCTTCTCCGCTTGTATCCTTGATAAGGACGAGCCATGGAAGGTCAAGTACAGATGTGCTGAGTACCTCATCAACCCACGTGAGGTTTATGAGTGCGTAGGCGACGTTCAGAACGTTACCTTCCCATGCGCTACACTCTGTGACGCAGACACAGGCAGAATCGCAATTTACTACGGCTGTGCTGATACCTGTGTTGCACTTGCATACACAACAGTTGACGCAGTAGTTGACTATGTAAAGAGCCATTCTTCTGTTTGATAAATAACCAAACCTTTTGCTCCGCAGGATAAGTCCTGCGGAGTTTTTGCATTTTAGGGAGCATACGGGCATATACTGTCACAAAGGAGGGATCGGCTATGACCGACAAGCAGTCAACAGGCAGACACAATATCATTCTGGAAAACCGCACAAAGCTCTTTCTGACAGGTGTTACCGAGGTCGCAAGCTTCGATGACAGCGAGCTGAGAATATTCACCGAGCTGGGTGAGCTCCTTATCAAGGGCTCTCAGATGCACATCAGCGATATGAGCGTTGAAAGCGGAGAGCTCAACATAGAGGGCGAGATAAGCCTTATGAGCTACGAAAGCAAACGCACCAAGCGCAGACGCCTGCCCTTCGGCGGATAGGAGCCGCCGTGGAGAAAATGGAGCTCGGCCTTGAGCTTGAGACCGAGCTGTTTTTGCTGTCTGTGCTCGTGGGCTTCGCAATGGGGGCAGTGTATGACATTTTCAGAATGCTCCGCATTACCGCAAATCACGGAAAGGTCTTTACCTTTGTGTGCGACCTTATCTATACGCTGGTTTTCTGGGTTGTGCTGTTCACCTTCTGCACAGGGCTGACAGGCAGTATAAGGGCTTTTGCACTGACAGGAATGCTCATCGGCTGCTTTATGGAGAGGGTCAGCATCGGAAATATGCTCGTTAAAGCCTTTTCGCTCCTGTGGGAAGCCCTTTTAAGACGGGTTTTCAGACCGTTTCGGGGATTTATGACCAAATTGCTCGGAAAAATCAAGAGTGTATTTGTGAAAAATAGCTTAAATTGATAAAAGAACGAAAAAAATCACGAAAACCCCTTGAAACTTGTCTTTTGTTTGGTGTATAATGTAATGGAGTGAAAATGTCTCTATTGAGATGGTACGTTTGTGTAAGAACGGAGAGTAATAATGCTTTGGTTTGGTAAGAAAGACAGCAGCGAAGATATAGATTATGCTGCGGATACCGATACCGTCATCGAAAAGCCGAAGAAGTCAAGGCTTGTAAGGCTTATGCTGGTGCTGGCGGTGCTTTTGCTGTTGGGATATGCTGTGTTTACGATAGTTTCTCAGCAGGCACAGGTGGCACAGCTGAGGAAGGAATCCGCTGATATACAGAAAAAGATCACAGCCGCAAAGCAGCAGAATGATGAGTATGTCAGACTGCTCAAGGCGGAGAACGAAGAAGAGTATATGGAAAGGCTCGCAATAGAAAATCTGGGCTACGCATATCCGAACGAGAAAAGGTACTATATAGTTACCGACGGCAAGTAAGCCGAAACACTGATGCTTAGCGGCACTGCGCCGCTGCTATATATTCTGCCGATAGGCATTAACAGAGAGGACCAAAATAAATCAATGCAGCTTGAAGTAGGAAACATTTACGAGGGAAAAGTAACAGGCATCACAAAGTTCGGAGCGTTTGTCGAGATCGATAAGAACCAGACAGGCATGGTACATATATCCGAGGTCGCAAACACCTATGTCAGTGAGATAAAGGATCACCTGAATGAGGGTCAGACCGTTAAGGTAAAGGTACTCAGCATGACTGATGACGGAAAGATCTCGCTGTCTATAAAGAAGGCTCAGCCTGAGCAGCAGAGAAAATTCCAGAAAAATGACCGCAGCGCAAGACCTCAGGGCAGAAATGACAGACGTGAGGGACAGGGTCAGCAGAGAAGAAGCTTCCAGTCACAGCCAAGGGAGCAGCAGGACTTCTCGAAAAATCCGCCCCCTGTGTATGATCCGAATGCAACTTCGGGAAATGCTGATTTTGAGGATATGCTCTCAAAATTCAAGGCAACAAGCGAGGAGCGCTTCTTAGACCTGAAAAAGGTAATAGACAATAAAAGGCGTTCACCGTCAAGGAGAAAGTAAAATTACAGGGAGGGTGCTGCCCTCCCTTATTTGTTGAGGAAGTACTATGAAAAATTTCAAGAAAACATTTGCATTTATCTTTTTTATGCTCGCAGGAATAATCCTCGGAGGGCTGATAGCCTACGTCTGCAAGGGCAAGGACTATGTAGGCTGGCTCGCATGGGGAAAGAGCATAGGTATTGAAAATACTACGGTTGACCTCTATGTGATAAAGTTCACGGTGGGGCTTATGGTGCAGGCGACTATAGCTCATATCATAACTGTTTCGGCAGCGCTTATCGTTTTTGCAAAGACCTGCAAGGGGCTTTAACGGAGACAGCTTATGAAAAAAGGTTTCAGAATTTTTGCCCTGATCGCCTCAGCAGTTACAGCGCTCGGAATGCTCTCAGCCTGCGCAAATGAGCCCGAGCTTGAAGGCTCTGAGCTGATACTCGATGCCAGAAAAGCCTACGCAGAGCTTGATTCCGCAAAGGTGACTATGACAAATGAGGAAACGGGCGAGGTCGATCAGGAATTTACCTTCATGTATGACGAAAAGGACGTCTGCGTGTTCTCGTATTACGGAAAAAACGGCGATGATGTCTATGCGCAGTACAATAACGGCGTCGAGGACATGAAGTTTGAAAACGGAAAGTACAGCCATGCTGTCAGGGGCGACAGGGACTTCAATCAGTATACCAGAAGTGCCAGGCACCCTCAGGCTGACGAAGGCCTGCTCGTGTATTCGCCGACTGCGGTGAAAAAGGCTGACAAATCCGAAAAAGACGGCGAGATCAGCGTGATATATGAGTATGACCTCGCAAAAATGGGCGCTCAGATCGAGGGCGTAGATGCAACAGGCTTTGAGACAGAGTTTCGCTTCACTAAAGACGGCGAGCTCCTCTGGTTTACGGAGACTACCCTCTCAAAGGATAAGAACTATAGCTATAAAATTGAAATAACAGACCGAAACTCCGTAGAAAAGGTCGAAAATACAGTCAAGGCGCACGGTCTTGACAAGGAGGACTGAATATGAAAGCTTTTATAAATGCAGACAGTAAATACCTTACCTACATGGGCAGGATAGACCGCACCAAAGAGGGCTGTGCAGGCTTTTTCTTTGCAGGCTCGAACGTGACGCTCCGCTTTAAGGGCACAGCGGTGTCGGTAAAGCTTAAAAACTACAGATACTATAACACTCAGCTCATAGGCTTCCTTATCGACGGCAAAGAGGACAAGGCTGAGATAAAAGACAATTACGCCGACACCACAGTTACCCTCGCTGAGGGCCTTGATGATAAGGAGCATACCCTCATTCTGTTTAAGAGACAGGGCGCTTCTCACTATTTTGATCTCTACGGCTTTGAAATCGACGGTGAGCCGCTTGAAGCAGTTAAGCTTCCCGAGCTTAAAATAGAATGCTTCGGCGACTCGGTTTCAGCAGGTGAGGTCTGCGAGGCTGTAAAATACACTGCTCTGCCCGACCCGACAGGGCATGACGGAATTTATGACAACGCATGGCACAGCTATCCGTTTATTACAGCGAGAAACTTAGGCGCTCAGATAAATGATACGGCTCAGGGCGGAATAGCTATCTATGACAAGACAGGCTGGTTTCACGGTCCCGACCACATCGGCATGGAGACTGTTTACAACAAGCTCCGCTACTTCCCTGAAGCCGAGGGCGGCTACTCCGACTGGGATTTCTCACAGTATATACCCGACATCGTGATTTTTGCGGTCGGTCAGAATGACAGCCACATCGAGGGTCGGCCGGACCCAAAGATTACCGACCCTGCCTTCCGTGAGCACTGGAAAAACGGCTACAAGAAGATAATAAAGGCTCTGAGAGGGCACTATCCCGATGCTTTCTTCGTGCTGACACTGACTGTCCTCGGGCATGATGCCGAGTGGGATACCGCTATAGAGGAAATAGCTCAGGAGCTTGGTGATGACAGAATCAGGCATTTTGAATTTACCAGAAGCGGAAAGGCAACCCCGGGGCACCCTCGCCTCAGTGAGCAGTACGAAATGAGCGAGGAGCTTACAGCCTACCTTGTCAGTGAACTTTTCACAAGAAAATAAGACCCAAAATTTACCGAAACACCCTTGAAATATGCGTATTTATGTGGTATAATAAGGTTTGGTATTAGTTTAAAGGCAACACCGCACGACCCCTGTGCATCAGATGCGCCGTCCAGATTTT
>DGRP01000164.1:0-31737 GCA_002391065.1 Ruminococcus sp. UBA4385 | reverse complement strand
ATGACGGAAATCTGGCAAGCAGATGATGTGCAGAGGCGTTAGCCGCGGGTCGTGCGGTGTTGCCTAACAGAAAGGATGTCCCTATGCTCCTCAATTCGCTTGCTGCGCTGGCACTCGGCTTTGCACTGGATATGCTCTTCGGAGATCCCGATATGATCATATATCCTCAGAAGCTGGTAAAAGCACTGATAAAGACCCTTTCAAGGGCTTTCAAGCACAGCTACAAACGCTCTGACGATGCCCAGCAGATGGGCGGAGTTATGCTTGTGGTGGCTGTTATAGTGATAGTCGGCGGACTGTCGGCGATACTGCTGGTGCTTTGCTACAGCCTGAATAATCTCCTCGGTATTGCAGTTGAGGGACTGCTCTGCTGGTCATCAATTTCGGTAAGAGGTCAGAGACTTTCGGCTGAAAGCATTACAAGGGCAGTAAAGGGAAACAATCTCACAGGGGCAAGAAAAAGGCTTGCAGAGGTAAGCTTCCGTGACACTGATGAACTTGAAATGCAGGACATAATAAAGGGCACTGTGGAAACTGTTGCCGAAGACGCTTCCGACAAGGCGGTGTCTCCGCTGTTCTGGTGTGCAATTTTCGGCGGTGCGGGCGGCTTCTTAGTCAGAACGCTCAACATTCTTGACAGCACTATAGGCTTCAAGTCGGAGTCATACCGCTATTTTGGCAAGGCAGCAGCTATTGTTGACGATATACTTGTGTTTATTCCCGCAAGGCTCTGTGCGATGTTTATGCTGCTCGATTCAGCCTTTCTGGGGCTTTCGGTAAAAGATGCATGGAAGGTATACCGCAAGGATAAGCGCCATTCTCCAAGCCCGAACGCAGCTCAGACGCAGTCTGTATGTGCAGGCGCACTGGAGCTCACTCTCGGCGGTGATATTGTCCGCAGAGGTGAGACCGTCAAGCGCCCGACCATAGGCTACGGCAAGAAGGAAGCAGCCTCAAACGATATATTCTGGACAACACAGATGATGATGTTTGCATCTTCTATGACAGTATTTCTCGCAGCAGTTGTAAGACTTATCATTCACTTTGTATAGTAACAGCATTTTCCGATATAATATTTCAGGAGGAACATTATGGAAAAGCTTTTGTTTGTTTATAACAGCCGGGCAGGAAAAGGCCTGCTCAAAAGCAATCTCTGTGACATAATTGATGTTTTCACAAAGGGCGGCTATGATGTTACTGCCTACCCTACTCAGGCAAAGCTTGACGGCTGCCGCAAGATCAAGGAAGACGGCCGCAACTATGACCTTATAGTTACATCGGGCGGTGACGGAACGCTCTCCGAGGCTGTAAAGGCACTGCTGACCTTCGATGAAAAAAAGCCTCTGGGATATATACCCGCAGGCTCTACGAATGACTGTGCAAACTCGCTCAACATCTCGAAAAAGCTTATAAATGCGGCTCAGGAGATAGTTGACGGAGTTTACTTTGATTATGACGTCGGAATGATGAATGACGAAAGCTTTGTATATGTCGCTGGTTTCGGAGCATTCACCGATGTTTCATACGAGACAAAGCAGAATATAAAGAACATTTTCGGCCATGCGGCTTATCTTGCCGAGGGTATCAGAAGAGCCCCCAAATACCGTGGACACAAAATGTCAGTATGGCATGACGGCGAGGTAACTGAGGGCGACTTTATCTTAGGGCTTGTGTCAAATGCGCTGTCTATCGGCGGAATGAAGAATCTTGTTTCCGACAATGTAGTGCTTGATGACGGTCTTTTCGAGACAGTTCTCTGCAAGACCCCGAAAAACCCTATAGATTTCAGTACCACCGTTTCAAATGCGGCATTCAATAACCTGACCGAGAGAAACTTTGTAACCTTTAAGGCATCGCACATAGTATTCAAGTGCGAAGATGAAATTGCATGGACTATTGACGGTGAAGCAGGCGGAATTCACAAGGTTGTGGATATAAAGAATCTGAAGCAGGCAATACGTCTGAAGCTCAAGAGCACAAGCATAACCGAAGATCAGGAAGAATTCAACCGTGCCCTGAACGATGCGCTCACGCAGTCCCTTACGGGAAACATTGATGAACGCTATAATTCCGCTGACATTACTGCATCCGAAGACGAGTAAAACAAAAAGAACTGCCTATGGCAGTTCTTTTTTTATTATCAGAAGATCACAGCATCAAGATATCCGTATATCTCCTCTTCGGAAAGCCCCTCCGAGAAAATGCAGTAGAGCAGTCCGTCTGCCGATGCACGGTAGAGACTAACGTGATTTCCCTTGTTCACAACAACACCGTTTTCGCTGTCTGCTTCAAATGAGCCTGTGCTGAAAGCACCGTCGCCCATAAACTCCTCAAAGAATGCGGTCATTCCGTCAAGGTCGTTTACCTTGTCAAAGCTGAAGCATACCGTCACTACAACAGGCTGTTCGCTGTCGAGAGTATCCTGATCGGCATAGCTTACATAAAAGCAGTTGTCATAAAGGGTTATCTCACCTGTCTGTGACATTTTATCGCTTATGACAGGCGCAGACAGCTTATCTGCTCCGGCCTTTTCAAGATACCCCTTAACCTTTTCAGAGCCTGCAAGCTCATCAAAGCTTGAAAAGCTCTCGGAGGTATCAATATCACTAACCTTGTCAGCAACATCAGGCAGAGTGCTTTCCTTTTCAGCCTGTGGGGCGGTCGTCTGTACGCTGCTGACCTTTTCTACCGACTTTTCAGAGGAACTGTCTGCTCCTGCACCGCAGCCGGAAAAAAGCACAGCACATAATGCCAAAACCAATAATTCCTTTTTCATAAAGCATTCTCCTTTCAAAACAGGCATGGATAAATTTAATTTATCCATGCCTGAGTTACTTACTTAGTATTCTTCAGATTCCACCTCATCGGAGCTATTCTCTTAGCTCTGGTGTTATCTATGTTCCAGTTGTTGAAGGTCATTGTCGGGTCGAAGTAACGATAGTCCGTTCTCATCTTACCCTTGTTGAGCACAAGTCCGCCTGTTCCCGACTTCTGGATAACTGCACCTATTCTGTGGTGCTCCTTCTCATAGTCGATGATCTCCTTAGCAGTGGTTATCCTCGAATCGCAGACATTGTATATGCCCTCATACCTTCCCGTAGGTACATTTATAATACCGTTGATGAAGTCTATAAGATTGAATACGCAGCAGAAAGTAAAGCCATACTCTCCGTCCTGGAAAATATAAGCCACATTCTCCTTAGTGTCATACACCCTGTCATGCAGGTTCTGAGTATACTCAGCATCATAAAGCGGAGCTACCCTTGCAATTACAGGAATTGTGTCAGACTTCTTGAAAGCCTTGTTCATAAGCTTTTCACTGGTCATTTTCAGATCAGCATAGTTGGTTGTTCCCTTTTCGGGAGCAGTTTCTCTTATAGGCTCTCTGCCCTTCTGTACACCATAAATATCAGTTGTGCTCAGCAGTATAAAACACCTTACTCCTGCCTTGTCGGCCAGTGAGTATATGAACTTGTCACAAGTCTTGCTGGTCTTGAGCTCCGTATCGGTTATGTACGGGTCAAAATCATTATCTACCGAACAAGCCAGATGTACTACTACATCGATCTGATTGCTTGTCATTACAGAGCTTATCGAATCTTTATCTGTGATATCGCACTGAATGAAAGTGTAATTCGGATCCTGTCCTATAAATTCGTTAGACTTCGAGTCGATCGCAAAAACACGGTGCTTCTTATGCAGCAGGCTGGACGTCAGATACTGACCTACCATACCGCTTGCTCCTGTTAACAAAATTGATGCCACGAAAGCCACACCCCTCTCCAAAGACATTTACTTAAGATATATTATACCACATATTTTCTTTTTTGCAAATACTTTTTGAAAAAAACTGAAAAATTTAGATTTTCTTTAGAAATTGACTTGCTATATTTAGTGAATTGTGATAAAATTATATGTGCGGGTCATGCTCTGTGACCATATTCAGCTAAATATTTTAACATAATAATTATAAAATGGGCAGTTCTGCCCGTCTTTCAATAAAGGAGTTAATACGTTTGGTTTATTCAGATCTGTTATTTTTACTAGGCATTTTTCCGCTTTCAGCTATACTGTCATATCTTGACAGAAGCGCCGAATATAAAAATCTTATCCTGATACTGACATCAGTGCTGTTCTTCTCATGGGGAAGGCCCTTTGCTGTGTGCCTTATATTCCTCTCATGTGCAGTTGATTGGCTGATCGGAATGGTAATTTCAAAAAATGTTGAAAAGAGACTGCTCTCAGGCCTGCTCACAGTGCTTGACGGAGTATTCAACATCGGGCTGTTTCTTGTTTTCGGGCACAACTACCTGTTCGACAAAATTGATGCCCTCAGCTTTGAAAGCTATGTGCTCCCTCTCGGCATGGGATACTACTGCCTGAGGGGCTTCTCCTACGTTTATGATATTTTCATGGGCAGAGCCGAGTATGAGAAAAATATCTTATGCCTGCTGACATATATGGTGTCATTCCATTTCCTTATGGCAGGACCTCACGTCAGCTACAGCAAGCTTGAGCCCCAGATAAGACACCGTGACATTGACGGAAGAAAGCTCAATGACGGCCTTGTTGAGCTGGTGCTGGGTCTTGGTAAGATAGTTATACTTGCTCCCGTGTTTGAGAGGATAAAGCTTGCAGGTCTTAACGGCCGTGAGATAACTACCATAGGCTGCTGGCTCGGAATGATGGCATTCTTTGCAGAGGCTTACTTCACATTTACGGGTCTTTGCGATATGGCAAAGGGTCTGGGGCTTATAAACGGCTTTGAGTACCCCGATAACTACACCGACATCGAGGCAGACGGTCTGTTCACAGACATGGTGAAGAGCTACAATTCAACGGTAGTTGAGTTCTTCTCCGATGTGTTTGCCTGCAGAAGAGTTCAGAATCCTGTTCTGAAATTCATATTGATACTGGCTTGCGGAGTGTTTATCTCAATGTGGTACGAGGCAAAGCTGAGCTTCCTGATAGTGGGTGCGGCAGCAGCTCTGCTGATAGCTGTTGAGAGGCTTTTCCTTGCAAAGCCGCTTGGAAAGCTTCCCGCTGCGGTAAAGTACCTTTATCTTGTGGTAACGGCTATGTTAATTTTCGGCGGTCTTTACTTTGACAGCCTTTACGGCTATAAAAAGTGGCTTCTCGCCCTCGTGAATGTAAACACAAAGTATATGCTGTCGGTTTCGGTAAAGTATGCGGTGCTGAAGAATATCACCCTGATAGTTATAGCCTTCTTTATTGTGTTTGCTCCTGCGAAAAAGCTTGTGCTGGGGCTCTGGAAGGATTTTTCAAGACGTTCAAGACGCTGCTACGGCATAACCAAGATCATTCAGACCATTCTTACAGCCTTTATCTTTGTGCTTAGCATTGTAACTCTGGCTGTAGAAACAGCGGCGTAAGGAGAGTGTGATATGAGTAAAAGAGATATTAAAAACTTCAATATAGTTGGCGGAGACGGCGAATACGAAAACCCAAAGGACTGCGAGCTTGCGGAAATAGCCTCCCAGAAGCTTGAAAAGGACAATACCGAGGCTCACTACCGTTTCATAAATATCCTGACACTGACGCTGCTGCTGATATTCTCGGCAACACTGTTTCTGACAGTTTCGGGAAGCAATATCGTTGATGACAGCAACAATGTGCTGACCCTGAAAACCTTCCTCTCAGGAGACTACACACGCTCGCTTAAAAGCTCCTATGACCACGATCTGCCCTTCCCCGAGGAGATGAAAATGCTCGAGGAGCGCCTTTCTCTGATATACGGCATAGGAAACAAGGTTTCTGACCCTGTCAAGGAGATAGACGATAATACCGACAGCGACAGAAACAGCTTTGATATTCCCGACGAGGGCTATGACTATTCAAAGAATAACAACAATGAAAAGAAGGTTACCTCGGCAGTTACCGATGAAATGGGCATAACGGTAACCACTACAAACAAGGCCGATGAAGGCAAAAAGACAACCACTACCACAGCTATCGACCGCCCGTATGATGACGGGCAGACCTCTACCACAACGTCGGAAACACCGACAACTACAAATACAGAAGCTCCGTACTTCACCGTAACGGAGACCTACCCTGTCAGCCAGCCTGCACCTACTCAGACAAGAGAAACCGAGCCTCCGACCCAGACCAAAGAGCCTGAGCCAGACACAGGTACTGCTTCTCAGGAGCCTGAGCCTGAACCGCCTGTTGACAGCGAGCCCTCTGAGGAGCAGAGCGGAGAATGAACTCTGTAAAAGACAACCCCTTTCCCTACTCTGATGATAATAAGCGCTACCACACCTATAATTATTACCTGAGACACCGTTTCGGGAAAAAGGTGTTCAAGGTACCGCTGAATGTTGACCTCGGCTGTCCTAACAGGGACGGAACAAAGGGCTTCGGGGGCTGTGCGTTTTGCTCAGCTAAGCTAAGCGGTGACTTCGCAGGAGATCCCCGTGACGATATACGCACTCAGTTTGAGGAAATCTCCGCAAAAATGCGTACCAAATGGGCAGATGGGCTTTGCATACCCTATTTTCAGGCAGGCTCAAACACCTATGCAGACATTGAAACTCTGAAAGCTATGTATGAAACTGCGCTGACGCTGCCGAACTGTGCAGGATTGTCCATTGCGACAAGGGCTGACTGCATTGACTGTGAGAGGGCAAAGCTTTTGGGAGAGATAGCAAAGCGCACCTATCTGACAGTTGAGCTTGGGCTTCAGACGGTACATGATGAGACAGCACTGAAAATGAACCGCTGTCACACCTACGCTGATTTTCTGGAGGGCTACCGTCTGCTGAGAGAAAATGATGTAAATGTGTGTGTACATCTTATAAACGGACTCCCAAATGAGAGCCATGAGATGATGCTGGAGACAGCAAGAACGATCTCGGAGCTTGACCTTCATGCTGTGAAGATACATCTTCTGCACGTACTGAGGGGAACAAAGCTTGGGGAGCTATATGAGAGTGGAGAGATAACCCCGATGACACAGGAGGACTATGTAAGGACAGTATGTGACCAACTTGAGGTACTGCCTGCGGAGTTCATTATAGAGAGGGTCACAGGTGACGGAGCGAAAGAAGATTTATTAGCACCGTTATGGAGCTTACACAAATTCAGTGTAATGAACGATATAGATAAAGAGCTTGGCAGGAGAAACACATATCAAAGCTACAGACAAACAAATAATAGCCTGCAGTGCTCGCCGCACGGCTAATACGCGTCGTAGTTTTGCTTGAAGCTGTTCTTGCCTTGACCGCAAAGAAACAAAGTGCAAGCTAAGAAATAAGACCTGCCAAGGAGTTAAGAAAAGAGCTCGCCAAGCCTGCGATAGAGGCTTGCGGGTTTTTAGGGCAGAGCCCTAAACAGAGCACGAGACAGAGTCTCGTTCGGAGCGAAGCTCCGACAGGGCGTGCAGAAAAAGAATGGACGTGAAACAAAAGAGGAGTACGAACGGACGAGAGGGCGAACTCCGAAACCTGCACGCCCCTGACGAAACAGAGAGCGAAGCGAACGCTTTTCGTCAATCGGAAGTGTGGAGCACTTCCGACGACCACTCATATAAAGAAACTAAGAAGGGAAGTAAAATAAATGAAAAAAGCAATGACACTGTCCTATGAGATAGAGGGCAAGCTTTATCTGAACATCACTAATAAGTGCCCGTGCAACTGTACATTCTGTATCAGGAATAACGGCGATACAGCTTATGGCTCAGATCCGCTGTGGCTTGAGCACCAGCCCTCTGCTGATGAGGTAATAGAGAACCTCAAGGAGAGAGACCTTGACAGCTATAAGGAGATAATCTTCTGCGGCTACGGCGAGCCTACCTGCGAGCTGGAGATTATGAAAACTGTCGCTGAGTTTATCCGTTCAGTCAGCAAAACCCCGATAAGAGTCAATACAAACGGCCTCGGCAGCGTCTATAATAGGCGTGATATTGCTCCCGACTTCAAGGGGCTTATAGATACTGTATCTATCAGCCTTAATGCTTCGGACGCCGAGGCCTACGATAAGATAACAAGACCCTCTTTCAAGAACGTAAACAGCTTTGAGGAAATGCTCTCATTTGCTAAGGAGGTATCTCAGTATGTTCCCGATACTATGCTCACTGTAGTTGACATAATCGGTGAGGAGGAGATAAAAAAATCTCAGGCTATTGCCGATAAGATCGGCATTAAGCTCAGAGTAAGAGAGTATATCGACGAGGAGTGAGTAAAATGTCAGAGTGGGAGAAAAATCTTCTGGATATTGCCCCATACGTTGCAGGTGAACAGCCCGATAACGATAAGATAATAAAGCTGAATGCAAATGAGAACCCCTATCCGCCATCACCTGCGGCTGAAAAGGCTCTGCGTGAGCTTAAAGTGGGAGAACTAAACAAGTACCCCGATGCTAACGCTATGCCGCTTATGGAGATACTTGCAAAAATGCACGGCCTTACGCCTGCTAATGTGTTCATAGGAAACGGCTCGGACGATGTGCTGGCACTGTCCTTCAGAGCATTTTTCAATTCAAAGAAGCCCATACTCTACCCCGATATAACCTATTCGTTCTATCCTGTATGGTGCGATCTGCTGAAAATTCCCTATAAACTCTGCCCCGTTGATGAGAACTTCCGCATAAATGCCGAGGACTATTACCCCGAAAACGGCGGAGTTGTAATCGCAAACCCGAATGCCCCCACAAGCATTACCGAGGGCAAGGACTTTATAGTGGATATCCTCGATCACAACAAGGACTGCGTTGTTATTGTCGATGAAGCCTATGTTGACTTCGGTACTTACTCCGCAGTTGAGCTTGTAAGCAAGTATGAAAATCTGCTTGTTACGCAGACGTTTTCAAAGTCACGCTCCCTCGCAGGAATGAGAATAGGTATGGCATACGGCAGCGAGAAGCTTATCTCCTGCCTCAGAGCTGTAAAGGATTCGTATAACTCCTATCCGCTTGATACGGCTGCCCTGACTGCTGCCTGTGCAAGCGCCGAGGACGAGGTCTACTTCCGCCATACGGTGCTGAAAGTTATGCAGACCCGTGACGAGACCGCCCAGACCCTCAGAGGGCTTGGCTTTAAGGTTATGGACAGTGCAACTAACTTCCTCTTTGCAACGCATCCGGACTATACTGCCGAGGAAATATTCATGTATCTCAGAGAGAACGGTGTGTTTGTAAGGTACTTCAAAAAGCCGAGAATAGATAACTATCTCAGGATAACAGTCGGAACTGACGAGCAGATGAAACGCCTCTGCGAGCTGCTTACAAAGCTTATCACAGGCTGACCTAAAGAAAGGACAAAACTATTATGAAGCTTCTTATAAAAAAACTGAACGAAAATGCGGTAATTCCGCAGAGACAGACCCCCTACAGCGCAGGCTATGACCTCTGCGCCTGCATAGAGGGCGGCAAAAGTGTTACTATCAAGGCAGGCACTACAGAGAAGATACACACAGGCCTTTCGGCTGAGCTTGACGGTGCTAAAGACGTTGTGCTCCTGATATATGCAAGGAGCTCTCTTGCTTCAAAGTTCGGTATTGCACCTGCAAACTGCGTGGGCGTAGTTGACTGGGACTACAGAGGTGAGCTAATTGTAGCACTTCACAACTCATCAAGCGAGGATTTTACCGTTAATCACGGCGACAGGATAGCTCAGCTTGTTATCTCGCCTATCTTCACTCCCGATGTGGAGGAGGTAACCGAGCTTTCAGATACGGTCAGAGGCGCAGGCGGTTTCGGATCAACAGGTAAGTAATAATATTGGGGGAAAGTTTTTTTGAAGAAAGCTTTCCCCATATCATTTTTGAAAGGACTAATTATGCTTATTTATAATGCTGAGTTACACACAATGACCGAAAAAGGCACTTTCTTCGGCTGGATAGAGGTGCTTGACGGAAAGATCAAAGCTATCGGTGAGGGCTCTCCTTCTGCTGTCTCAGGCGGTGATATTGATGCAGGCGGATACGGCATTTACCCCGGGTTTATTGATGTGCATACGCATCTGGGACTGTTCGGAAGCGGTGTCGGCAAGGAGGGTGAGGACGTTAATGAAAGCTCCGAAAATATCACCCCGACACTTAATGTGCTCGACGCTATAGACCCCCTCGACTACTCATTTGAGCTTGCAAGACGTGCAGGCGTGACTTCCGTGCTTATCTCACCCGGCTCTGCAAACCCTATAGGAGGGCTTATTTCTGCCGTAAAAACCACAGGAAAGTGCGTTGATGATATGCTGATAAGAACTGTCGGCATGAAGTTTGCCCTCGGGGAGAACCCTAAGCTTTCTGGCAAAGGTGCTGATACCAGAATGGGTACAGCCGCAGCTATCAGACAGGCACTTTCTGAAAATACCTCTCTTAAACCTGTGCTGGACAGAGAGCTGAAAGCACATTTTCACTGCCACAAGGCTAACGATATTTTCACAGCCCTGCGCATTTCCAAGGAGTTCGGGCTCGACCCTGTGCTTATCCACTGCACTGACGGCTACCTGATAGCAAAGGAGCTCAAAAAACAGAACGTGCCCTGTGTGGTAGGCCCGATCATAAATGACCGCTGCAAGCCCGAGCTTGCAAACCTCGACCCGAAAAACGCAGGAGTGCTCTCAAAAGCAGGGCTGCCTGTGGCTATCTGCACCGACCACAGCGAGACCCCGATAGAGTATCTGCCCCTTTCGGCAGCTATAGCCGTAAAGCACGGAATGGACAGGCAAAAGGCTCTTGAAGCTATAACCTGCACAGCCGCAGAGATCGCAGGCATAGCCGACAGAGTGGGCTCTCTGAAAGAGGGGCTTGATGCAGACCTCTGCATTTTTGACGGCGATCCTCTTGAGCTTATGAGCAAAGCGGTGCTTGTTATGATAAACGGAACTCCTGCTTAACAAAATCCTAATTTTTTGTTTGCATTATGCTGTTGACAAATCCGGTCGAATGGTTTATACTTATTAGAATAAACAGCAAAAGTTAAAAAGAAAAGAAATGAAATGAATGTGGGAGGTTATGTGTCATGCTGGAAACGAATTTTAATAACAAGTTTATTAAGGAAGGCCTTACCTTTGATGATGTGCTGCTCGTTCCGAGAGAGTCAGACTGCACACCCGATATGGTAGACCTTCATTCTCATCTTACTAAGGACATTGTCCTGAATACTCCTATCATTACGTCCGCTATGGACACAGTTACCGAGTCTAAAATGGCTATTGCTATAGCTCGTGAGGGCGGACTTGGTATCATTCACAAGAATATGACTATAGCTCAGCAGGCTGATGAGGTAGACAAGGTCAAGAGGTCTGAAAACGGCGTTATAGTTGACCCGTTCAGCCTTACTGCCGACAAGACCGTCGCTGAGGCTGACAAGCTTATGGCTAAGTATAAGATATCGGGTGTGCCGATCGTTGACGGAAACGGCAGACTTGAGGGTATACTTACTAACCGTGATCTCAGATTTATACAGGATTTCAATACCAAGATCTATGAGGTAATGACAAGAGAAAACCTTATCACAGCCCCCGTTGATACCGACCTTGAGGCTGCTAAGGAAATTCTTATGAAGCACAAGATCGAGAAGCTTCCTCTCGTTGATGAGAGTGGTATTCTCAGAGGACTTATCACTATCAAGGATATTGAGAAGAGTGTACAGTATCCTAATTCTGCAAGGGATTCACAGGGAAGGCTGCTTTGCGGCGCTACTATAGGAATGACTCAGGACGTTCTTGACAGAGCAGGTGCTCTTATTGATGCTCAGGTAGATATACTGGCTCTTGACTCGGCACACGGTCACTCAAAGAACGTTATAGACTGCCTGAAAAAGGTCAAGGACGCATTTCCGCACATTCCTGTTATCGCAGGAAATGTTGCAACCGCTGAGGGTGCTATAGCTCTCTGTGAGGCAGGTGCCGACGCTATCAAGGTAGGTATAGGCCCCGGATCTATCTGCACAACAAGAGTTGTGGCAGGTATCGGTGTACCTCAGATTACGGCAGTTTACGATGCTGCCTGCGCAGCTGCAAAGTACGGTGTACCTGTAATTGCTGACGGCGGTATCAAGTATTCCGGAGATATCGTAAAGGCTCTTGCAGCAGGTGCAAGCGTAGTAATGCTTGGCTCGCTTCTTGCAGGCTGTGAGGAAGCTCCCGGAGAGACTGAGATCTATCAGGGCAGACAGTTCAAGGTATACAGAGGCATGGGCTCGCTCGGCGCTATGGCTAAGGGCTCTAAGGACAGATACTTCCAGACCAACACCAAGAAGCTTGTTCCCGAGGGTGTTGAAGGAAGAGTTGCATATAAAGGACCTGTATCCGACACAGTTTATCAGCTTGTGGGCGGTATCAGAGCAGGCATGGGCTACTGTGGCTGCATGACTATCGCAGAGCTCGGCGAGAAGGCACAGTTTGTAAAGATCACCGGAGCAGGCCTTAAAGAGTCTCATCCTCATGATATTTATATCACTAAGGAAGCTCCTAACTATTCAGCAGGAATCTGATCAGAGCTTTCCTGTCAGCAAAGCTGACACAATACACATAAACAAAGCCCACTCCAAACGGAGTGGGCTTTTCATATTCTGTAAATCAGACATCAATTTTTGAATAAAGTCCTGCGTCTTTGAAGCTGTCCTCGGGCTTTGGCTTTTTGTAGTCCTTCTCAAAGCTTGTAGTAATATCAAAGGCCTTCGGTGCAGGTCTGTGACCGCCTCTTCTGCCGCCTCTGTTACCGCCTCTGCCGCCGTGACCGCCGCCTCTTCTCGGGTTGGTGGAGCTGATAATAACCTTTCTCCAGGGCTCCTCACCCTTTGACTGCGATACAACACCGTCAATCTCGGAAACTGTTGCGTGAATGATCCTTCTCTCGTAAGGATTCATTGGCTCAAGTGCATAAGACCTTCCCGAGCGTATAACATTATTTGAAATCTTTCTTGCAAGGTTTTCAAGCTGCTTCTTTCTTCTTGCTCTGAAATCTCCGCAGTCGCAGGAGATTCTGAAATAGTCTCTGTCAACCTTGTTGCTTACAAGTGATGCAAGATACTGCATAGAATCAAGAAGCTCACCCTTCTTGCCTATCAGTGAGGAGAACTCCTCGCTCTTTATCACGAACATAGCGCCGTTTTCAAGCTTCACAGTCTCAATCTCAACATCCTCAATGCCCATAGCCTTGATAATGCTTATCAGGTATGCCTTAGCACATTCAGCCTTCTTCTCAGAAGCCTCTGTCCACTCAATAACCGCAGGCTTTTCCTCTGCAGACTCTTCTGCCTTTAATTCCTCGGAAACAGTCTCCTTCAGAATCTTAACAGGTGCAGGAGCTTCTGTCTTAACCTCTTCATTAGCTGTCTCGGTCTCAGCGACCTCTACCTCTACCTTTGCCTCGCCCTTGAGCTTTCCGAAAAAGCTCTTCTTTGGTTCTTCAATCACCGTAAAGCTGATTTCTTCCACAGCCTTTCCAAGCTCTGCCGCTGCAAGGCTCTTTGCTTCTTCTACTGTTGCGGCAGTAAATACCTTTTTCATGCTTTAACTCTCCTCTCGCAATATTGTGTATTCAGGCAGGAGCTTAATCGTCCTGCGAATCATCATATTCATCGCCGTATTTCTCGGCCATTCTTCTTCTTGCTTCATTGAGCTTTCTTCTCTGCTCATCTCTGAGCTCCTGCTTTGAAAGCTTCTTAGGCTCTTCATAATCTTCATCATCGGCAGCTAAAGCTTTTCTGATCTCATTCGGGTCTTTGCCCTCTTTAATCATCTGAGCCTCAGCCATTCTCTCCATAAGAGTTGGCTTGCCGCTTCTCTTCTGCTTTGCAATATCCTTCTGAACAAGCTCTGCAACGTGCTCAGGAGTGTATATCTTATTAAGGAAGATAGTCTGTCCCAGAGCAAACAGTGACGAATAGCACCAGTAAAGACCCAGTCCCATAGGATAGCTGAAGCCGATCCACAGTGAGAATAAAGGCATGATATAGAGCATAGCCTTCATTCCGCCGCCCATATTAGCCATATCGGGGTTATTTTTCTTTGAGAAGATCTGTGATACCACTGTTACGAGAAGCTGCAGCACAAAACAGAGTATAGGAATAATGCAGGTAAGGCTCTTCCATGAAGGTATAGTTCCGAGTGATACTCCGAACAGATCATAGTTGAAGTCCTTAGCAAAATCTCTGATATCCGAATTAACTACATCAAGAACATCTGCAAACTTTCCGTCCTCTTCCTTAATGAACACAAAGGTCATAAGCTCAGGTCTTGACTTTATGACATTTTCAGAGAAGTAGCTCTCATTAAGGATAAATTTTTCAAGGTTATCCTTGCGGTGAAGCTTTATAGCAGCAATAACATTCTCAACGTTATCATTATCATTTACCTTAGCCTTTGCGGCATCGGGATAATTTTTCTTGCTTCTGAAATTCTTTTCCAGTGTTTCATAAGCATACTTCTCGGCATCCTCATCAGATGCACCGGTATTTTCTTCCTTATACTCATCCTCATACTTGGTGAGAAGCTTATCAAATGTATTATATGTCTTGTTATCGCTTACCTCTTCAGCATAGTAATAAATACCCTGAATCATCAGGTTATTGTCCTCAACATCTTCCTTATTCAGGTTTGACACATAGGTCAGAGGACCGTAAATTACAGGGATAAGAGCAAACAGTATAACCATCATGATTATCATCGGCAGACAGCTTGCCATAGGGTTTACTCCTGCCTTGGCATAAAGGTTCATCTGCTCTTCCTGAAGCTTCTGCTGATTTTTTCCGTATTTTTTCTTGAGCTTTTCAAGCTCAGGACGCAGCATAGCCATTCTGGCTGTGCTCTTCTGCTGCTTGATCTGCAGCGGCAATGTAATAAGTCTTGTCAATATAGTAAAAAGAAGCAGTGCTATTCCGTAGTTTTTAACAACAAAATAGCAGCCCTTCATTATCCATCCCAAAGGGGTAGCTATAAATCCCATTTCCTTCCTCCAGACACTTTCCTTACATCTTTTTATTATTTCTCTTTATCCTGAAATAATCTATCCTTACCTTTTCGGGCACATAGTCAACTCCCCCGAGAGACCACGGATTGCATCTCATAAGTCTCCACGAGGTCAGCACAGTGCCCATTATAAGCCCGTGCTGCTTATATGCCTCTATCGCATAGCTTGAACAGGTCGGGTAATACTTGCACCTTGGCGGTGTAAGAGGGCTTATATACTTCTGATAAGCTCTTATCAGCAGGATCGCAGGCTTTGATAAAATACTCATTTTTTATTCTTTTTATTAAAGCTCCTGTTCATACTCGCAACAAGCTTTTTCTCTATAAACTCTTCAATATCGGCAGAGCTCTTCTCCTGAACTCCCTGCCTTGCCACAAAAACTAAATCATAACCTATCGGCACAGACTTCTCTTTAAGTCTGTAAGCAGCCCTGCATATCCTCTTGAATCTGTTTCTGGCAACTGCATTGCCTATTTTCTTTGAAACAGACAGTCCCAGCTCGTTTTCTGAACTCTCATTCGGAAAATAATAGCAAACTATAAACTTATCCGCACAGTATCTTCCCTTGCGAAAGCACCTGAGAAACCTCTTATTATCCTTCATTACAGAAGTAAACAGCATAATACACCTATTACCTATAAGCTATTGCCTGAAATTTTCCCAAAAAAAAGATAAAGACCCTATACCATTCATTTCTGAGTGGTATACAGGTCTATATGATCTTAGTAGCTGAGTCTTGCTCTGCCCTTTGCTCTTCTGCGAGCGAGAACCTTTCTGCCGTTAGCAGTAGCCATTCTCTTCATGAAACCATGAACCTTCTTCCTCTGAAGCTTCTTAGGCTGATATGTTCTTTTCATTTGTCTTTATCCTCCTTACCGTCATCCTCATTTTATTACCGCTTAACTGTTACTCTCAAATATGCGGTATGCTTCCAAGCTCTTTACAAGCCATTACAGTTTATTATTATAGCTCATTTCGGGTACATTTGTCAAGACTGTTCACAATTTTTTTATATTTTATTTTAAGAATATTTCTCCGTTATTTTGCCGAAATTAGCCCCGATATGAGCTTCTGTTTTTGTCTCATACAAGATATAGTTTTTTAAGTAAACAAAAATCATACATATTGACAAAAATCCATTTTTTTGTGCTGTTTTTTTCTATATAAAAAATGAGATTTTTCTTTCATATAAAGGTATAAACACTTGAAATAATTTTGGATTTGTGGTATAATTATATAGAATTTGCTATTGATAAATTTTTACTATAAAGAGTTTTTAATGGAGGGTATTTTTTAATGGATTCGTTCAGCGAAGTGTTCAGCGAGGTTCTCAAATACTGCAGGAATGACAGCAGTGTCAGTGAGCCGGGATATGATAAATGGATAAAGGTACTTGAGCCGTATAAGCTTGAGAATAATACCGCATATCTGCTGACAGATTCGGATTTTACAATGAAAACTACAATGACTGCATACGGAGATGTGCTCAGAGAGGCTTTCAAAAATGTTCTGGGCTTTGAGGTCGAGGTAAAGCTTCTGATAAAGCCTAAAAATGAGAAAAACGAAATTGAGAAGGACGTCTCACAGATCGAGGTCAAGACTGCTGACTTCTCCGAAGATGCACAGAATAATCTTACATTTGACAATTTCATAAAGGGCAAATCTAATGATCTTGCTTATGCCTTTGCTATAGCTGTCGCTCAGAAATATGATGAAACTGAGCAGACCGATACCAATAAGATTTTTAATCCTCTTATTATTTACGGAGATTCGGGACTTGGAAAAACTCATCTTATGAAGGCTATTGAGCATGAGGTAAAGAAAAATCACCCTGAGCTCAAAGTAATTTATACTACGGGCGAATCTTTTATCAATGAGCTGGTAAAGGCTCTGGAATTCAAGAATACAATAAAGTTCCATGACAAATACAGAAATGCAGACTACCTTATGGTAGATGATATTCAGACTATTGCCGGCAAGGAGCGTATGCAGGAGGAGTTTTTCCATACCTTCAACGATCTTTACAATGCAGGAAAGCAGATAGTTCTGACCTCGGATATTGCACCGTCAAAAATATCAAAGCTTCAGGACAGGATACTGACAAGGTTTTCAAACGGAGTTCAGGTAGATGTCACAGCCCCCGATTTTGAAACCAGAATGGCTATTATCAGGAAAAAAGCCGAGGCTCTTGACCTTGTGCTCTCAGACAGTGTGGTAAGAATAATAGCCGAGAAGATAAAAACTAATATCCGTCAGCTTGAAGGCACAGTCAATAAGATATGGGCTCTTACAAACTATACTAATGAGACTCCGTCCATTTCTATGGCGCAGAGGGTTATTAAAGAAATCATAATTGAAAATCACCCTGCTGAAATAACTGTTGACAGAGTACTTGAAGAGGTCGCACTTGCATTTGATGTTACTGCCGATGAGATCAAATCAAAGAGCAGAAAGGCTAATATATCACTTGCAAGAAAGGTTTCCATATACATACTTAAAGAACTGAAAGGGTTTACCTTTGTTCAGATCGGAAATATCCTTGATAAGAACCATTCGACTATGACTATCCATTATCAGGACATAGCCGACAGCTTTGAGACTAATAAGCAGTTTAAGGAAACTGTTGATGACATCATCAAAAATCTGAAGGACAATTGATTGGACTTTTTCAACATTTTCAACAGACTTTTCAACTTTTTCAGATCGCCAAGACCACGGAAAGCATAAGTTTGACAGACTTTTGTGAATAAAAGCGGAAAAACTTTCAAAGGTTTTGTTAAAAGAATTTCCATGAAA
Source organism: Ruminococcus sp. UBA4385 (assembly GCA_002391065.1). The sequence continues at coordinate 14,005 of DGRP01000164.1, read as the reverse complement.
ATTTCTCTTTCAACAAATTTCTGTGATTTTCTCAACAATCAACCAAGAAGTTTTCAAACATTCAACACCTGAAAAAGTTTTTGAAATGCTTTTGAAAAAATGTTGAAAAACAGCTTAAAAAAAAATCACGCATAACAGGGGCTTTGAAACAGTTTTTAACAGATTCAACATACCCTACTAATAATACTAATAATAAATAGATATTATTGTTATTCATAAGAGAAAAAAATTCGGGTGATGGTTAATTATTAACTTTTCCCGATGTTTAAATATGATGTTGTTTATTTGAGTTTAATTTTGAGTTTGTTATAGAAAGACCGGTGTTATTATGAAGTTTATATGCTTAAAGAATTCGATTATTGAAGCTATTACAAATGTTTCAAAGGCAGTTTCGGACAGAACGAATATACCTTCTCTTGAGGGTATCAGGTTTAAGCTTGAGGATTCGGTGCTGGAGCTTACAGGCTATGATCTGGAGCTCGGTATCAGAACCAGTATTGCTGTCAGAAGTGAGGATAAGGGACTTTTTGTTGCAAATGCAAAGCTGCTTCTTGATATTGTAAGAAGAATGGAAGAGGACGATATCTTTATTGAGGTGCTCGATAACTTACAGATCAATATTTCAAGCGGTAAGGCTCATACATCTATTTTCGGAACCTCTGCAAGTGACTTTCCCGAGCTTCCTGCTAAAGATGATGAAACCGCACTTGTTATCTCGCAGCCTGTTCTGAAAGATATGATTATTCAGACAAGGTTTGCAGTCGCTAAGACAGATATTAAGCCTATACTCAAGGGAGAGCTTTTCAACATTGAAAACGGTGTGCTTGATCTTGTTGCTATAGACGGCTACAGGCTCGCTATCAGATATGAGGCTGTGAAGAGCACCGAAAATATTAAGTTCGTAGTACCGTCAAAGACGCTTAATGATATAGTTTCTATTCTTGATGATAATGAAGATGATACTGTAAGCATCTATCTGTCGAAAAAGCATATTATATTTGAGATAAACGGCTATATGGTTTATTCAAGGCTTTTAGAGGGTGACTTCCATCCGTATAAGTCATCACTTCCGAAAACTCATAATACAGAAGTCATCGTTGACAGAAAAGAGCTTATAAATATTCTTGAAAGGTCAATGATACTTATAAATGAGAGAACCCCTTCGCCGATAAGATGCTATTTTGAGGATAATATGCTCAGAATTAACTGCTCTACAGCAGTTGGTAAGCACAGCGACGAAATGGAGGTTGACCTCTCGGGTGAGAAGATAGAGATAGGTTTCAAGTGCCAGTATCTGCTCGATCCGCTGAAGGTTATCAAGGAGGATAAGGTTAAGCTTCAGATGGGCGGAAGCCTGCTCCCGATGAAGATAATTCCTGTTGAAGGCGAGAGCTATACCTTCCTTGTACTGCCTGTAAGACTGCCAAAGGAATAAGCTATGGATTATAAAAAAGTTGAGGTCACTATAAAGACCGAATTTATAAAGCTTGATTCTCTGCTGAAATATGCAGGTCTCTGCGAAACGGGCGGTATAGCCAAGGAGATAATCGCTGAGGAGAGAATAAAAGTAAACGGTGAGCTCTGCACTATGAGGGGTAAGAAAATAAGACCGGGTGACAGAGTTCAGATCGACGAGATAAAGTCGGAGATAGTTGTTAAGTAATGTTTATAACTCATATAAAGACCGACGGCTTTAAAAATCTGAAGCAGGTCGATATAGAGACTGATAAGAAGCTGAATATCCTCTGCGGAAAAAATGCTCAGGGAAAGACAAATCTGATAGAGGCTTTATGGCTCTGCAGCGGTGTAAGGTCTTTCAGGAGTACTAAAGATAAACGCATGATAGGTATTGACTGTGATATGATGTTCATAGATGTAAGCTTTCAGGACAGTGTAAGACAGCAGGATATTCACTACGCTATGATGAAGAGTAATCTCAAAGAGAAGAATGTAACACTCAACGGTGTGAAGCTTAAAGCTCCGTCAAAGCTGTTCGGAAGCCTTAACTGTGTGGTGTTTACTCCCGAGGATCTGGAGCTTTCAAAGGGCTCTCCCGATAATAGAAGGCGCTTTCTTGACTTATCTGTAGCACAGATAAAAAATTCATACAGTCCGCTGATAGATAAGTATGAGACTATAATAGATCAGAGAAATACTCTTCTTAAAAATATAGCCTATGGCAGGTCTGACAGGGCTGAGCTTGATATATGGGATATACAGCTTGCTAAGCTCGGAGCTTATATATCCGTGCTTAGATATAACTATACGAAAAAACTTAATATTTTTGCGTCAAGACTTTATAATGAGATTTCAGACGGCAATGAAAGGCTTGAGCTTTTCTACAGCTCAACTGTTTACAGTAACCTTGACGGAAGGACAGACTATAACGGTGAGCTGTATGAAGAATACTACAGAGTTTTGCAGGATAATCTGGAAGATGATATCCGCATGGGATTTACCCAGAGGGGAATCCACAGAGATGATCTCGGCGGTAAGATAAACGGGCTTTTTGTGAGAGATTTTGCATCTCAGGGACAGCACCGTTCAATAGCACTGGTAATGAAGCTTGCTCAGGCATATATCCTCTCTGAGGAGATAGATGACAGCCCATGCATATTGCTTGATGATGTGCTCTCGGAGCTTGACCCTTCAAGACAAAGCTTTGTAGTTTCAAAAATACATGATATGCAGGTGTTTATAACCTGCTGTGACAGGAACTTCCCGTTTGAGCTGAACAGCGGAAAGCTATTCATAGTTGAAAACGGAAGAATAAGAGAGGAGAAGAAATAATGCTTCTTCATCTTGGAAATGATTATGCGGTAAATTCAAAAAGCATAGTCGGGATATTTGATATTGAGAACAGCTCGGTTTCGAGAGATACAAGGGATTTTCTGAATGCTGCCGCAAAATCCGACAGAGTGGTAAGCTGCAGCTATGAGATGCCTAAAAGCTTTATTCTCTGTGATAATGGCAGAGTGTATATCTCTCAGCTATCCTGTGCAACACTTCTCAAAAGATTTAACAGGTAATATTCCGCATTGGTGCGGTCAGACAGATAAAATGTTTGGAACAGTGTACTGTTTCTGACAAGGAGGTCAATATGGAAAAAAACAATGAGATCGAGATTGAAAACACCGAACAGATCTCAGCAATCGACAAGGACAATAACTATGACGAAAACCAGATACAGGTCCTTGAAGGTCTTGAAGCGGTAAGAAAGAGACCCGGTATGTATATCGGCTCTACAGGGCCGAAGGGACTGCATCACCTGGTTTATGAGATCGTTGATAACGCTATCGACGAGGCTCTTGCAGGATACTGCACGCTTATAAATGTGGAGCTGCTGCCCGGAAATATAGTAAGAGTTACCGATAACGGACGTGGTATCCCGACAGGTATACACCCGAAGGAGAAGATTTCTGCGGCTACAGTTGTTTATACTATTCTCCACGCAGGCGGAAAATTCGGCGGCGGCGGATATAAGGTAGCAGGCGGTCTTCACGGAGTTGGTGCATCTGTTGTAAATGCACTGTCGGAATACCTTGAGCTGACTGTTTATGACGGTGAGCACGTTCACTTCCAGCGCTTTGACAGAGGTAATTACAGCGAGCCTCTCAAAGTTATCGGAGATACCGATAAAACAGGTACATCAGTTCTCTTTAAGCCCGATCCCGAGGTCTTCCTCGAAACTACCGAGTTTGACTATGAGGTGCTGTTAAAGAGACTCAGAGAGCAGGCATTCCTCAATGCAGGTATTAAAATCATTTTTGAGGATAAGCGTGATGAGAATAACCCTGTAAGTGAAACCCTCCACTACGAGGGCGGTATCAGACAGTTTGTAGAGCATATCCACAAGACAAGGGGTGTTGAGCCGCTGTCCGATGAGGTCATCTATGTAAACGGCATGGAGGGCGATACCTTCGCAGAGATTGCTTTGCAGTATAACGATACCTATAATGATCTTATTCTGTCCTTTGCAAATAATATCCATACTCCCGACGGCGGTACTCATGAGACAGGCTTCAAAAATGCTCTTACAAAAGTAATAAACAGCTACGGCAAGAAGTTCGGCTACCTTAAAGATGAAGAAAAGCTCATGGGTGATGATGTCCGTGAGGGTCTGACAGCGATAGTATCTGTCAAGCTTACTAACTGTGAGTTTGAGGGTCAGACTAAAGGACGTCTCGGAAACCCCGAGGTCAGACCCTTTGTTGATAAGCTCGTTACCGAGAAGCTTATGAACTATTTTGAGGAAAATCCTACAGTAGCTAAAACTATTTTTGATAAATCGGTTCAGGCTAAAAAAGCAAGAGAGGCCGCTAAAAAGGCAAGAGAGCTCACCAGAAGAAAAAGCGCTCTGGAATCCTCTTCCCTGCCGGGCAAGCTTGCTGACTGCTCCGAAAGAGATGCTGAGCTCACAGAGATCTACATCGTCGAGGGAGACTCTGCGGGAGGCTCTGCTAAGGAAGGCAGAGAAAGAAAATATCAGGCTATACTTCCTCTGTGGGGTAAGATGTTAAACGTCGAAAAAGCAAGAATAGACAAGGTATACGGAAATGAGAAGCTTATGCCTGTAGTAACAGCGCTGGGAACCTCTATCGGTGAGGATTTTGATATAACAAAGCTGAGATACGGAAAAGTTATCATCATGGCCGATGCCGATGTTGACGGCTCTCATATCAGAACACTGCTTCTGACCTTCTTCTTCCGCTTTATGAGACCTCTTATTGAGGAGGGTCACGTTTATCTTGCACAGCCGCCTCTTTTCAAGGTCGCAAGAGGAAAGCAGACAAGATATGCTTTCTCCGATGCCGAGAGAGATAAGTACATTGCTGAGCTTGGCGGAGATAACGGTCAGAAGGTAAACGTTCAGAGATACAAAGGTCTTGGTGAGATGGATCCTATCCAGCTCTGGGAGACAACTATGGACCCCGAGAGAAGAACTATGATAAAGGTATCTCTTGAAGATGCCGAAAAGGCTGACGAGATATTTACTATCCTTATGGGTGATAAGGTACAGCCCAGAAGAGAATTTATCGAGAAAAATGCCGAATACGCAAAGAATCTCGATGTATAAGTTAGGAGTTTCACTTGGAAGAGAATGAAAATATCGTCAATGAAATCACTGAGGAGGAGACTGCTCCCGAAAAGGAGCCGATAATCACTCTTGACTATGACGTAAAAAACGAGGAGGAGGACAGAGCATTTCTGCAGTTTCAGAAAAAGTATGTCTATCCTCACAATATCAAGGTAACGATCGCCTTCGGGATAGTTGCGGTGATATTCATTATATCAATTTTCCGCTATCCGAACGGCTACCTTAACTATGTGCTTGGGTTTATCTGCCTGTTTATGATAGCTCTGACCTGGTACAATACGGTGAGGATAAGAAAGTACCTTGTAAAGGCTCTTAAAGTGCTTGAGGACGATAAGTATCGCTTCACGCTCTATGATGACAGCTTCAGGATAGAGACTATAGAAACGGCAGACGAGCCCGAAGAAGATGCCGAGCCTATAAAACCGCTGACAGTTAAGTTTGACGAAACAGATGTCAGTGTGATAGAAACTGATGAGATGTTTATCCTCATAGTTAAAAAAGAAGCACTTTATGTTCTTGCGAAAAGGCTTATGGACAGCTCTCAGCAGGAAACCATAAAAACAAACCTTTACGAAAAATTGCAGGGTAATTACTTCTGCCCTGAGAAAAAGGAGTTGTAATAATTGATCGATCATAATATTATTGAATCTGATGTTGAAAAGATAATGAAAGAATCTTTTATTCAATATTCGATGGCAGTAATAGTTTCGAGAGCTTTGCCTGATGTAAGAGACGGTCTGAAGCCTGTTCACAGAAGAATACTTTATACTATGTATGAAAACGGCCTTACCCCCGATCAGCAGTACCGTAAGTGCGCTGATACGGTAGGTTCGGTGCTGGGTAAGTATCACCCTCACGGTGACGCTTCCGTTTATGATGCACTGGTAAGACTTGCTCAGAGCTTCTCTATGAGGTACCCCCTTGTAGACGGTCACGGAAACTTCGGCTCTGTAGACGGAGACCCTCCGGCTGCTTACCGTTATACTGAGGCTAAAATGGCAAAAATGTCGGTGAATATGCTCACCGATATAAATAAAAAGACTGTAGATTTCCAGCCGAACTACGATGACAGATTGCAGGAGCCGGTGGTTCTGCCGTCAAGGTTCCCGAACCTCCTTTGCAACGGCTCGGTAGGTATTGCTGTAGGTATGGCTACAAATATCCCTCCGCATAACCTGCACGAGGTCATCGAGGGTATGAAGACAGTTATGAAAAACCCCGACTGCACACTCGATGAGCTTATGGAGAGCATTCAGGGACCTGACTTCCCGACAGGCGGTATCATCATGGGAAGAGCAGGCATAAGGGCTGCTTACGGCACAGGAAGAGGTAAGATAACGCTGCGCTCCAAGACCTCAATAGAAGAGATCAAGGGAAGAAACTGCATCATCGTTACCGAGATACCATATATGGTAAATAAGGCAAGGCTCTGCGTTGCTATCGCCGACCTTGTTAAAGAAAAGAGAATAGAGGGTATCCATGACCTGCGTGATGAAACAGGCAAGGACGGAATGAGAATAGTTATTGAGCTCAAAAAGGATGCAAATCCCGAGCTTGTGCTCAATAAGCTGTTCAGCTATACCCAGCTGCAGGACACTGTCGGCGTTATTATGCTGGCACTTGTAAACGGCGTTCCGAAGATACTTACTCTGAAAGAAATGCTCGAGCAGTACATCGACTTTCAGGTAGATGTTATCGAGAGAAGAACAAGGTTTGACCTTAAAAAGGCTAAAGAGCGTGAGCATATTCTGCAGGGACTTGTTATCGCACTTGATAATATCGACGAGGTAATTGAGATAATGAAAACCTCGAAGAACGTTCCCGAGGCTAAGGAGAGACTTTGCAGCCGCTTTGGTCTGACAGATATTCAGGCTGACCACATTGCACAGATGACACTGGGCAGACTGACAGGTCTTGAAAGACAGAAGATCATTGACGAACTGGCTGAGATACAGCTCAAGGTTGCCGATCTTGAGGATATACTTGCAAATCATCAGAGAGTGCTTGATATTATCATCGAAGAGGTTGAGGCTATTCAGGATAAGTTCGGCGACAAGAGAAGAACTGCTATAGAGAACGTAAGCGGTGAACTTGATATAGAAGACCTTATCCCTGTTGAAGAAAATGTAGTTACCTATACCAATGCAGGCTACATCAAGAGAATGCCTGTTTCCGAGTACAAGGCTCAGAAGAGAGGCGGCAAGGGCATCACAGGTATGAAGCAGCGTGAAGATGACTTCATAGATGAGCTTCAGATCTGCTCTTCACATGATGAGATACTGTTTATTTCAAACAAGGGCATTATGTATAAGCTCAAGTGCTATGAGCTCCCCGAGGGATCGAGAACATCACGAGGAACCAATATAGTAAATCTCTTACAGCTTAACGAGGGCGAGAAGATAGCCGCTATGATTAAGACTGAAGACTTTGCCGAGGGCAAGTTCATTGTAATGGCTACTAAGAACGGCAAGATAAAGAGGACACCTCTTAATGCTTACAAGAATGTAAGAAAGCATGGTCTTATTGCTATAGGACTTGACGAGGGCGACGAGATAGCAGGCGTCAGAATGACCTACGGTGACAATGAGCTTATCATAGCAACTCATGACGGTAACGCTATCCGCATCAAGGAAACTGACGCAAGGCTTATGTCGAGAACTGCTCACGGCGTAAGGGCTATAAGGCTCAGCAAGGGTGACTATGTGGTTTCAATGGCAAGAGTTCGTGAGGGTGCAAGCGTTCTGACAGTTTCGGAGCACGGTCTCGGAAGGCGAGTTGACCTTGAAAACTACCGTATCCAGAAGAGAGGCGGTAAAGGTCTTACAAACTATAGGAACGGTGATGTATGCGGTATTAAGGTCGTTGATGATGAAGACGATATTGTAATGATTTCATCTGACGGTATTGTAATCAGGATCAGGGCTTGTGACATCAGCATGATGGGACGTTACTCCAAGGGAGTAAGGCTTATGAGAGTTGCAGATGATGTCAAGGTAGTGGCATTCACAAGAACCGAGCATGACGATGAAGCAGAGACCGAAGAGGTTGAGCAGGCATCGCAGGAAGAGATAGAGGCATCGAACGTAGGAACAGACCCTATCGACACAGAAAATGCATCTGATGATGAAGACTAATCTATAAAAAAGTCCACACCGCAAGGTGTGGACTTTGCTTGTTGCAAAAGTTCTTTTAAAAGGGGTCTGGGGCGATAGCCCCAGTGGGGCAAATGGGGCGAAGCCCCATCTCCCCTCACTCCAGCCGAGTCTGTCTGTACGAATGTACAGACCTGACGAGGCAAAATCTGCACTATTTTGAGTTTATCGACAGACTGAAGTCCACACCGCAAGGTGTGGACTTAGTTTATATGTAAAAGTTAAAGGTCTATGGGCAGGGAAAATCCTGCTATGAGTTCATATAATTGTAGATCTGTGAGGAAAGCATTGAGAATTCGTAGAACTTCTCCATGCCCATGTCCGGACACTCACACATGATAACCACTATGTAGGTGCAGTTCGGTGAGTAAACTATAGCGCAGTCATGAGATACATCGTAGGTTTCGCCCGTTTTGTTTGCTACATCTCCGTAGGGTACGCCCGCAGGTATCTTTGAACGGTATTTCTGCCGGAAAAGCAGATCAAGAAGCTTTTCCGAGGCTTCCTTGCTTACACATTCGCCGTTGTAAATGTCCTCGAGCATTCTGCCGACATCTGATACACAGGTCTGGTTTCTCAGATCAGAATCCTCAAGGCCTTCTCCGTTATCGGAGGGGAACAGCCCGTGATGCTGTTCGGTGTTCATATAGCCGTTTTCTCTGCACCAGTTGGTAACATAGCCCTTTCCAAGTGCCCACAGCATTGTGTTGAAGGAATCATTGTTGCTCTCTGATACCATAGTATAGATCATGTACTCATAATCCTCTTCATTTATGAGCCCGTCTTCAATAGCCTGATAGCAAGCGCCGCCGCAGAACAGTTTTATCATACTTGCAGGATAAACAGGGTGATCGTTCAGAGTAAATGCATCACCTGTATCAAGATTCTTTATAAATACCGACCAGTCTCCGTAAAGGCCGTCAGTGGTTTCTTTAAGCTGTTCTTTCAGTGCTTTAAGATTACCGACGTGTTCATCTCTTTTTTCAACAGTCTTTTCCTTAACAGCTTTGTCAGGCTCACTTTCATCTTTTTCAGAGCTGCTGCTTTCCTTTTTATCGGAAACCTTTGCCGAAACTGCCTTGCTTGCCTTTGAATCAGTTATCTTGCCTGTTTTTTCAGTCTCATGTGAGCAGGCACCTGAGGCGATCATAAGAATAAGCAGCACAATAAAAGCCGCAGCACTGACAGCAATTATTCTCAGCCGTCTTGCTCCGAGCTTGTCCTCCAGACTGTCCCTGACACTTAAAATCTTAGAAACAGCCTTACTGAAAAGATCTTTTATTGTCTGTAAAAAATCCTTTTTATTATCCATGTTCTGCCTCCAATATCTGACACACATTGACATTATAGCACAAAACTCAAAAAAAGTAAATAGCTATTCATACAAAAAAGACCGTGAGTTTTCACGGTCTTTTAATAGCTTATTCAGGATCGGAATTTACAGTGTGTGTAATGCCTGCTCCCGACTGTTCACCCTCTGCTGCCTCTGCTGCCTTTGCTGCAGCTTCTCTTTCCTGCTTAACTTTCAGAAGTGTCTGACCGATAGAGGTAAGCATCTCCTGAGTGAAAGGAAGATTCTCGTGGAAAGGATTGATAACAAAGCCCTTAACAGCGGGATTCTGCTCGGTAATTGTAGCTATATCACCAAACTTCATAGCAAATGCCTGATAAGGCTGGTCTGTTTTGAGCAATGCAAGCTCATCCTTATCGGTAAATACAGGGAAGTACTTATCATTAGTCTTATTGTTGGTGATGAGTATAAACCTTGCAGAGGTCTGTACATCTACCTTTTCATGCATGTGAGCTCTGTTGTTCTCGTCGAATACGATCTCCTGCTGACCTGTAGGCTTTTTCTGCTGCAATACGTTTGCAGGAACATAGAAAGTACACCTGATCGCTGCGTTGATAACCTTGTTCTGAGTTTCAGGGCTGAAGTTTGCTCTCATTTGTGAAATAGCCTCGATAAGCATGGGGTTATTGTCAAAATTCGGCTTTTCCTTATTAGCTCTGAGTTCTGCCATAATATTCACTCCTATTCATTTTCTTCAAGATTGATGTCGATTATATATTTCGGGCGAGCCTTGGTTTCAAGATAAATCTTGCCAATATATTCGCCTATAATACCTATAGATAAAAGCTGCAGTCCGCCGATTGCCCATACTGAGGTTATCGTCGATGCCCAGCCTCTTACAGTGTTGCCTACTGCCCATGTGATAAGGAAGTACAGGAGCATAATAATTGATACAAGGAACACTATAAATCCGAGTGCTGTGATAAACCTTATCGGCTTTACCGACAGCGAGGTTATACCCTCTACTGCAAAGGAGATCATCTTTTTGAGAGGATACTTGGATTCACCTGCGACTCTCTCATTACGAACATAGGTAACAGTGTCGCTTTTGAAGCCCACCATCGGAACAAGTCCTCTAAGGAAGAGATTTACTTCCTTGAACTCTGCGAGAGCTTCCACTGCCCTTTTGCTCATCATTCTGTAGTCAGCGTGATTGTAGGTAATCTCAACCCCCATTTTTTCAAGAAGCTTGTAGTAAAGCTGAGCTGTGTTTCTCTTAAAAGCGGTGTCCTTCTCTCTTGATGAGCGCACTCCGTAAACTATCTCACAGCCCTCGGCCCTCTTGTCGAGGAAGCCGTCTATTGCATCAATATCGTCCTGCAGGTCAGCGTCCATTGAAACTATGATGTCAGCATAGTTTTTTGCTGTCATCATTCCTGCAAGCAGAGCGTTCTGATGACCCTTGTTTCTTGAAAGCGATATGCCTGTGAAGTATCCGCTGAGCCCGTGAAGCTTTTCAATGACCTCCCATGTCTTGTCCTTTGAGCCGTCATTCACGAACATTACCTTGCTTCTCGGAGAGATCCTTCCTCCCTCGATAAGCTCTGACATCTTTTTCATAAGTGCCTTAGCCGTTATCGGAAGCATTTCCTCTTCATTGTAGCAGGGGATAACAATGTACATTATTTCTGCCATTTTGTCTCTTATTCTCCTTTTTGTATATATCTATTCTATTACGAAAAGGCGTGATGCATTTTCGTTTGTGATATCTATCATTTTCTGGGGGTCGAGTTCTTTTATCTCGGCGGCGATCTTAGCTACCTCCTCAATCATAAAGCTTTCGCTTCTTTTTCCTCTGTATGGAGGGGGCGCCATATAGGGGCAGTCTGTCTCAAAGAGGATCCTGTCGAGGGGGACAGCCTCTAAAACTGCCCTGCCCTTTTTATTATTCTTAAAAGCAAGCGAGCCTGTAAAGCCCACATACATTCCGAGCTTTACCACCTCAAGCGCAGTTTCCGCCGAGCCCGAAAAGCAATGCATAACGCCTCTCGGCCTGTACCGCCTGAGTATCTCCATACAGTCCTGAGTTGCATCTCTGCAGTGAACTATTATCGGGAGCTCTTTATCCAGTGCAAACTGTACCTGACGCTCAAAGAGCATTATCTGCCTTTCCTTATCGTAGCCCTCATAGTGATAATCAAGCCCTATCTCACCGACAGCCACAAGCTTGCCTGTAGGAAGAGCCTTATTATATAGCCTTTCAAGCTGATCTTCCCAATCCTCGGGGAGCTCGTCTATCACTTCGGGGTGAAAGCCTATGGAAGTATAAAAGCGCTCATACTTTTCAGCCATCTCTATTCCGAACTCAGATGAGGGCACATCGGTCGATGCATGAACGAGCTTGTCTATGGGAGAACTCTCATCGGTAAGCATAAAATCAAGGAGCTTATCTCTGTCCTCATCAAAGGCTGAGTCATTATAGTGGCAGTGCGAATCAAAAATACCTTTAATTTTTCTGCACCCTTTCCAAGCGGCAAAAAACCGCTTATATATTATAACACAGATTTTACGATTTGTAAACTGTTTTTTATTTTTCTTTTTTAAACACCAGAAGCTTGCTTATAAAGTAGTTAAGAACTATCGTCACGACAGAAACTATTATCTTTGCGATTATCTCCTGCATTTTGAAGGTATTGGTCATAACGTTGAGGAGGAGAGTTTCCACAACGAGGGTGAAAAGCCTTCCTGCGAAGAAGGCCGCACATTCCCTGACTACGGCACCTGTTCCGTGAGCCTTATCCTCGAACACCCATGTTCTGTTGGTCACATAAGCGAAGGTAACGGCGCATATCCACGAGATTATGTTTGCGATAGTCACATCATAGTCTATTGTGAAGCCAAATAGCTTTCCCTTTCCTATGTGGAGCATATTCATAGGTATTGCGAAGAAAATAACGCTGACAACTGTAGTCAGCCCACCGAAGAAGAGGTACAGAAGCACTTCCTTATGTGCCTTATAGAACGGCTCGAACTTTTTTAAGAAGCCCCAGCTCATTATTTTGTCAAATATATCTTTTTTCTCTGTCTCCATTTCTTTTCCTCTTTCTATTCGCTTATATCGTCAAGTGAAAGCGTAGCAATCGCATTGAGCGACTCATCGGCTCTTTTTCCTGCGATGTAATCATAATATCCCTGACAGGCTATCATAGCGCCGTTATCTCCGCAGTATTTAAGCTCGGGGAGGTAAAGCTTCCAGCCTCGTTTTTCGCACTCCTCGGTGAGCTTGTCCCTCACTCCCGAGTTTGCCGAAACTCCGCCTGCGCAGGCAATGGTCGTATAGCCGAAGGTCTTAGCCGCAAGTACAGTTTTCTCAGCGAGGGTATCTGCGACAGTTTTCTGGAATGAAGCTGCCATATCCTCGGGCTTTATTTTTTCGCCCTTCTGCTCAGCGTTATGAACCTGATTGATAACTGCGGTTTTCAGTCCCGAGAAAGAAAAATCAAACTCACTTCCGACAATTCTGGGTTTTGGAAGCTTAAAGGCAGTCGGGTCGCCGAGCTTAGCCGCCTGATCTATGAATTTTCCGCCCGGGTACTCATAACCAAGCGTTCTTGCGGCCTTATCGAAGCACTCACCTGCGGCATCGTCACGGGTACGCCCGATAACGTGGTATCTGGTATAGTCTTTAACCTCGATCAGATGTGAATGTCCGCCCGACACCACAAGGCAGAGATACGGCGGTTTAAGCTCGGGGTGAGAGATATAGTTTGCAGCTATATGTCCTGCAATATGGTGAACAGGCACAAGGGGCTTTTTAGCCGTCATAGCAAGCCCCTTTGCAAAGCTTACTCCCACAAGCAGAGCCCCTATCAGCCCCGGGGCATAGGTCACGGCTATAGCATCTATATCATCGAGGGTACAGTCTGCATCAGTGAGAGCCTGCCTTGTCACCCATGAGATATTCTCAGCGTGCCTGCGTGAAGCTATCTCGGGGACTACTCCTCCGTAAAGCTTATGCTCATCTATCTGTGATGCGACAACATTTGACAGCACCGTTTTTCCGTCTTCAACAACAGAGCAGGCTGTTTCGTCGCATGAGCTTTCTATGCCTAGAATTTTCATTTTCTTTCTCCTTGGTTTTATTATTATTTTGTGTTTGCACACGAAGGGAGTCTGAGGGGGCACTGCCTTACACAGCAAAACAGCTAAGTATGTATTTTTATAGACTGAGTGGTTACCCGAAGGGGTTCTAGGGGGCGACCGGAAAGCCCCTCAGTCAGTGCGAAGCATTATACTGATAGTTCACTTCTATAATCTGTACGTGCCGCTATGCTAAACTGCTGAGTGGTCGTCGGAAGTGCTCCACACTTCCGATTGACGAAAAGCGTTCGCTTCGCTCTCTGTTTCGTCAGGGGCGTGCAGGTTTCGGAGCTCGCCCCCTCCGTCCGTTCGTACTCCTCTTTT
>DGRP01000041.1:14245-14447 GCA_002391065.1 Ruminococcus sp. UBA4385 | reverse complement strand
CACGACCCGCGGCTAACGCCTCTGCTCATATATGCCTATCGTGAAAACTTACTATTCGGAATTTGAAAGTTATGTGTTAAAGCGTTTACAGGTCAATTACAGTTATTACAGTATGGTGCAGGAATATTGACGGTTGGGGAAGCTTGTGGTATAATGTAGAAAATTAGCGGGTCTGTAAAGGCTTGGCTGCAGGGGAAGAAGG
>DGRP01000041.1:0-14147 GCA_002391065.1 Ruminococcus sp. UBA4385 | reverse complement strand
TCTTATGAACCGCTTTGGGAAAACTGGTATAAGGACAGCTATCTGGGAGGAGGAAACTCGGGAAGGGTTTACAGACTGAAGCAGAGCTTTTTCGGAGAGACCAGATATTCTGCTGTGAAGGTCATACCGGTAGACCTTAGCAATGAGCTCGGTGATGCGGCAGACCCCGTTATGCTTGTCGAGAGTCGGAAGTCGGCCGTTGTGAACGAGATAAAAAATATGTATAAGCTCAAGGGTAAGGAGCATATAGTTCAGTGCCTTGCTCACAGCATTAAGGATATTTATAACGATCAGGGTATGATTGTCGGGTTTGATGTCCTTATACAGATGGATTACTATATCTCGGTTCCCGAATATATGCAGAAGTACGGTCCTCTTTCCGAGAATGAGGTGCTGAGACTTGCACTGCATATTTCAAACGGTATAAAGGCTATGCACGAGATAGATATGCTCCACAGAGATATAAAGCCCGAAAACATCTATGTTGACAGCAAGGGTAATTTCCTTCTCGGGGACTTAGGCATTGCCAAGCAGGAGGAGCTTATCAGCTATTCAACCTTTGCGGGCACAAGACCCTTTATAGCTCCTGAGGTGTGGAAGGCTTCCAGTACTCAGGAGGGGTATACAAAAACTGCGGATATTTATTCGTTCGGCATAATGCTTTATTATCTTCTCAACGGCAACAGGATACCTTTTGCAGGTGAGGACAGCTCTGCTGTTGATGAAGACAAGGCGGTCTTTGACAGGATAAACGGAAAGGAGTTTCCTCCTCCTAAGGGCTGCTCGGAGCTTATGTCAACCATAGTTATGCAGTGCTGTGCCTATGAGCCGATAAACAGGTTCAGAACTATCAGTGCTGTTATAAGGTCTCTGGAGGAGCTTCGTGACAGAAGCGAGCCTGAGCCTGTCCCTGTTGAGAGGTATGCTTCCATGTATGGAATAAGCGAGGTGTCAGCACCGCCTCCCGAGCCTGCAAGGGTAAACCGCAGACCCGAGCCTGCGACCGTCAACTACAGCAAAGAGGCTGTAAGAGAGGCCGAGAAGAAGCTTCAGGCTGAAAATGCCCGAAAGGCAGAGCTTCAGCCTGTCAGGATAGAGCAGGCATCGTCTGCAAAAACGATAGCTATAGTAGTTATTTCAGCTGCCCTTATCTTAATGGCTATGGCTGTGGTGTTTCTGCTTGTGCTCAGGAAAAGCGAGAACTCCCGTGAGCGTGCCGAAAGGATAGCTTCTGTCACTGTGACAACTACTAAAGCAAGCCCTGTAAGCTCCGAAACAGACGAAAGCTCAAAGCCTGAGACCACATCGACTACCACAACCACTACCTCAAAAAGCACTACTTCAACAACCACGACAACTACTACAACTACTACTACGGCATCGTCGGTTTCTCCGTCTGATGAGGTAATTCCCGATGATGCGGCTTACATAAAGACTGTGTATGTGAACTCTCCTTATGTACGGCTGAGAAAAGGACCTTCCTACAGCTATGACGCTGTGATAGAAGAGCTTCTCCCCGAGGGTGCCAGCCTTGAAATGTTCGCAGAGAGATATGATGAAGCTTCGGGCGCATGGTGGGCTTATGTTGACTACAGTGTGTATTCGGGTTGGTGTATTGAGTCTATGCTGACTGATGAAAAGCCTGCGGAGAATACGATTTCCGAGCCTGCGTACCTTGCTGACGAGGAATTGCCTGTAAAGATACTTGCCAATTATCTTGAAATAAGAACAGGCCCCGGAGACAGCTTTGAAGTCATAGGCTATGCCGATATAGGCGATACAGCTTATCTGAAAGGCTACCGTGCAGACCCGTATACCGACAGGTGGATATACATCGAATATGACGGTGTTGAGGGCTGGGTACAGACCTACAGTAATGGACGGGATACCGTTGAGATAGAGAAAGAACAGGGCTATGATGACGATGATGACGGCTTCTTCAGCTGGTTTTGGTAATAAATGTCTGACAGCGAACGGGAGATCTCCTGTTCGCTGTTAGTTTTATCCATATTTGTAAAATGTGTTCCCGACTACTTTACAAACATAAAATGTTGTGCTATAATTATTATGTATAACTATGAAGTTTAAGGGCGGTGAAGCTATGGATATGATAAATGTTTCGGAGCACAATCAGCTTCTGAACAGTATGCTGGATAATATTACAGACGGAGTTTACTGTGTTGATGTACACAGAAGGATAATGTACTGGAATAAGGCGGCAGAGCGTATCACAGGCTACAGCAAGGAAGAAATGATAGGCAGAACCTGCTTCGATTCTCAGCTTGACCATATCGACAAGAAGGGCAGACCGCTTTGCAATCTTCTGTGCCCTCTGGTGGGAACTATATTTGACGGCAGAGAGCGTCATGAGCAAGTGTTTGTCAGAAACAAGAACGGACACCGCCTGCCTATTATAGTGAACACCTTTCCTCTGGAGCTGAACGGCGAGACTATAGGCGCTGTAGAGGTATTTCAGGACTGCGTTGCACCGACCTATGATGACAAAATTATAGATGAACTCTCCGAGGCGGCTATGCATGATGAGCTTACAGGTATGCCTAACAGAAGCTACCTGAACAACTTCCTCATATATAAGCTCAAAGAGAGCCTGCGCTTTATACGGCCTTTCGTTCTTCTTTTTGCGGATATAGACAATTTCAGAGACTTCAACAACCGCTACGGTCATAATGAGGGTGACAATATCCTCAGGTGCATTGCTATAAAGCTTCGCACCAGAGCCAGAAAGGATGACCTTATCGGACGCTGGGGCGGTGAGGAGATAATCGGCATTTTCAGCGGTGCTGAGGACTGCGACGAGCAGATAATCGGCGAGAAGTTCAAGCGCTGGATAGACGAGGTAGAGCTTGAGCATAACGGTCAGAAGCTAAAGGTTACGGTTTCTGTCGGTGTTACCGCTGTAAGGCGTGATGATACGCTTGAGTCTCTTATCACCCGTGCGGACAAGCTTATGTACATAAGCAAAAACACAGGCAAGGACCGTGTAACTACTGATGATTATTTTAGGCAGATGCATACTGAACAATAGCATCATATCATAAAAACAGAAAGGAGGCTTTCACTGTGGACATTACGATCCCCGACAGAGTGGTTAGGATGAGTGCAGACAGAATGCCCGGAGGCTTTATGATCTATCGGGATAATGAGTCCGAGGAGATTTTATATGTCAACGATAAATTTCTGGAAATTCTCGGCTGTGAGAGCCTTGACGATATAATAGCAAGCTACGGAAAGGGCTTTATGGACATCGTCTACTATCAGGATATTAAAAACGTTGAGGCAAGCATATATAACCAGATAGTACAGGGCTTTAATACCTTTGACCATGTGAATTACAGGGTCTGCAATAAGGCAGGAAAGCTGAAATATATCGAGCATTACGGTCAGCTTGTTGATGATGAGGAGCTTGGGCGTGTGTTCTATGTGTTCATAATTGATACGGACACAAAGCATATAACGTATGAGCTTAACCGCCTGACGGGTCTGCCCGGTATGCACAGGTTCTATGACTTCTCAAAGAAGCTTTTAGACCTTAATGCCCTGAACCCGAATGCTCAGGAGTTTTCGATCGTATATTTCAATATCAATCATTTCAGCTCGGTAAATCTGAAATACGGTATAAAGGCAGGAGATGAGTTCCTGCTCAATGTTGCCCAGATATTAAAGCACATTTTCCCTGATGATTTTCTGGCGCACCTGTCAAATGACCGCTTTGCTGTCCTTACTGAGACAGAGGGTCTTTCAGGCCGTATAACCTATGTGAGAAACCTCATCAAACAGCATACTGCCGACCTTAAAACTGAGCTCAAGGCAGGTATATATAACTTTGAGGACAACAGCATCAGCCCTGAAAAGGCTTGCGGATATGCTCAGTTTGCCTGCGACAGCATTAAGGAGAGACCATCGGTCTATGTTGCGGTTTACGATGAGAAAATGAAGCATGAGTTTGAACAGAGACAGTTCGTGGTTGATAATATCGACAATGCTGTTAAGAACGGTCATATCGAGGCATTTTATCAGCCTGTTGTAAGAACGCTCAGCCAGAAGGTCTGCTCGGTTGAGGCGCTTGCCCGCTGGAGAGACCCCGAGAGAGGACTGCTCTCGCCTGCGGTGTTTATTTCGGCTCTGGAGGATAGCCGCCTTATCCATAAGCTTGACTGCTGTATGATAGAGCTTATCTGCCAGAACTACAGACGCCTTGTTGACAGGGGCGAAAGACCGATACCTGTGTCCTTTAACCTGTCAAGGATAGACTTCCTGCTTTGTGATATTTTCAGATTTGTAGACGATACAGTTACCAAGTATGATGTCCCGAAGAAGATGCTCCGTATTGAGATAACAGAAAGCGTTATCATCAGTGAGTATGATTATATCACCTCGGTTATTGATAAGTTCAGAGCCGCAGGCTTTGAGATATGGATGGACGACTTCGGAAGCGGATATTCATCACTGAATGTTCTGAAGGACTTCGCCTTTGATAAGCTGAAAATTGATATGCTTTTCCTTTCAACCTTCAATCAGAAGACTAAGGATATCCTGATGTCGATAGTCAGAATGAGCAAGATCATCAACGTTGATACTCTTGCCGAGGGTGTTGAAACTGAGGAGCAGTTCGAGTTTTTGAAAAATATCGGCTGTGAAACTGTGCAGGGCTTCTGGTTCGGCAGACCTCTGCCTTATGACCAGACTATAGAGCACATCAGAAACAGGGGTCTCGTTATTGAGGAGGACTACGAAGAGGAGTTCTATGACCCTGCAGGCAAGGAAGACTTCCTGACCGATGTTTCAATGTCGCTTATATATGATGACGGAAAGCATTTCAGGTATCTGTTTGCAAATGACAGGCACAGAGACCTCTTAAAAAGCCTGGGGCTCAATGATACAAAGTTTGTAGAGAAAATGGTCAACAGCAATATGACGCCGTTTTCGCCTGCTATCAGAGAGTTTATAAGAAAGCCTGCAAAAAGCCGCAACCGTGAGGAGCTTTACTATACAGCACACGGAAGATATATCCGTATCCTTGTGAGAACGCTCTCCGAGCATAACGGGCACTATATCCATAAATTGAGAGCCAGTGATATGACGCACAACGTTGATGCCGAAAAGAGCGATGAGCTTGACAATGCACTTAGAAGCCTGTTCCAGCTTTATAAGGCAGTGTATCAGCTTGACCTTGAAAACCGCAGGTCAAAGAGGCTGTTTTCAAATTCTTATGTTGCAAGCAAGACTGCTGACGAGGCAGGCTCTGTTGAATTCAGAAATGAATACACAGGCTATCTTCATCCTGCTGACAGACAGAGGTATGTTGAGTTCGCAAATAAGGATAACATTATCAGCCGTATTGATGTTTCAAAGAACGGCTATATCTCGGATTGCTTCCGCACAGTAAATGCAAAGGGCGAGTATGAGTGGACCCTCCATACGATACTGTGCAGACCAAATGCCAGCGGCAGAGAGTACCTTTACTGTGTAGCAGATATCATAACCGATGATACTCCGCTGTCGGTGCGTCACGATAAGATGCTTTCTCAGCTTTATGATACTTAAAGATCACAGGCTTCGCTTTTGCGGAGCCTGTTTTGTGATTTGTAATATATTTATATAATATAAATATTTATGCTTGAAAAATTAGGCATATTGTGCTATACTCATAATAACTTAATGTTTTTGGAGATGATATAATGCCAAATCCGATTTTACCGCTGTGGGAATATATCCCCGATGCCGAGCCAAGAGTTTTCGGAGACAGAGTGTACCTTTACGGCTCTCACGACAGACCTGCGGGAGAGGAGTTCTGCGACTGGAAGCTGAAGGTATGGTCGGCAGATGTGAATGACCTTAACAACTGGAAATGTCACGGAGACAGCTTCCGTACCAAAGACGGAACTGACCGCAAGGCTGATACCTCGGAGTGGACAAACAATCTCCTGTTTGCTCCCGATGTGGTCGAGAAGGACGGGAAGTACTATCTCTACACTTATATAGTCGGAACTGAGGGCGCAGTGAGCGTTTCTGACAAGCCCGAAGGTCCTTTCAAGCTTGTAGGCAGATATAACTGGCAGGGCAAAGAGGTCGGTGATGAGGGTACATTCAATGACCCGGGAGTGCTTGTTGACGATGACGGAAGAGTGTATGTATACTACGGCTTTTCGCAGTCTAACATGAATGAGCTTGACGGAAACGATATGCATACCGTTATCGAGGGCTCATATATGAGGTCTGTTATTGCAGACGGCGAGGAAGTGCCTGCTGAACAGCGCTTCTATGAGGCAAGCTCTCCGAGAAAGATCGGCGATACCTACTATATGATCTATTCTCCCTGCAAGGGAAGCAGGCTTGCTTATGCTACCTCGGATTCACCGAGAGGACCCTTCACCTACAGGGGCTATATCATTGATAATGAGGTTGATTACCCAGGCGGCAACGATCACGGATCTATAGCCTGCATAAACGGGCAGTGGTACATCTTCTATCATAAGATGACCAACGGCACAATAATGTCAAGGCGTGTGTGCGCCGAAAAGATAGAGATCCTTCCCGACGGCACTATACCGACAGTAGAGATGACCTCGCTCGGCTTTGAGGATTCGCTTGACCCGTATAAGATAACTCCTGCAGAGATAGCCTGCGTGCTTAAAGGCGGCTGCTTTATCACTGAAAAGAACCTTTTCGAGAGAGTGGTCACAGATATAAAAGACGGCTGTATCATCGGATATAAGTATTTTGACTTCGGAGATGACTTTACAGGCGACAGCTTACAGCTTGCCGTAAAGGTAAGAGGTATGGGTACAAACTGCCGTATGAAAATTCTCGCTGACAGCTATGAAGACGGCGAGGAGCTCGGTGTTATGGAGATCGGAACAGGCGACGGCATTTATAAATGCAGGATAAAGAACATCACAGGAAGTCATTCGATATTCTTCGTGGCTGACCACAAGATAACTGACTGGACAGCGCAGTTCTTTGAGGGCAAACAGCTTTTCGAGCTTGTTGAGTTTGTATTTATCAAGTAAGGAGTGACTTTTATGACAATGAAGAAGATATGCGCACTCAGCGCAGCAATGCTTATGGCTTTTACCGCTGCCTCATGCGGCAGCAAGGACAGCTCTTCCTCAAAAAAGGAAGATGATTTCTCTGCGACCGAAAACGTTGAGGTAGCTTCAACCGATAAAGTAGATGCTATTCCCGAGGGCGCTGAAACTTCACTTCTGTACCTCGGTGTTTCTGACCTTAACCCTACAAGAGCTAACCCCGAAAAGAGCACAGAGCTCACTCTGTTTGAAGAGAAGGGCGGCTCTATTGAGTATCAGAGAACAAGCTATTTCGAGAGATTTGATGACCTTGCAGCAGCACTTCTTGCAAACAAGGACATTCCCGATATGACAAACTATGAGTGGCTGTCATTCCCTGCACACGTTGTAGCAAATATGCACCAGCCGATTGATGAGATCGTAAGCTTTGACGATCCCCTCTGGGCAGATGTAAAAGACGATTCCGAGCAGTATTCTCTGAACGGTCAGCACTATGTTGCACCTCTGAGATATGAGGCTTCGGCTATGATCTGCTATAACCATGAGATCATTGAAGACGAGGGTCTTCAGGACCCGTATGAGCTTTATCTTGAGGGCGAGTGGAACTGGGACAACTGGGCAGAGATCATGCGTGAGTACGTTCAGAACAGCAGCGGCGACGATGAGAGATACGGCATTAACGGCTTCTTTAAGCAGCATATCACTCAGCAGACAGGAAAGACTCTTGTAAACTATGATGAGGCTTCAAACTCATTTTCATCAAACCTTGATGACCCCGATATAGAGAACGCTCAGAATCTTCTTGCAGACCTCAACAAGGAGAATATCATTCTCAATGAGTGGGTAGGCAGTGCAAGAGATGCCTTCAATAAGGGCTGTCTGTTCTATGCAATGGGCGACTGGGCATATTCGGGCAGCAACGCTCCGAAGGATTCCGATGACTGGGCAATAGTGCCTATTCCTCAGTATACCAACAACCCTCAGAAGATAACAACCTCTGACATGAAGGCGTTCATGTGGACAAGAGGCTCAACAAAGAAAGAGGCTATGAAGTGCTGGCTTGAGTGCTGCCGTGTTACCTACACAGACCCCGACTACCAGCAGACAAACAAGGATAAGTTCATGGAGAACAATCCTACATGGACCGATGAGATGTACGCAGTCAAGACCGATGTGGTTTCAAGCGACTACTATATGATCTATGACTATTGCTACGGTATCTCCAATGCTCTCGGCGACCCGAACAGCTTTGACGGCAACAACAGCCTTACAGATTCACTCTATATTCTGTCCTCACAGCCTGACAGCGAGGGCGCTCAGCAGACATGGGCATCTGTCAGACAGGCATACAGCACAACTGTAGATTCAGAGCTCAAGACCATAAACGAGCAGATTCAGAAGATAGTATCAGGCTCATAAAATTTTAAGCCCTTCCCATAAGCGGAGGGGCTTTGATATGCGGAGGTATAGCTATGATGAACATAGAAAAGGAGCTCAAAGTAATGCTTACTGAGGCGCAGTATGAAAGGCTCAGCAAGGAATTTGAGTGGGAGCACACAATAGAACAGCGTAACCACTATTTCAGATGCAGGAACACAAAGCTGTTTTCAAGTATCAGAGTAAGGCAGATAGGGGAGCGCTTCTTCTTGCAGGTGAAAATGCCCGTATCGGAGGAGGGTGCGCTGTCTGTAAAGAAGGAGTTTGAAAAGGAGCTGTCCGCTGTGCCGCCTGTGCTTTCAGCAGGGGAGCTTAAAGAGCTCACAGGTGCGTATTTTGGAGATGCAGTAGGTATGGGAGAGCTTTTTACTCTGAGAAAGACAGCAGTGATAGAAAGCTGTGAGGTCTGCCTTGACAAAAGCGAGTATCTCGGCATTACAGACTTTGAGATTGAGCTTGAATATACAGGAGAGTATCCGACTGAGCTTGTCGGAAGGATCGAGGCTCTCGGAATATGCTTTGATAAGCCCCCTGTAGGCAAATATGCAAGGTTTATTGACGCTTATAAAAATAATGCTTGACTTTATAGAGGAATTGTAGTATAATGATATTTGTATGTAAAGGCGAATTGCCAAAAGGAAAGGAATTTGATATCAATGTCTAAGGCAAAGAGATTTGCCGCTGCTGTGCTTGCTTCGGCTGTATGCGCTGCTTCGTTTACGGGCTGCTCTGATACAACCTACGCAATGACTGCAGGCGGTGAAAAAATAAATGCAGGTATATATATCTACAATATCTACAGCGAGATGTCCTACAGGAATATGATGATGTATTATTCCGATGGCGTAACCGAGGACTTTTTCAGTCAGAAGATAGAGGGCAAGGATTATGCTGATTATCTGTCTGACTATGCTATGAAGTCTACAAAGGAGTATGCTGCTGTAAAGGCTAAGTTTGAGGAGCTTGACCTGAAGCTTACAAAGGATCAGCTCAAGGAGATACAGGAGTCGGTAAACAGTGCATGGGATTCTCAGGGAGAGCTTTACGAGTATGAGGGCATTTCCAAGGAGTCTATAAAGCTGGCTCAGCAGGCTTCGTATATGAGAACAGAGCTTTTCAATCATTATTACGCTGAGGGCGGCGAGGAAGAAGTCACCAATGCGGATATAGAAAGCTTCCTGAAAGAAAATTACATGAGATACAAGATGATAACTATCTCAAAGGCGGCTGAGGGCGACGAAAACGCTGATCAGACCAATGCCGAGGCTAAGGAACACTTTGATGAGTTCTCCGCACAGGCAGAGGGTGTTTCATTTGAGGATTTCGATCTTGTTATAAGCGCTTACAATGACCATGTAGCAGCCGAGCAGGCAGCCGCTTCCGAGGAGTCCTCGCAGGCTGCTGATGATACCGACAGCGGCTCGTCAGCAGACAGTGCTGCATCAGCCGACAGCGCTGCAGGCGAGGAGCTTACAGCGAGCGAGGTATCGACCGAGAGCACAAATGCTTCTGCAGATGAGAGCGCAGCGGCTGAGGATTCCGAGGAGGTTGTTCCTGACAGCACCGCAGAGGAAGAGGTAACGGATACTGAGGCTCCCGACAGTGAGACAATGACTGACGGCGGCGACCTGAACCTTGATCCCGATGCAGTGCTCGACAGTACTGACAGTGAGGCAGAGTCTGAGGCTGAGGACGATCCTTATGCAAATGAGCAGATGGTGAACTTCTCCAATATAAAGAAGACTTATGAAGAGAATAAGGACACCAAGGATTACGACGATTCATCATATAAGCTCAACGAGTTTATCAACAATCTGTCGGCAGGCTCGGTTGAGACCTACGAGAATGACAACGCCTACTACATCATTGCAAAGGGCGATGTTGCGGAAAGAGCTTCTGAGTATGCAGAGTCGAATCGTGACAGCCTGCTTCAGGAAATGAAGGCGGAGGATTTTCAGGCTAAGATCGACAGCTGGGTAGAGGCTATGGACTTCAAGATCAACGATAAGGCTATAAAGCGTTATACTCCAAAGGTTGTTTATGACAGACAGGTAGAGTATTCCGAGAAGCATTCCACTAAGTAATAAATCAGAGCCCCGAGGTTTCGGGGCTCTTTTTGTGTCAGTCTGCACAATGAAGGGTGTTCACTTTTGTGCAATAGGCAGAATTGCTCGGATCTTGTTAGGATATAGTCTTCAGATACGATATAATTATAAAGGGGGGTGAGGACATGAAAAGCACCGACAGAAAAGAACTCGCTGATGTGATAAATAAGTATAAGGGTCTTATCTACAGTGCGGTACTTGCACAGGTGGGACTGCGTTCTGATGCAGACGATGTTTTTCAGGACGTTTTCCTTACCTATATAAGAAAGGCACCCGAGTTTGAGAGCGAGCCTCAGAGAAAGGCTTGGCTCCTGAAAACTGCTGTGAATATCGCAAGGCAGTATAACCACAGCTCGTGGAACACCAAGGTAGACAAAACGGACGAGCCCCTTAAAGACGCACAGGTGAGCTTCAAGAGCAGCGAAAAGAGCGAGGTCTTCGAGGCTGTTATGAAGCTTGATGACAAGTACAGACTGCCTGTGTACTTCTATTATTTTTTGGGGCTGTCCTCAAAGGAGATAGGCGAGTCGCTGGGCATAACGGCAGAGAATGTTGATATGCGTCTTAGCCGTGCAAGAAAGATGCTGAGAGAACGTTTGAAGGGAGGGCATTTCGATGAATGAAAGATTTTTCAAAGAAATGAGAGCAGAACTGTCTGCTCAGCTTGTGCCTTCTGATGCCCTTATAGAGAGCATACTCGACAGGGGAGAGCTGATAAGCACCTCGGCCGATGAGCCTGAAAGGGAGTTCCATGACAGCGCCCGGGGAGCCGCTTCCGGTGCGAGCGTTAAAAGGCATTACGGAGTTTTCATCTCAATTGCTGCGGCGGCAGCAGTTGTGTGCGGACTTGTGCTGCTGCTTAATATGAAAAACAATAAGCCGATAAAAACCGAAAGCTCCTCGCTGACGGCAGGAGTAACATCGGTAGAGAAAAAAGAAGGTATCATATATACAACTATAGACGTTGAGACCGTAACCGACAAGGACATCTCGGAGGAACAGTGGGAGCGCTTTGAAAAGGCAGGAGAGTTCCTTGAAAATAACAAGTCACGCTTTGATATCATAAGCACCGTCAATTGCGGAAACTGGATGTCTGTAAGCATAAGAGACGAAGCAAGTGCGCCTAAGATAACAGCGGCGCTTGAGATCGAAGGCATCGACCCCGAGCTTATCGAGATACACACAGCTTACAGAAAGGTCATAGCAGAGCGTACCGAGGGCGCAGAGCCGATAACTGATTATCAAACGGTAAGAAAGCTTATATCGAAGTACTCAAAGGAGCTTGGTACGGCCGAGGTCAAGAATGAAAATAATAAGATCTGCGTTGATGTTCTCTATGTAAGGGGGATAGATGACTGCCGAAAATATCTTGAAGCCTGCGGAGTTGATATAAGTAAGATCAAATTCAGGGCTGCGGAATTAAGAATAATAGATACAAACAGCGTGGCGAATTTTAATTTTCGCCTGAGCGACCAAGGCTTATATGACTATTTTCATATCAAGGACATAGAGGTGCTATATGAAAGCAATGGAAGCGATGGTCTTTACCGCAAAACGATCCTGAAGATAAATATGAAAGATGACAGCATGCTTGAGGAGCTCCTCGATTGTGCAGTAATGTATAACTGTCCGACAACAAGTCTTGCGATATCGTTTGACGGTGAGAACTATGATATTTACGATCAAAGCGATGATAATAAGGAATACCTTGAAGAGAGGGCAAAGCTCTACAACGAGATATGGAGAGCAGCAGAAAACGAAAACAATGAGGCGTTTAATAGTGAAGCCGTTTATATGGCTATCTATCTGCCGTCGAAATTGGTGCTGTGTGCCGAGGACGGAGCTCATTATCAGGCGATAAGTGACTTTCTGGACAGGCACCCCGAGTACAAAAAGGAAACAAGGCTTATTATGTACGGTGATTCGCTTACTCCCGAAATGCCTGTTGATACTGAGTCCGAAGCGCCCGATTTCAAAGAGGCGATCGCACTTATCGGTACCTATGCCGATGCCTGCGGAGTGGCCTCCTGCGATGTGGTCGATGAAAGCTGGCTCAATGTTGTTGTTGATACCAAAGATAATGCCGACAGGCTCTATGCGGAGCTTGAAAAGGCAGACCTGAGCATTAAGGACATTGATATCCACGAGCCCATTGAGCCTGTAACCGTCGAATGGAAAGAGGTCAGCACGCTTTCGGGTGTTCAGAAAAACCTGAGTGATCGTATGTTGGAGCTGGGGATAATCTCTATGGGAGAATATTCGGGTGTGAAAAAATTAGCCATAGAGGTAAAGTTCGAGCACAATAAAGCTGATATAGAAGCACTTTTGAGTGAACATGGTGTTGACCTTGACAAGATAGATCTGAGTGTTGCAAAAGGAACAATACGCACTGCCGTATATGGTTCAGACGTAAATGAGGAATACTACGATGAAGCAGGCGTTGTTGATATTGAGTCTTATATCCCGCAGTGTGCCTATGGAGTAGATATAAAAAGACTGTACTTCAACACTCAGGAGGAGGCCGACGCCGCCCGTGAACGCTTTGGCGAAAAGGGTGAGCAGAATATGTATCCGTTCTGGTATGACTATAAAGTTTTATAACATAAAAAGGCTGTGCAGAAATTCTCTGCACAGCCTTTGATATTGTCTGCAATCAAGCTTACTGATGTTCTTTGGTTTCAGCACTTTCTATTGCTTCATCGACATTCTTTGCAAGGTCCATCTTCTGGAAGTTCTCTTCATCTGACATATACATCTTAAAGCCCGGTGTCATATCAAACTGAGCCTCAGCCTCCTTGAGATTTACCTGCAGAATGTGACCGCCCTTAGTACGGTCCTCGCTGATAAAGTGGAAATGCCAGCCTGTTGTATTAAGGTCGCTCATATAATCAGGGCAGTAAAGTCCGACTATTGTTCCCTTTGCGTCCTTGAACTCAAATTCAACCTGAGTTTCAGCAAGTGCCTCATCAAGCATCTTGTAAGGCTCTTTCTGCTTGGACTCACTTCTTGCCTTGATGTTTGAGAATGTTCCGTTGATCTTGACCATATAGAACATATTCTTATTAAGCTGAGTGAACTTATCAAGCTCCTTTTTCAGCGAATCCATATCCTTGATATCCTTGAGCTCCATTGTATAGTCATTCTCAAAGAATGTAACATCTGAGAACGGTATCATCTCATCGCCCTCGGGCTTTTCGATATTGCCCTGACTGTCAGCTCTGTAGACCTCACCGTCAATAACGATCATCTCGCCGTTTACGCCCTCAAACGTTCCGAGACCCGTATCTCCCTTTTCTTTCAGAGCGTCAACAGAAAGAATACCGTCATAGTAGCCCTGTACCAGAGACTGCAGCAGAGCAACCTGATAAATTGTCTCATTATTTACGGGAGTATAGGTTTCCTCAAAGGTGTCATCAGCGCTGTCTCCAACAGTCACACCGAGATATTCCTCAAGTGTAATACCCTGCTCAGTGATTTCTTTAGCAGGCTCTTCACCTACATAACGGATATGCCAGGGCTCATAATCAAACTTGGTTATGTCCTCCTTGCCCTCCAT
>DGRP01000052.1 GCA_002391065.1 Ruminococcus sp. UBA4385 | reverse complement strand
GCCTTTTCATCAGCCATTACAAGTATCTCGCTCGGACCTGCTATCATATCAATGTCAACAGTACCGTAAAGAAGCTTCTTTGCTGTTGCAACATAGATGTTTCCGGGACCTACGATCTTATCTACCTTCGGTATCTCCTCAGTGCCGAATGCAAGCGCTGCA
Organism: Ruminococcus sp. UBA4385; assembly: GCA_002391065.1. The sequence continues at coordinate 3,105 of DGRP01000052.1, read as the reverse complement.
ATAGCCTGCGCTCCGCCCGACATAAACACTCTGTCCACTCCGCAGAGAGATGCTGCTACCAGTATATCCTTGTTAGGTGTGCCGTCTTTAAGGGGCGGTGTCACCATGATTATCTCATTAACTCCTGCAATCTTGGCAGGAACTGCATTCATAAGCACCGATGAAGGATATGCAGCCGTGCCGCCGGGAACATACAGACCAACTCTGTTCAGTCCTCTTACCTTCTGACCCATGATGCAGCCGTCAGCCCTTGCATTTACAAAGCTCTGAGACTTCTGTCTCTGGTGAAAATCGGTAATGTTTGCGATTGCGTTGAGCAGTGCTTCAACAAACCTCGGGTCAGCCTCGGTGAGGGCATCATTTATTACATCTCTGGGCACCTCATAGTACTGAGGGAGTTTTCCGTCAAACTTCTCGGTATATGCCTTTACTGCCTTGTCGCCCTCGTTCCTGACGTTCTCGATTATCTCATTTACAACGGCTGTAACTCTCTTGTCGGTCTCTCCGCTTCTCTTCTCCAGCTGCTTGAAGAACTCGACCTCATCTGTGCCGTTGACATAGATTTTTCTTATATTTATCATGCTATCATTTCCTTTCCAGATTTTTCTCTATAAGCTCTACAAAGGCTTCGATCTCCTTTTGTCTGAGCTTCATGCTGACCATATTCACGATCAGCCTTGCAGATACGGGACATACGTCTTCGATGACCTCAAGACCGTTCTCCTTGAGTGTTGTTCCTGTCTCTACTATATCGACTATACCGTCTGCAAGCTCAAGCAGGGGTGCAAGCTCTACCGAGCCCTCTATCTTGATGATCTCAACGTCCATGCCCTTTTCTTCAAAGAACTTTCTTGTTATGTTCGGGTACTTTGTAGCTACGGTCTTTACACCAAAGCCGCTGTAGAAGTCGCTCCCTTTCTTGACAGCGAGAGCAAACTTACATCTTCCGAAGCCGAGGTCAACAAGCTCAAAGAACTTGCCCTGCATTTCCATTATAGTATCCTTGCCGACAACACCCATATCGCAGACACCGTGCTCAACATAAGTGATAACATCATTTGCCTTTGCAAGCACTACCTCAGCGTTTGCGTCTTCAATCGGCAGGATAAGCTTTCTTCCCTTTTCTCTGACAGAAGTACAGTCATAGCCTATCTTTTCTAAAAGTCCCACTGTATCCTTTTCAAGTCTGCCCTTAGTCAGAGCTATCCTGAGTGGTTTATTCATATCTTTCTCCTATCCTAAAACATCTATTTCGGATATCTCATCCGAAACTCTGATAATTCTCTTTATTCCACGACTCTTTGCATATTCGGCTGACTCTTCATAAGTATCAAAAAGCGATGTCTCTACACTAAGGCCCTCAGCAACGAGCTTCTGAGCATAGCTTATTGACTCTACTACATAGCCTTTTTCGCCGAAAACAAGCGCATCGGGAGTTTTAAGTTCAAACCTTTCGCCTATGCGGCGAAGATGTCGTGCCACAGCATCAACATTTATACCGAAGCCTACAGCAGGACAGTCCTTTCCGAACTCCTTGATAAGGCCGTCATATCTGCCGCCTTTAAGCACAGACTGACCTATCTCAGAAAGATAGCCTCTGAAAACTATCCCTGTATAGTAAGCTATATGGCTCACAAAACCAAGGTCAACAGAAATTTTGCCCTCAAAGCCAAGGCTTGTAAGTCTCTCATATTCTTCTTTAAGGCTTTCGAGTATCTTCTCTATCTCGGGGTTTGTATAAAGCTTTGAAGCCTTGTCAAACACCTCTGCGCCGCCGAACAGTGAAGGAAGCTGTCTGAGTGCCCTTGTGACAGCATTGTCTCCGACCTCATCAAGCAGGTCATTGAGCGCAGGATAATTCTTGTTCGAGATGAGCATTCTTATATCCTCACGAATGCCGTCATCAACATCAAGCTTAGCAACAAGCTCCTTAAAATAGCCTATATGACCGAGCTCCAGCCTGAAATTATCCTTGTCAAACGTAGACAGCGCCTCAACCGCTGTGCAAAGCACCTCATAGTCGGCTCTCTTGCTGTTATTTCCGCCAATAAGCTCAATTCCTGCCTGAACGTTCTCATCAGAACGGCCCTTCAGCAGTGCATTGTTCTCATAAATGCTCTGATTATAAAACAGTCTCAGCGGCATACTTGCGTCCTTGAGCCTTGTTGCCACAAGCCTTGCTATCGGGATCGTGGAATCGGGTCTCATAACTATGAGCCTGCCCTTTGTATCTGTCATTTTATAAAGGTTTTCCTGCCTGAAATTACGGGAGCTTCCGCTGAAAACATCGTAAAACTCAATTCCCGGAGTTACTACCTCGCTGTAGCCAAATCCCGAAAACAGCTTTGTAAGCTTCTTCTCAACCTCACGTCTTGCAAGGCACTCATCAAAAAGCAGATCTCTTGTTCCCTCGGGAGTTATCAGATCGTAGCGTTTCATTCTATCTTCCTTTCATATGCTTTAACGCATTAAAGCATTACCATAGTATCATAGTATCATATTAGCATAATATCATATTCTCCCGATCTTGTCAACCTTTCCCGAACGAAAGAATATGATATTTGTAGGTTTAACCTGTCAAAACAGAGAAAGCTGATTAGATTTAGGCATATCGCCGAAAGCATTATATCTCTCCAGAGTTTCTATTACAGCACTGGAAACACCGCTTTGCTGCTGGAATTCCTCGATAGATATAAAGTCACCGTTCTGAGCCTTTTCATATATGCTCAGAGCCGCACTCTCGCCGACACCGTTCAGAGCAACAAACGGAAGTCTCAGCTTGTTCTCGTCTTCAACCTGAAAAATCGTTGCGTGCGATTTCTTTATATCAACAGGCAGGAATGACATTCCTCTGCAAAGCATTTCGTTCTCAATCATAAGCATATCAAGAACCTCTCCGTCTTTACCTGTCATTTCCTCCTTTGGCTTTGAGGTAAGCTCCTCTATCTTTGCTCTTACAACGTCCTTTCCTCTGATAGCACTGTCAGCCTCAAAGGCTTCGCCCTTTACGGTGAAAAAGGTTGCATAGAAGTATATCGGCATATGCACCTTAAACCAGCAAAGCCTGATCGCTGCCGTTACATAAGCCGCAGCGTGCGCCTTCGG
>DGRP01000060.1:14250-28169 GCA_002391065.1 Ruminococcus sp. UBA4385 | reverse complement strand
GAAGTTCTATCGTTAGATAGTCGCACCACCCGTTGACATAAAGGCAAATTTCGCTTGGCTTAGGCCTCTCTTCGCTTTGCACTACAACAGAGCACAAGGGGGGAAACCCTAAGGGAAGACAAGGATTCCCTTCCCCCTCCCTGTCGGTTTCACGGGACTTTTCTTCCCAGCTCTGTTATAGTTTACAGCTGCTGTGCTATGCGGCAACTATTGAAAAGTCAAAGCAAATGAATGGCGTGAATTAGCCGTGCGGCGAGCACTTTCCCCCCTTGACTCCCCTTCCTCATCCTATCTTTTGCCCGTGAAACCTCAATTGTAGCTCCATTCTTGGTTCTCTGTTCGTTCGTCACGTCTGGTGACGTGACTTCCCCTTCTTGGCGTGCTAGTTGATAGTGGTCTTGCTTTTATTGCCTCCACCCGTGAGCACCCTGCTTCGCAGGCGCTCGGGTGGTTTATGGGCTTATTAGGGTTGTTGTTTTATATGGGTGGGTTTTTGGGGCTTTTGGTTCGTTGTCCTCTTCTTTGGGGTTGTTGGGTGTTGATAGGTTTGTATTGTGCAAAATCAATAAAATTACGATTGTAATTTTGTGCAAACAAATGTTTTATATTTTAATTTGGCAACATTTCAGCAATTGTTGCATTTTTTATGCAACAAAAAACCCCTTTCCGAGGGATAGGTGAGAGGGGTCAGCAGAAAAAACTGCACCGCCTCGGAAAGGAGAATTTTTATGTCAAACAGTAAGCTTGTAAATTTCGCAAGGCGCTTCTTTCATACAAGAAATGCCTTCGAGGCCGCAGTTGCCGCAGGTGTTCCGCCTGAGAAAGCTGCCCTGAGCGCTGACTCTATGCTCGAACAGGCCGCCGCCAGAAAGGAGCTCGAACGCCTGGAGAAAAGCTCTCCGCAAACACTCTCTTATGTGAGGACAGGCCTTACCCGTCTTGCCTTCGGGCAGGTGAATGACGCTGTAAGACTTGCCTTTGATAAGGAGGTCACGGCTGAGCAGATCATGAAAATGGACCTCTTCAATGTATCGGGGATAAAGCTCCAGAAGGACGGCGCTGTTGAGATAAAGTTTGCCGACAGGCAGACTGCGCTCGAAAAACTGGTCGAGCTTGACCCTGAGCTCAAAGAGGTCTCTGATGCCGATAAGCTGATCTCAATGATCTACGGCGGGTCGGGAAGTGACAGCAATGATGACGGATAAGCTATCGGAAAAACAGCTTGATGTTTTTCTCTGGTGGAGAGAGAAAAGCACCCGTGACTTTGACGGCATCATCTGCGACGGTGCTGTCCGTTCCGGAAAGACCTTTGCTTTGTCGCTGTCGTTTATGCTCTGGGCTATGACAAGCTTCGACGGGAAGAGATTTGCCCTCTGCTCCAAAACGATAGCAAGCTTAAAGCGAAATCTTCTGCCTGACATTTTCTCTTTTCTGAAGCTGATGAAAATGCCCTTTCGGTACTATCCATCAAAAAATAAGATCGAGATAGGCTTCGGCAGGCACAGAAATGACTTCTATCTCTTCGGCGGCAAGGACGAAAGCTCCGCATCACTTATTCAGGGTATAACCCTTGCGGGAGTGCTCTTTGACGAAGCTGTCCTAATGCCGAGAACCTTTGTTGAGCAGGCCTGTGCAAGGTGCTCTGTGAAGGGCTCGAAGATATTTATGTGCTGCAATCCCGATAACCCGTATCACTGGTTCAAGCGAGAGTGGATAGACAAGGCAAAGGAGAAAAATCTCCTGTACAGGCATTTCACAATGGAAGATAACCCCTCTCTTACGGAGCAGGTCAGGCTTCGGTATGAACGCCTATATCAGGGCGTATTCTATGAGCGCTTTGTTCTCGGAAAGTGGACTGCGGTATCGGGGCTTGTTTATCCGATGTTCTCGGAGAGCTGTATCGTCGATACGCTGCCCGAAAAGTTCGGCTGCTTCGCTGTAAGCTGTGACTACGGCACAGTGAATCCTGCAAGCTTTGGCTTGTGGGGACAGTCAGACGGAGTATGGTACAGGATAGATGAGTACTACTACGATTCACGCCGTGAGGGTGTGCGCAGGACAGATGAGGAACACTACAAAGCGCTTCTTGACCTCATCGGAGATAAGTCGGCAGAGAGCATAGTCTGTGACCCGTCGGCAGCCTCGTTCATTGAGTGCATAAGACGTCACGGAGAGCTGAATGTCATTCCTGCAAAAAATGATGTTGTGAAGGGCATAGGCATAGTCTCTGAATGTCTGAAAAACGGCAGGATAAAAATACACCGCCGCTGTGAGGACACGATAAGAGAATTTCACCTCTACCGCTGGGACGAACGAAGCGGAAAGGACGCACCCGTCAAGGAGTTCGATCACGCTATGGACGATATACGCTATTTCGTCTGTGAACACCTTGCCGAGCGCCGGGACAGCTTTTTTGTTCTGTCCCTCTCCCGAGGGGAAGAAAACTGAATGAAAGGAAATGAATATGAAACTATCAAGAAAAAAGCAGAGCTCTGCGCAGTCGGATACGGGCATTGCAGGCGCAGGCAGGGCAGAGGACTTTGAGTTCAGACTGAGCTCAGGCGACCGCTTCTGTGAGGCGGGGCTCTATGAGGAGCTTCGTGCCTGCGTGCCGATAATTGATGCCTGCATAGCAAAAATCATAAGGCTTACGAACGGCTTTAAGGTCATTGCTCCCGAGGAGCGTTTTCAGCCGCTGCTCGATGAGTTCTGCAAAAACGTGAGCATAGGTGTATCGGGAAGGTCACTCAATACCTTTGCGGATATGTATCTGGATTCTCTGCTTACCTACGGCAGAGCCTTCGGGCGGATATTTACAGACCACAAAACAATGGGCTTCAGAGGCCTTGCGGTATGTGACCCTACGGCCTACAGGGTGTATGCAGGAAAGGACCCCTGCGAAAAAAGAGTGTTCATGGTAAGGGGCGGAAAGGAGATACCTCTGAGCTCTCCCGAACAGCTTCTCTATACAACTCTTAATCCCAGCCCGAAGCACCCCGAGGGTGTATCTGTCCTCAGAGGGCTTCCTGCACTCAGCCGCATACTTATGAGGATATATGAGTGCATAGGCCAGAACTTTGACCGTGTCGGCAACGTGCGCTACGCAGTTACCTACAAGCCTCAGAACGAGAGCGATCAGGCGAATGCAAAGCAGAGAGCCATGACTATCGCCGAGGAATGGTCAAAGGGAATGGCAGCATCAAGAAACGGCTCGGTCAAGGACTTTGTAGCTGTCGGCGATGTTGACATAAAGGTCATCGGTGCCGACAACCAGATAATTGACACTCAGGTGCCCGTGAGGGAGCTTCTGGAGCAGATGATCTCAAAGCTTTCCATTCCGCCCTTTGTGCTGGGGCTTAACTGGAACACCTCGGAGCGTATGTCAAGCCAGCAGGCTGATATTCTCACCAGCGAGCTTGAATACTACCGCAGGCTTCTTACTCCTGCATTGGAGGATATATGCTCAGCCTTTCTGAGACTTTCGGGCTGTGCAGGCAGACCTGCGGTAGAGTGGGACAACATAAACCTCCAGGACGAGGAAGCCCTCGCACGCTCACGTCTGTACAATGCACAGGCCGAGCAGATAGCACGTCAGCTTAAAGAGGGCACAGACTAAGACTGCACAGCAGGCAGTATCCCGATCATACGCACGCCGTATCATGGGACAAAACGGATACTGACAGCTTTGCATATAAACACATGAAAGGAGAGAAACAATGTCACAGAAGATAACAGAAGAGGAGCTTGCTCTCATCAATTCCTACGCTCAGACAGAGCTTTCGGAGAAAGAGCTTTTCACATTCAGCGTTGTTCTCTGCGATGACAGCGTTGACAGAGACCTTGAGCGTTTCAGCCTTGATGCTTTGCACAAGCTTGCGGAGCTTTTCAAGGGGCGCACAGGTATCTTCGACCATGACCCTAAGGGCGGAAACCAGACCGCAAGGATATATTCCTGCGAGGTAGTCCATGATGCTGACAGCGGAGTGAACCGCCTTCTTGCAAAGGCATATATGGTGCGCACCGAGGGCAACGCCGACCTTATAGCAGAGATAAAGGGCGGTATCAAAAAGGAAGTTTCGGTAAGCTGTTCGGTGGCAAAGAAGCTTTGCTCCGTCTGCGGTGCGGACATTTACAAGGAGCCCTGTATGCACATCAAAGGCCGTGACTATGACGGCAGGACCTGCGTACACATTCTTGATGAGCCGACCGATGCTTACGAATGGTCGTTCGTGGCTGTTCCTGCACAGAAGGGAGCAGGCGTTACCAAGACGTTCACAGACGGAGAAAGGGTGGACAAGCTCCTTGCCGACGAAGAAGCAAGGCTTCGTGAGGAGATACTCAGAATGAGCTATTTCTGCAAGCCCTTTGTCAGTGCGGAGGCGGTCTCTGCAATGACCTCGGCTATGAACAGCGACCAGCTTAAAAGCCTGAAGCTCAGGCTAAGAAAGGCAATGCTGAAGGACGAGGAACGATATTTCAGCGAGGAGCAGAACTATCTTCCGACCGACGGCAAAGAAGAAAACCTCAGCTACAAATGCTGATAAATCAGATTAAAAGGAGAAATGAAAATGTATAACACTATCAAACTTGAAAAGGGACTTTATTCGATCACAGGCAAAACCTTCACACAGGCGCTTGAGGCGCTCGACCCTGACAGCAATTACGCAGGCACCGAGCTTGCAGGCCTTGACGCTTTTGAGAGACAGCTCAAGAGATTTGACATCAAGGTAAACGGAGCAGACTCCGACAAGGTGGAGAAGTTTTTCGTATCCACCGATTCGGCAGTGCTCTTCCCCGAGTACGTCAGAAGAATGATAAAGGCAGGCATGGACAATGTATCCATTATCCCGAATGTAGCCGCAGCTGTTACCTATACAGACAGCACCGACTACAGAGGTCTGACCGTCACCTCTGACGGCAATTCCGATCAGGTCAGCGAGGCAGGCAATGTGCCTGTTACAAACGTGAGACTCTCTTCGACCAATCTTGCGCTCACAAAGTATGCAAGAAGACTGAGCTGCTCTTACGAGTCTATCAGAAAGCACAGACTTGAAGCCTTCGGAGTAATTCTTAAAAACCTCGGTGCGGCTATCAGCCGTGATGTGAACAAGCTCATCATTGACACTCTTGTAACAGGTGCAGGAGAGGTTGAACTCCAGGGTACATCTATCACCTATGCTGACCTTACGGCTTTCTGGGGAGCAATGACCGAGTACAATATGACTACTATGGTGTGCTCGCCTGCTGCTATGGCAGAGATCCTCGGCCTGTCCGAGATGAAGTACTGCATCGGCGAGTATATGTCGGGCGGAACAGTTGACACACCTTACGGTGTAACTCTTGTGAAGAGCGCTGAGGTTGAAGACGTTCTCTGTGTGGGCGTTGACAGAAACAGCGCAGGAGAAATGGTGCTCGGAACTGACGTTATCGTTGATTTCGATAAGCTTATCTCTACCCAGTGCGATGAGATATCCGCATCTGTTATCGTGGGCTTCAGCAAGCTGAGCTCCGGTGCAGTAAAGGTGCTCACCGAAAATGGCTAATAATCAATAAACGGTCGGGGCAGGAGCTATCCTGCCCCTGCCTTTAAGGAGGGTCAGATTATGAGACTGGATCAGAAAACAATAATGAGTGAATTTATAATGCTGGCAGGGCTTGATGAGACAGAGGCTTCAATGTATGAGAGCGTGGTTCTCGAAGCTATGAAAAAGACGGAGACAGCCCTTGATATGCAGAAGCTGCAGCCCTCAGACCTTGCTGCCTGTGAACATCTTGCTGCCTGCGAGGCTGTTTATGAGCTTGCTCTTATGAGGTGCGCAGGAGAGCGCTATATTGTATCGGCTGACGGCAGGGCAGGACAGCGCCTTGAATCAATGTCAAGGGTCGATGCGGCGGAGAAGCTCAGAGAGGAAGCAAGAGCAAGGGTGGCAGGATTGCTTTCCGAGGACGGCTTTGTGTTTGCCCTTGCCGACGGCTAGAGAGGAGGACCTATGGACAACCTGAATATGACGTTGAATGCAGTGATGACTGCCGCAGGAGAGGCAGGCTTTATCACATACAGAGAATTTTCCGATGCGGCTGTCACGGGGAAGAAAGACTCAATGATAGGCTTTGTCGGTATAGGCAGCCGAAAGGAGATCGCTCAGTGCATGGTGGGCTCGGCACTTATGAGCGAGGTCGAGAGCGTTATTACCGTGAAGCTTTTTGGAAGAATGTGCTCCTACCGTGATATTTATGTGCTCGAGGATCATATCTCGCTTCTGTTTGAGAAGCTTGCGATGTCGGGAGATCTTCTTTCACGGGTGACAAAGCTTTCTCAGATAAAGCAGGACGGAGCACTCGGCAGGCTGGGCGCAGAGATCGAGCTCACGGTAAGAACACTTGAAACGGGGGCTGATAACACATGATGAACAGCGAAATAATTGAGCTTGAATTTACGGGCTCGGCACAAAGCTACCGGTTTGATACCTTCACCGAGACCTTCGGAACTGTCATTTCAAAAACGCCTACCTATGACGGAATTTACAGTATCATCAGCGGAGTTAGAAAGAGAACTCTTACCCTCAGAGGAAAGCTCACCAGAGAGCAGCTTCCCGATTATGAGGGCATAAAGGCCTTCACAGGACTTAAAAAGAATATAAGCATTGACGGGAATTCCTACAGCGATATGGCAGTTGAGAACGTAAAGGCGGAGTTTGAGGGGAGTGCTCTTATGGGAGACATAACGGTGGTTCTCACGGAGGTGGGCTGATATGGACAGGACAAGAGCATTTATCAGGCTGCACCTTATGAACGGTTCAACGCTTGATGTCAGCAATATTATCAGTGCGGTCTTTGAGAAGGATTATTATCTTCCATACAGCAAGCTCAGCGCAAGGGCAGTTCTTCCCGAGGAAACATCACTGACTGTCAGCAATGTTAAGAGAGTGGAGCTCTGGTACGGCTACGGAAGAATGCACAGGGGCTTCCCGGACAGACTGAATATTACAAAAACAGGCTCGCTCAGAACACTTGAGGTTTTCAGCAGAGGAGTAACGGTCAGCCTTTGCCAGAGCGAATCGGAGCCGGGTATCTGGTCGGACGTAAACCTCAGAGATGTGGTAACAAGGTGCAGAACCACAGACGAAGTCAGCTTTGAGGGTGCAACGGACACTGTGAACTATGTAAACATTCTTGAAAAGCAGTCCTCATGGGACGCTGTCTGCGCTTACGCTCTGAAGGGGTATTCAAGATACCCTTATATAAGCTCAGTAGGTACGGTTATGGTAACGAAAAGCAGCTCGGTCAGGACAGTGAACAGCCCTGTTATACTGTCAAGCAAAACAACGCTTGATACAACCAGACTTCTTACCAAGCTTTATATGAAGGACCTGAGCGATGAGTACAGCTATTCAGCCGAGGACACCTATGCTCAGAACTTCGGCATCACCAGAGAGAAGTATCTTCCGCTTGATATGCAGTGGCTTCATAGTGAGGAGGTCGGGCTCAGCATGAGACTTAAATACAGCAAAAGAGCCTGCAGATCGTATCAGCTTAAATACTTAGGCTACAACAGCGAGGACCTCACCGACAAGGTGAATATCACAGGCGCAGGGCCGCTTTCAACTCAGCTTACTGTCGGAGCGCTGAGAGTAAGCTTCAGCTCCCTCGGGGTTGAGACAACGCTGATACAGTATAATGACGGCTTTCTGCCGTAGACCTTCAGGCATAGGAGTTCAGGCTCTTATGCCTGTTTTTTTCTCTTTACAAGAGCAGGCTTTTGTGCTATAATAATAGCTATAATAATATATAAGTATGAAAGGAGTGCGCACAATGAAGGTCGTATGTCTTAAAATGTTTTCAGACTTTGAGTGTACGGGAAAGTACTGCCGTCACAACTGCTGCAAGACGGGCTGGGATATAGAGATAGACAGGCATACACTTGAATACCTTGACTATCTCGGGGACTGCTCTCTAAGAAATATCACCGAGACCGATGAGGACGGAACCTTTCTTGTGAAGGAAGACGGAAAGTGCCCTCTGCTGACAGAGGACGGACTGTGTTCATTACAGCTTAAATACGGCGCAGAGCATATTTCAGACATCTGCCGTGAACACCCGAGGTTTTATGAGTGGTTCGGGGGATATAAGGAGGCAGGAGTAGGTCTTTGCTGTGAGGAGGCTGTAAGGCTTCTTCTGAAAAGCAGTGAGCCCCTTGCTTTTGAGAGCTTCGAGACAGACGAAGAGGACGATTATCTGCGCTATGATGAGGAGGTCTTTACGGCACTGCTTGAAGCAAGAAAAGCACTGCTTGAAATGCTCACTGACAGAACTCTTCCCATACAGGAAAGGCTCAGGCGCCTGCTCTTTCACGGACAGCGCTTTCAGGACGCTCTCGATGATGAGGATATGCACCAGCTTTACACCGAGATAGACCACCTGAGAGACCTCTCTGATATGCACGATGACCTTGCCACGGAGTATGATCCCGAGGTAATAGCCGCAGGCATTTACGAATATTACAGCGACCTTGATATGCTCGATCCTGCACTCTTCAATATGATGAGGTTTACCTTTTCAAAGGGCGGCATAGCCGACACGGTGCGAGCCTTTGACAAGCTTCACCCCGATAAGCTTTATATTATCGAGCACCTTGCGGTGTATTTTATGTTCAGGTATTTTCTAAAGGCTGTGAGAAGCTTTGAGATAATGGAGAAGATAAAGCTCACGGTGCTGAGCGTAATGATAATGAGACTGCTTATAGCAGCCGAGTGCGCCCCTGTTGAGGACATCATCAGGGAGTACAGTGCGGAGATAGAATACAGCGCCGAAAACCTCGGGAAGCTTTATGAGGACTTCTATGCGGAGACCTTCTTTTCCTATGATGGACTGATGAGCCTGATAATTTGATGAGGTGAAAAGATGAGCTTGTTTTCAAAACAGAAAAAGCATACTCCGATACCGCCCGAGTGCGAGGGCATGGAGATAAGGGTAATGTCATCAACCTGTACGGGTGAGAAGACGATAGGCTTCTACAACAGGAATACAAGAGAGCTTATGTATATTGAGCTTGTGCGCTCGCAGGCGGATATAGATGCGTTTTATGAAAAGTACGGGGTTAATAAACCCTGATCTGTGCCGAACGGCGCAAACAGAGCAATGAGCACAGGGCTCACAGGCAGGCATTTATGCATTAGTACGGAACAAAAAACATACAGGAGGACTTGAAAAATGATCTATGAACTTGAACTTGGAAAAATGAAAATTTCGGCAGACGAGAACGGAGCAGAGCTTCACTCTCTTTGCTATGAGGGAAGGGAATACCTCTGGCAGTGCGGCAAGGCATGGGAGCGCTATGCGCCTATACTCTTTCCCTTCATCTGTTCGCCTAAGGACAGAACCTACATTGCAGACGGCAAGACCTACAAAATGAAAGGCAACCACGGCTTTGCCCGTGACAGCGTGTTCAGCTTCCGAGAGAAAACCGCCGACAGCCTTACCTTTGTCCTCACCGAGAACGAGGAGACACTTGCTCAGTACCCGTATAAATTCGAGCTGACAGTTACCTACAAGGTCGAGGGCAATTCGGTCACTGTCATCAACAGGGTGAAAAACACCGATAACAGAGACATCTATTTCTACATAGGCGGACACCCTGCATTCAATGTGCCTCTGCTTGAAGGGGAGAGCTTTGATGACTATTACGTTGAATATGCAGAGCAGGAAAAGATAGCTCAGAAGGTTGACGGCAGGGAGATAACCGTTCTCGATCATGAGAAGAGGATCGATATGACACGCTCGGTGTTTGATAATGATGCTCTTATCCTTGAAAATCCGAACTCAAAGGCTGTGTCGTTAAGGTCGAATAAAAATTCCCACAGCGTAACGGTCGAGTTCCCCATGTCCGAGTGCATAGCTGTGTGGTCTCCGACAGGTGATGACAGTGCGGCTTTTGTGTGCTTGGAGCCTTGGACATCAGTGCCGACCTACTTTGATGATGACTTCGAGAAGCTGGAGGACAAGCCCCACGCAATAAGCCTTGACCCGAATGCGGAGTACGAATATAAATACAAAATAGTATTGGAGTAAGAATATGAAGGTTGTTGTCCAGAGAGTGACCCACGCTGAGTGCGTGATAGACGGAAAAGAAGTCGGAGCAATAAAGAACGGCTTTATGATACTCTTCGGTGCGGGCGAGGGCGATACCGAGGCTGACTGCGACAGGCTCGCAGATAAGGTATCGAAGCTCCGCATTTTCTCAGATGAAAACGATAAGGTTAATCTCTCCATTGATGATGTGGGAGGGGATATGCTCATAATTTCGCAGTTTACCCTTTTTGCCGACTGCCACAAGGGCAACCGCCCGTCATTTATCAATGCAGGCAAGCCCGATGAGGCAAGCAGGCTTTATGACTATTTCTGTGATGCCTGCCGAAGCCGTATCAAGGGCAGAGTGGAAACAGGGCAGTTCGGTGCGGATATGAAGATATCGCTCCTTAATGACGGGCCTTTCACCATAATCATTGAGTGCAAAAACGGAGTTATCAGCTAAGGAGCGCCATGAATTTGCACACATAATTAATTATTTGTTACAATATTGCTAAATTATTTTTCGCCATTTGTGCAAATCCACAAAAGATTGAATAGTTGTTGACTTTTATTCGGAAATAAGTTATAATTATTTAGTAAAAATATTTGCAGAGATAGGAAACGTTGAGTTTTATCTTATCTTTAATCTATCCGAAAGGTTTGATGATATGAATATTAAGGACGCCAAGCAGCAGATCAAAAACGCTATTCAGGCTTATCTTGTTAAGGACGAGTTCGGTGATTACCGAATCAGCATTGAGCACCAGAGACCTGTGTTCCTGCTCGGAGCTCCCGGTATCGGTAAGACAGCTATCATGGAGCAGATCGCTCAGGAGACCGGACTTAACCTTGTTACATACTCAATGGCTCACCAGACAAGAGAGACTGCTATGGGTCTTCCTACTATAGTTACGAGAAACTATGTAGGTGCCGATGTTCAGGTTTCGGAGTATACGATGTCCGAGATCATCGCTAACATCTATAATACTATGGAGGCTACAGGCATCAAAGAGGGTATCCTCTTCCTTGATGAGATCAACTGCGTTTCGGAGTCTCTTGCTCCTATCCTGCTCCAGTTCTTACAGTATAAGATATTCGGTCTTTATCAGATTCCTGCCGGCTGGGTACTTGTAACAGCAGGTAACCCGCCTCAGTTCAACAAGTCGGTTAACGAGTTCGATATTGTTACATGGGACCGTCTGAAGAAGGTATCCTGCGTACCTGACCTTGATGTATGGATGGAGTACGCTTATTATGCAGGAGTTCACCCTGCTATCATTTCGTATCTGCATATGCACCCCGATCACTACTATGAGATCGACGCAAGCGACAGGCACAATTATCAGTTCGTAACAGCCAGAGGCTGGGAAGACCTGAGCGAAATGATGCAGCTTTATGAGGAAAGCGGAATACTTGTTGACCATTCTATCGTCTGCCAGTATGTACAGGACGATGTAATGAGCAAGATGTTCTCGGAGTATTATGAAAGGTTTAATTATTACCGTGAGAAGTACGATATAGATTCTATACTTGCAGGACAGATCACTCAGAAGAACGTAGACGATGCTGCTACCGCTGATGCAGAGGAGAAGCTGACCCTTATGTTCCTGCTGCTTGACGGTATCACATTCTCGATGAGAAACTGCATTCAGATGGAGAAGATGATAAGAATTATCCATCCGAAGCTTGAGGATATTATTATCAAGATCAATAACGGTCTTTCCTGCCGTCAGATCATATCCGAGCATATTATGGAATCCAACAAGAACCTTGAAAAGGCAGTAAGAGCGAGAAATATCTCACCTGCAAACAAGAAGATACAGCACTGGGTTATCCACAACCTTGAAGCTTACGTTGAGAAGTGTACAAACGAGGGCCGTGACAACAAGCAGAGATGTACTCTCATTCTCCAGAATGCGTTTACAAATCTTCTTGCAGGCGCTAAGAACGTAACTCAGCAGGCTCTTTCGGGAATGAAGTATTCGTTTGACTTCCTCGAGAACACCTACGGTGCAGAGAGCGACATTATGAAGGCATTCCTCAGAGAGATCGCTATCGACGTTCACACCGCAGACTTCATCAAGAAGTACGGCTCCGAGCAGTACTACAGACTTGCAGGTCTGCCGCCCAAGCAGGCAACTCATAATAACCTGTATGAGCTCAATCTTACGGATTGCCTTCAGGTATAAAAGAGAATTATAAAGCCGACCTAAGCGGGTCGGCTTTTTTGCAGCAAAAAAGCTCCGAGGCTCAGCCTCAGAGCTTGTACTAATGTATTTATCCGATACCGTCAGCAAAGGTGATCGGCACTCCGAAGAGCACTCCTGCGTTCGGAACGTCAAGGTCTCCTGTTATGTCCGTTATTGCCTTTCTTGCTGCCTCAACCTGTTCCTCCTGAACTGCGATGAGAAGCAGCTTCCCCTTCTGAGCAGGGTCAACTCCGTGTAATATAGTCCTTAGAGCGCTTATCGCAGGAAGGTTGTCCATTTCGGAAATCGACTTCGCCATTCCAAGGCTGTCAAGTACCGTACCTCCTCTTACTCCTGCCGATGCAAGAGCCTGCATAATATCGTCAACAAGCTCGATTCTCTTAATAATCAAAAATAGTAACTGCATTTCGATCACTGTTCCTTTCTTCCTGAGTTGCTTTATTACTTCATTACGAAGGCTGCCGCTGTCCAGTCCTCTTTGGTGCGTACCTCTGTAAGCTCAAAGCCCTGAGCCTTAACAGCGTCGAGTACCTCGTCCTTGCGGCTGTCGATGATGCCTGATATGATAAGCTTTCCGTTCGGTTTCAGAAATCCCCCGAAAATCGGAGACATAGCCAGCAGCACATCTGCCACTATATTGGCGCAGACCACATCATAGCCTGTGCCGAGCTTTTCTCTCAGCCCCTCATCATCAATAACATTTCCGCAGAACGCCTCATACCTGTCAGACGGGATAGCGTTCTTCTGTGCGTTCTCCCCTGCAATTTTGACAGAGTTTGCGTCAATATCCACAGCCTTTACACTCTCTGCGCCCAGCAGCACCGCCGCTATTGAGAGTATACCGCTTCCGCAGCCAAGATCAAGGAGCCTATCCCCATTTTTTAACTCCTTCTCGATCAGCTCCAGACAAAGCTGTGTAGTGTTGTGCTGACCTGTTCCGAAAGAAGCCGCAGGGTCGATTTCAAGCACTGTTCTGTTTTCACCCTCGGGAATATTCTCCCATGAGGGCTTTATCAGAAGCTTTTCTCCCACGCAAAGCGGTTTGAAGTACTGCTTCCAGTTGTTAGCCCAGTCCTCTTCACGAACGTTCTTGAGCTCATATTCAAGCCGTCCGAACGCCTTCTCGCTGTCTCTGCCCTTGAGAGCGTTAAGCTCAGCCTTTACGCCCTCGAGATAGTCGAGCCCCTGTGCATTTTCAGGCAGGTAAGCCGTAATGACGGTCTCTCCGTCCTGTCTGGACATTAAGCTTTCATCAATATAATCCCAGTTCTGCTCCTTGTTTTCAAGGAACTCCCTGAAATCCTCAGGATCCTGAATAACGAAGCCGTTGATCCCAAGCCCCAGCAAAGAGCCCGTTACTGGCTCGATTCCCTCAGTTGTAGTATAGATTTCAATTTCTATCCAGTTCACTGTTTGTTCCCCTCCGAATATTTATTGATAAATTGCAAGCAAATATCCTAAATCATTATAACATAATTTAAATAATTTGTAAAGCCATAATACTGAACTTTTGTTAAATTTCACACAATTCTCACACAAAGCCAAAAAGAATACAGCAAAACCCCTCTGTGTTCGGGCGGTGCTATAATACCTGTATGACTTATTGAGGGAAACCCTTTTGAAAAAGGGTTCTCCCTCAAA
>DGRP01000060.1:3733-14197 GCA_002391065.1 Ruminococcus sp. UBA4385 | reverse complement strand
AAAGGGTTCTCCCTCAAACTCCCTTCCTAAAACTTCTAGTATAATTTTGCCCCTCAGGAGCTTCATTGAAAGAGTGAGCATTTTAACTCGTTCCACTTTTCTGTCAAGGCTGCTCCTGAGGGGCAAAATTAAGTTAAAAGTCTTTGGAAAGGGGGTCCGGGGGAGAACCTTTCTTCAGAAAGGTTTCCCCCGACAGGTCACGTAGATACTATGATACCGTCCGGGTACAGAGGGGCTATTCTTTTGAGCCTTTGAAGAAGGCTTTTAGTCTTGCGAAGAAACCTTTTTTCTTAGGCGCTGTTTTGATTTGCGCTGTTTGTTTCGGGGCATTTGCATAGGCCTCGGCAAAAAAGCGTGACTGTGCATCTATTGCGACATCGCCACGCTCGGCACGCTTATACCTGCCGTCGGGCTGCATAACACGAGCCTTCACATTGTCCTTCATCTGTGTCTCGAAGATATAGAGCACCTTTGCTTTGATCTCCTCATCGAGGATAGGTGCTGCGACCTCAACACGGCGGGTAGTGTTTCGGGTCATATAGTCGGCACTTGATATGTAGACGTTCTTTCTTACGCCTGTGCCGAAAATATAAATTCTTGCGTGCTCCAGATACCTCCCGACAATAGAGCGTATCGTCACATTTTCGGTCACCTTTTTAACACCTGCCACCAGACAGGAAATACCTCTTATAACAAGGTCAACCTTAACACCTGCCTGAGAGCACTCTATCAGCTTGTCAATGATAGCCTTATCGGTCAGTGAATTGAGCTTAGCACCCACATAGCCCTCGCCGCCTGCCTTTGCGATGCTTATCTCATTGTCCATCATTTCAAGCACCTTGTTCTGTAAGCAGTGCGGAGCAACCAGCAAAAGCTTTGAGTCCTCAACGAGCTCACCTATCTGCAAGGTGCGGAACACCTCACAGGCGTCCTCGGCTATCTCACGGTTCGAGGTCATAAGGCTGAGGTCGGTGTACAGACCTGCGGTTTTCTCGTTGTAGTTGCCTGTTCCTATCTGTACTGTGTACTTTACATCTCTGCCTATCTTCCTTGTGATAAGGCAGAGCTTAGAATGTACTTTAAGCCCCTGCGGTCCGTAAATTACCCTGCAGCCCGACTCCTCAAGCAGCTTTGACCAGCCGATGTTGTTCTCCTCATCAAACCTTGCTCTGAGCTCAACGAGCACCAGCACTTCCTTGCCGTTTTCGGCCGCCTGACAGAGAGCCTTTATTATCTTTGAGTTCTTAGCCACTCTGTAAAGCGTCATCTTTATCGACACTACGGTTTCGTCAGCGGCAGCTTCATTGAGGAGCGTTATAAACGGCTTTATAGACTCATACGGATAGGATAGCAGAATATCCTTTTTGTCGATCTGCTCTATCATAGGCACGCCCTGTTCTATCATCGGCGATGCCTGCGGCTCCTGCTTTACAAAAAAGAGAGCCTTTTTATCCTGTGCCTTGTCAAACACGGAGAACACAAATGAAAAGTCAAGCGGAGACTTCTCTGTAAAAACCTGTTTAGGGGAGAGCTCAAGCCTTGAAAGAAGCTCCGTCAGCACAGCCTCGGAGAGCTGCTTGGATATTTGCAGTCTCACAGGGCAGAGCCTTTTTCTTTTCTTTATAAGCTCCGACATATTCTCACGGAAATCAAGCTCCGAGTCGAAGCCCTCGTCAACATCTATGTCGGCATTCCTTGTAACTCTCACAAGCGCCTTTTCCTCTATCTTATAGCCCGTGAAGGCACGGTCTAAAAAGTGCAGGATAATGTCTTCTGCAAGCACGAAGCTTATCTCTCCGTCCTCGCTCGGCAGGAAAACTGCCCTCTGGAACTTCTCGCTGCACCCGACAATACCTATCACCAGCCCCGACTTTGAGCTGAGCTTAGTCACAGCGTATATGCTTTCGTTCACAAGAAACGGGAACGGGTGTCTCTTATCAATGATAAAAGCATTCAGAAAAGGCTTTATCTCGTATGCAAAATAAGCCTCGATAAATTCAAGCTCAGTCTTTGAGAGGCTTTTCATGCTCTTATGGAAAATGCCGTTGAGCTCCAGCTCCTTGCAGATCACCGAGTAGGACTTATCCTTTACGGGCATAAGTTCCTTTACTCTTGCAAAAATAGCCGAGAGCTGTTCCGAGGGCCGCATTTTTGACTTGTTGTCCTTATCCTCATCATCAACCAGGGACTGGTCATATATCGAGCCCACACGCACACGGAAAAACTCATCCAGATTGCTTGCAAAAATAGACTGAAAGAGCATTCTTTCCAGAAGCGGAGTATTATTGTCCTGAGCCTCTTCGAGCACCCTTTCATCAAATTTGAGCCATGAAAGCTCTCTGTTGTCATAAACCTGTTTAGCCAAAAAGTATTACACCTTTCGTTTATATTTTATTCTGTGCTTAACCGCCCAGTCTTATCATTTCATTTATGCAGATCTTAGCCTTTTCAATAAGCTCCTGCTCCATGATAATTTCACGCTTGGTGTCGGTTCCGACCTCAAGGCAGCTCTTGTAAACGTCCATAAGAGTGGTCAGCTTCATGTTCGGGCAGATAAGGCGCTTAGACATCACATAAAATTCCTTGTCGGGGAACCTGTACTGCAAATGCTCGGCAATGGAGTTCTCGGTTCCGATGATAAACTCCTTAGCATCGCTCTTTGCCGCATAGTTCATTATATCCGAGGTTGAGCCTGCGTAGTCGCAAAGCGCTGTTACTTCGGGGCGGCATTCGGGGTGAACGAGCACAAGCGCATTCGGGTGAGCAGCCTTAGCTTCAAGAAGCTCATCTTTAGTTATTGCCGCATGAACAGGACAGCCGCCCTGCAAAAGCATTATGTCCTTCTCGGGGCAGGCCTTCTGAACGAAAGCACCTAAGTTGCAGTCGGGAATGAAGAGTATTTTTTCAGCGTCCATAGCCTTGACTATCTTCACCGCCGACGAGCTTGTAACGCACACATCACAGACAGCTTTAAGCGCCGCAGTGGTGTTTACATAGCAGACTACCTTTCTGTCGGGCTCACGCTTTTTAAGCTCAAGGATCATCTCGGGCTCCATCTGCTCGGCCATAGGACAGCCTGCATCGGGGTGAGAGAGATACACTCTCTTTTCGGGCGAGAGCATCTTTGCGGTCTCTGCCATGAAGTGAACTCCGCACATAAGGATATTCTTATTCTGCACCTTTGCCGCCTCAACGGAGAGCTTGTAGGAATCCCCCGTAATATCGGCTATCTCGACTATCTCCTTAGCCTGATAGCTGTGTGCAAGTATGCAAATGTCCTTTTCTGATTTAAGGTCAAGTATCTTCTGCTGTATATCCTTTATCATAGAAAGCCGTCCTTTCGGTATATTATCTTACTATTATAGCATATAACACCCAAAAAGTAAAGTATAAATATCAAAATTATACCATTAAAAAGACGAATAAAAAGACGAACTCCCATAGCGGGGTGAGCTATGGGAGCCAAAATAAAATTATAGGGGAGAAGCAAGTAGAATTAAAATTCTACCAGCATATATATGAAGGCTTGGGGTAAAAGCCAACATATCAAACTTAAAAGTGTGAAAGTGATTTTTACTTTCCATATTATATCTGTTCAATGTGTTATCCGTGTGAAAAGTTATTGTATCATTTATGAATTTTATTGAAATTTTGAAACAGCTGTGCTATAATACTGAAAGCGCATAGCTGCAGGCTCACAGGGAATGCTTGTGAGTCGGAGAAAGCGGCTTCGGAGGGAGTGGTGATATGCCGAGGTTTTTCTGCGATGATATTTCTGACGGTAAGGTAAGCATTACGGGCAGCGATGCCAGACATATCGGAAGGAGCCTGAGAATGAGGCTGGGCGATGAGATAACGGTCTGCTCGGGCGGTGTGGAGTACATTTCAAAAATACTGACAATATCAGACGAGCTTGTCTCCTGCGAGGTGCTTGAAGAAAAGCCCTCGGAGAACGAAGCGAATATAAGGCTTACGCTTTTTCAGGCAATGCCGAAGTCGGACAAGCTTGATACTATAGTTCAGAAGGCAACTGAGCTTGGAGCCTCAAGGATATGTCCGGTGCTGACGGAAAGGTGCGTTTCACGTCCTGATAAAAAGAGCTTTGATAAAAAGCTGGAGCGCCTCAGACGGATCTCTCTTGAAGCCTGCAAGCAGTCGGAAAGAGCGTCAATGGTTGAGATCAGCCCGATAATGAGCTTTGATGAATGCCTTGATGAAATGAAAGCCCTTGATGTGCCCCTTATGTGCTATGAAAGGGGAGGAGAGTCACTCTCGGCAGTCGGACTGAAGGCAGGTCAGAGCGTTGGGCTTCTGATAGGCAGCGAGGGCGGCTTTTCTCCGCAGGAGACTGAAAAGGCAGTCTCGGCAGGGGTGCGGCTGATAGGGCTCGGAAAGAGGATACTCAGGTGTGAGACAGCTCCCGTTTCGGCGATAAGCATTATCATGCACCTGACAGGCAATATGGAATAGGAGAAAAAATGAAAAAGATAATATATATTCTTGCGGTAATAACAGCGCTTTCTCTTGCAGGCTGTAAAGATGACAGCTCATCGTCTGAGGGCAAGGCAAAACAGACTACGGTTACGGTGAGTGCCTCACAGAGCTCTTCCGACGGAAGCTCCGAAAAGGGAAAGTCGGCTGACAGGGGAGAGGAAAACGGCTTCTCTGACAAGGAGACTGTAAAGGTAACATCAGGCACTGCCGAAAAGGGAGGAAAGGAAACCTCGGAAGCTTCGGGCGGCACACAAAAGGAGACTAAGACCTCGGGCGCTCAGAGGAACGAAACTCAGACGGAGCAAAGCTCTCGGGAGAATGGATCCGATAAGGTTGATAATAATACCTCGGATAACGGCACGGTAAAAAATACGGTCACTGAAAAGGGCGAGCTTCCGATAATGCCGATAGAGCCCGATGATAATACAGGCACCGAGACTAAGCAGACGACAAAACAGACACCCGGGCAGACCAAGAAAACATCTGCGGCAGAAGAGCCCGGGATCGTTATTAATGATGACGGCGGAATTGAGCTCCCTATTGTTCCTATCACATAATTGCGAAAATTTTAACAAAATTTTCTTGAAATGCGGTTAGCGGTGTGCTATACTGTTTTTGTAATATTTTTTAGTCTGGAGGAATTTAAATGAGTATGTATGTAACCTGCCTCGATCTTGAGGGAGTTTTAGTGCCTGAGATCTGGATCGCTTTTGCAGAGGCAAGCGGAATTCCCGAGCTTCGCAGAACAACAAGAGACGAGCCTGATTATGATAAGCTTATGAAGTACAGGCTTGCTATTCTTAAAGAGCACGGTTTAGGTCTCAAGGAGATACAGGAGACAATTGCCAAGGTTGACCCTATGCCCGGCGCAAAGGAGTTTCTTGATGAGCTCAGAAGCTTTACACAGGTCATTATTATCAGCGATACCTTCTATCAGTTTGCAGGACCGCTTATGAAGAAGCTCGGTTATCCGACACTTTTCTGCAACACTCTTGAGGTTGGCGAGAACGGCGAGATCACAGGTTATAAAATGAGATGTGAGAAGTCGAAGCTTACAACGGTTAAGGCACTGCAGTCAGCAGGCTTCACAACTATAGCCGCAGGCGACAGCCACAATGACCTCGGCATGATCGAGGCAAGCAAGGCTGGCTTCCTGTTCAGGAGCACCGACGCTATCAAGGCTGAGCACCCCGAGCTTCAGGCTTTTGATGAGTATGATGAGTTCCTCGCAGCTATAAAGGCAGCTATGGATTGATATTCAGGCGCTTACGGATAAAACCGTAGGCGCTTTTTATCTCTCAAAAGGCACTTGAAATCCTGAAAGAACTGTGCTATAATGTCTCTGTTAAGGCGAGGAGTGATAAAATGTCTGACACGAAAAGGCTTATACGAAGAGTTTCGGATATTAATGCGGCAGCGCTTATACTGTTTTATTTGCTTGATGTGCTGCTCATAAGGCTTGATAAATATATAGTGACAGCCCTTTTCAAGGACTCAAAGTCATACGCTGATATACTGAGCATTTCAGCTTATGCGGTGCAGTATCTTGTGGTTGTGCCGCTGTGCTTGCTGGTGTTCAAAATATTCGACCCCGACCACGAGATCAGGATAAAGGAGCGCCTGGTAAAGCCTAACGTAAGCACAAAACAGCTCCTTCGGTGGATAGTGATGTGCTTCGGGCTGATATATGCGTCAAGCTATCTGAATTCGTTTTTCTTCCTGCTTGTGCAGTCGGTTTCGGGAGTGGAGCTTCAGGCGGTTGACTTTTCGGCAAACCCGACCTTTCTCGGGGTGCTTTCAAATATTATCGCAATGACGATTTTAGCGCCATTTTATGAGGAGTTTCTGTTCAGGGGTGCGCTTCTTTCAAATGCACGCAGGATAGGAAGCTGGTCGGCAGTTTTTGCAGTGGGAATAAGCTTCGGGCTGTGGCACGGCTCATATTCGCAGATACTTTATGCGGCGGTAATGGGCACCTGTGCGGCATTCCTTGTTGAGAAAACGGGCTCGCTGTTTTCGTCTCTTCTGCTTCATATCTGTATAAATTCGATAGGCGCTGTGCAGTCGATATTCTTAGGCTTTCTCGACTTTGATGAGCTTCAGAAAACTCTTTCGGAAAATGACTTTTCATATATCTCGGCTCACAAGGGTGCTTTTATGGGGCTTATAATTCCTGCCGTAATAGTGTTTATACTGATGATCTGCGGAATAGTTATTTTCGTAAAAGAGATAAGACATCACACCGAAACCTTTGCTCTTCCCGAAAGGCACACTGAAATATCTGTAAAGAAAAAGGTAGGTCTGTATTTTACAGCCCCGATAGCAGTGATAGCGATAATAGGCTCGCTGACGGTAACAGTGCTGTCGGCTATGGGAAAGATATAAAAATTAAAGATATAAAAATTAAGGAGAAACAAAATGCCTGATAACAAAAACAAAGACTATGAAAACCTCGGCGGAGTGTATGACTTTGATGACTACTACGATGAGGGCTATGAGTCGGACTATGCAAACGGCGCAAGCTATTCTGACTCCCCCTACGGCGAAGCACCCTATGAGCCTCGGCAGGGAGGTCAGGGGCAGAGACCTCAGAACCCTCAGAGGCAAAGGCAGGGCGCACGGCCCGGGAGAAGACCCTCGGGCGGCTCACATCAGCAGAGGAGGACATCTGACAGCAGAAGACCTGCTCCGAAACAGAAAAAGCAGAACTCACGCTATGACGATTATCAGAGCCCATACGATGTAAATACAAAAAGCAAAAAGAGCAGTAGATCCTACAGCAGAAAGAAAACTCACCCTGTAAAAAATGCGATAAGGATAGCTCTTCTGATAGTGGTGGTGCTGGCGCTGGTTGTCAATCTGATGATATGGCACTACTGCGGACTGGTGCAGCATCTTGAGCGTGGAGAGCGTGCAAAAACCGACGCTTCAATGACCAGCAGTGATGTCAGAAATATCCTTCTTATCGGCTCCGACACGAGAACTGTCGAGGAGAGGGGAAGGACAGACTCGATGATACTGATTTCTATCAACAGCAAGAAAAAGCAGATAGTTATGACCTCATTCATGAGGGATATGTATGTGAACATCAAGGGCTTCAATGCCGACGGCGAAAGCATTGATACATGGGGCAAAATGAATGCCGCTTACGTTTACGGCGGTGCGGAGCTTCTGATGGATACGATAGAATATAACTTCGATGTGCAGGTAGATGACTATGTGTATATAGATTTCTATTCGTTTGTTGATATAGTTGATGCTATCGACGGAATTGAAATGGAGATCACCGACGAAGAGGCTGAGGGAATGATACCCCCTATGGCAGAGCAGAACAAGATAATGGAGCTTCCTAAGGGAACAGACTATCTGGACCACGGCGGAAAGCTGAAGCTTAACGGCAATCAGGCGCTTGCCTATGCAAGGCTTCGTTATGTCGGAAATGCCGACTTTGAAAGAACCTCACGCCAGAGAGAGGTCATCTCAAAGATAATTGAGAAGGTAAAGTCAAGCGGCCCGATAACAATGATGAACTTTGCAAGCACAGCCGCCAAGAGCCTGCGCTCCGATATGAGCAGGTGGGAGCTTTACAAGCTGTTCTATAAGGCGCTTTTCTCGATAAAGTACAAGACAGTGTCTCTGAGACTGCCCGATGATGAATCCTACTCCTACGGCACAACCGATGACGGACAGTCTGTGCTGACTGTTGATTTCGATAAATGTCAGGCTTTGCTGCGTGAGAAGATATATTCATAAATACTTGCTCCCGATATTGCGTCGGGAGCATTTTTGTTTGTAAAGTCTTGAAAAATCCTGCGAACTATGTTATAATAACTATATATGTCTGCACAGACAGAAATCTTGGATTCGGAGAACTAATATGGATAAATCAAAGATAAGAAACTTTTGTATAATAGCCCATATCGACCACGGCAAGTCAACGCTTGCGGACAGAATACTTGAGCTGACCGACACTGTGGCTCTCAGAGATATGGAAAACCAGCTCCTTGACAATATGGACATTGAGCGTGAGAGAGGTATCACAATCAAGGCAAGAGCTGTGCGCATGACCTATCATGCCGATGACGGCGAGGACTATATCTTCAACCTTATTGACACCCCGGGCCACGTTGACTTCAACTATGAGGTCTCACGTTCGCTCGCTGCCTGCGAGGGCGCTATACTGATAGTTGACGCTTCGCAGGGAATTGAGGCGCAGACACTTGCAAACACCTACCTTGCAATTGAGCATGACCTTGAAGTGCTCCCTGTTGTAAACAAGATCGACCTTCCGGGTGCTGACCCCGAGAGAGCCTGCAACGAGATAGAAAACGTAATAGGCATACCTGCTATGGACGCTCCCCGTATATCTGCAAAGCTCGGCACTAACATAAAAGAGGTGCTTGAGCGCATCATCACCGATATACCTGCCCCCAAGGGTGAGGAGGAAAAGCCTCTGAAAGCGCTTATCTTCGACAGCTACTATGATTCCTACAAGGGTGTTATCATCTATTGCCGTGTTAAGGAGGGTCACCTCAAAGCAGGCGACACTATCCGTCTTATGGCGACAGGAGCAGAGTTCCAGACCGTTGAGGTCGGCTTTATGGGTGCGACAGAGCTTATCCCTGTAGGTGAGCTTCACGCAGGAGAGGTAGGCTATATTGCGGCATCAATTAAGGATATCGGTGATACCCGTGTGGGAGACACAGTCACCAACGCCGAAAGCCCCTGTGCAGAGGCGCTCCCCGGCTACAAGAAGGTAAACCCTATGGTTTACAGCGGTATCTATCCTGCTGACGGCGCAAAATACCCCGATCTCAGAGATGCGCTTGAAAAGCTTCTTCTCAACGATGCGAGCCTTTCCTTTGAGCCCGAGACCTCGGTAGCGCTGGGCTTTGGCTTCCGCTGCGGCTTTCTGGGGCTTCTGCACATGGAGATAATTCAGGAGCGTTTAGAGCGTGAATACAACCTCGACCTTATAACTACGGCACCCTCGGTTATCTACAAAGTTAACCTGACTGACGGCACTACCGTTTTTATCGACAACCCGACAAACTATCCCGAGCCTGCCCTTATCGCAAGTGCGGAGGAGCCTGTAGTGAACGCACATATTTACACTCCGCCCGATTATGTCGGCAATATAATGGAGCTTTGTCAGGACAGGCGAGGCACCTTCAAGGATATGAAATACCTTGACGAAAACAGGGTTGACCTGCATTACATTCTGCCCTTGAACGAAATAGTTTACGACTTCTTCGATGCGCTCAAATCAAGGACAAAGGGATATGCGTCATTTGACTACGAGCTGAAGGGCTATGAGCCGTCCAAGCTTGTTAAGCTTGATGTACTTCTCAACGGTGAAACAGTTGATGCACTTTCCTTTATTGTTCATGTTGACAAGGCATATCCGAGGGCAAGAAAGATAGTAGAGAGACTAAAAGAGAACATACCGAGGCAGCTTTTTGAAGTACCTGTACAGGCGGCGATCGGTGGAAAGATAATCGCAAGGGAGACGATAAAGGCACTCAGAAAAGACGTACTTGCGAAGTGTTACGGCGGAGACATAACGAGAAAGAAGAAGCTGCTTGAGAAGCAGAAAGAGGGCAAGAAGCGAATGAGGCAATTGGGCTCGGTATCGGTACCGCAGGAAGCGTTCATGTCGGTGCTGAAGCTGGACGAGTAATAGGCAGGGAAAAGTGCTCGCCGCACGGCTAATACGCGTCGTAGTTTTGCTTGAAGCTGTTCTTGCCTTGACCGCAAAGAAAGAGAGTGCAAGCTAAGTAATAAGATCTGCCAAGGAGTTAAGAAAAGAGCTCGCCAAGCCTGCGATAGAGGGCAGGGAAAACCCTGCACCATCATCGCGTCGCATTTTTGCTTGATACTTTTTTTGCCTTGACCGCAAAGAAAGAGAGTGCAAGCTAAGAAATAAGACCTGCCAAGGGTTTAGAAAAAGAGCTCGCCAAGC
Source organism: Ruminococcus sp. UBA4385 (assembly GCA_002391065.1). The sequence goes on along the minus strand of DGRP01000060.1, from coordinate 3,741 downwards.
CTGCGATA
>DGRP01000060.1:0-3548 GCA_002391065.1 Ruminococcus sp. UBA4385 | reverse complement strand
AAGTTCCCTCTCCGAGGGGAGCGAGCTCAACCTGCACGCCCCTGACGAAACAGAGAGCGAAGCGAACGCTTTTCGTCAATCGGAAGTGTGGAGCACTTCCGACGACCACTCGGCTGATAAAAACATATACTCGGCAGTTTAGCATAGCGGCACGTACCAAAGTTTAGCAGTAAACTATTACTATAGTCGGTCGCACTGGCTGAGGGGCTTTCCGGTCGCCCCTCAGACTCCCTTCGGGTGACCACTCAGCCTATAAAAATACATACTTAGCTGTTTTGCAGTGTAAGGCAGCGCCCCCCCGGAACCCCTTCGGGTGAAAAACTATAATATAACTTATGTTCGGAATGAAAAAGGATAAAAAATGGAAGCACTCATAGTATTAATAATACTGATACTTCTGGCGGTGATATCGGGAGTGTCAATAGAGGTGATAGCAATATGCCTGCTCGGGCTGATAGGTCTGGGTTTTGGTTTGCTGTCGGTATATTTTATGTTCTGTGCGTTCAGAATAATCAAGGGTAAAAAGTGTCGGGCTAAGGTTGCTGAGACAAGAAAGTCAGAACGCTTTAATTACCCGACCGCATATTATGACGTTGACGGGAATATATATTCTAATGCGTTCCCCTGTGAGCTTGTTATGAAGAAAAAGCTCTATCAGAAGGGCAGAGAGTGTACGGTATATGTGTGTACACGAAAAAACAAAGAGCCGATAGTCTATGACCCGAATGCAGTGCTCAGTTCCTTTGTGGGGCTTTTCCTGACACTGTGCTCGGCTGTGGTTATAGCGTCGGAGGTTTACGTTTATTTAAGGCAATAGTGTGGTGATAGGTTTGGAGGATATGAAAAGGGCGATGAAGCTTTCGCTGATGTTCGGTCTGCCGGGAGGGGTAGCTGTGCCCCTTGCGTTTGAGATATATGCAAACGTGTCACAGGCGGCCGCCTTTGTGCTGCTCGGAGTCTGGATCATCTTTGTGGGAGTAAAGTTCTTTCCTCTGCCTGTAAAGCCCTCGTTTGTAGGGATCGCCGCCTTTATTGCCTATACTGTAGCCTTCGGGATAGTGCTCATAAGCCCGATACATAACGCTGTAAAAAGCTTTCTTGATGAGAACTCAAAGTACTTTCAGCTGAAGCTCGGCGAGGCAGCGGCATTCTGGGTGTATGCGGTGCTTTTGTATCTCTGCCTGTTTTTGTCGGCAGTGCTGAGGTTTGCCGTTATCAGAATAAAAGCCAATAACGAGCGCACAGCCTCGAGCATTGAAAATGCCTTTGACGATACGGAGGACAACAACCATGACGGGCTCTGAGGTCGGTATCTATGTGCATATCCCATTCTGCGAAAGAAAATGCGCCTACTGTGCGTTTTATTCAAAGCGCTGTGATGAGCAGACTCAAAAAGCCTATGCTGAGGCGGTCTGCCGAAATATCAGGGCTTATAAGGAGAGGGCTCTTTCCTGTGATACAGTCTATTTCGGGGGCGGAACACCCTCGGTTGCTGCTCATGAGCATATAGAGAGCATACTTTCGGCAGTGAGAGAGAGCTTTACTCTTTCCGACAGTGCCGAGATAACAATTGAAGCTAACCCCGATTCGGCAAGCATTGAAAAGCTGATAGCCTATCGGAACATGGGCATAAACCGAATTTCTTTCGGTGTGCAGTCGCTTGATGATAAGGAGCTTACAGCTCTCGGGCGGCTTCATGACAGCGGGAAGGCTGTCTCGGCTGTACAGAATGCTATGAGCGCAGGCTTTGATAATATCTCCTGTGATATTATGATAGGCACTCCCGAGCAGACGGCTTCGTCTCTTCTGAAAACTGCGGACAGGCTCTCGGCACTGCCGATAAGCCACCTGTCTGCATATCTTCTGAGCGTAGAGAAGGGCACTCCGTTTTATGAAAGCGGTGTCAGTGTAAATGATGAGGAGCAGGCGCAGATGTATCTGTCGCTTGTAAAAAGGCTCGCTGACAGGGGCTTTGAGCAGTATGAGGTTTCAAACTTTGCCCGTGACGGAAAGGTGTCAAGGCACAATGTCCGCTACTGGAGGGGCAGAGAATACATCGGCTTCGGGGCCTCGGCGCACTCGTTTTTTGAGGGCGTCCGCTTTTGCTGTGATACGGACATAGAGGGATATATTCATTCTCCTGTTCAGCCGGGGACAGTGCTCGAAAGCTGCCCCGACAGACTGGAGGAGTATATTATGCTGGGGCTTCGGCTCTCGGAGGGGATACGCTATAGTGAGCTTGCTTCGCTGGGCGCAGATGAGAAGAAGCTTGAACGCATAAAAAAACTTGCTCGTGAGCTTGAAAAGCACGGACTTTGCCGTGCCTGCGATGAAAGGCTCTGCCTTACTGCGGAGGGGTTCCTGATTTCCAATGAGATAATAGCTCAGTTTGAACTTTGTTGAAAGTGAACTAATTTTATTGATAAAACTGTGCAAGTCTACAAAAGAAAAAACTCTCCTTGAAAAAAGGAGAAAAAAATGTTATATTTAATGTGTATTGGTGTTTTATGTCCCGAAGGGGGTCGGTACTGTGAAAAGGTTCATAGGTTTTGTCTGTGCGTCAGTGATCTGTCTGGGGCTTTGTGCCTGCGGTGACAAGAAAGAGGACAAGCAGATAGATATCCCGATCCTCAAAACCAAGGAAATATCCTACAAGACCGTAAAGGCAGAGATCAGCAACATCTCGGAGAAGTACTACGAGACAGGCTCTTATGCCTATCCGTACAGTCAGAGCGTAAAGTTCAAGGCGGGCGGTCTTATCGAATCTATCGAGGTTGAAGCCCCCTGCGATGTCAAGGAGGGCGACCTGCTCTGCACGCTTTACAGCGACGAGGTGCAGGAGCAGATCGAAAAAGAGCAGATAAGGCTCGATCAGGCAAAGCAGACCGTTGAGACTATAAGGCAGAACGGCGGCTCGGCAAATGAGCTTAAAATGGCAGAGCTTGACCTTCAGCTTGAGCAGATGAACTATGACAAGCTTGAAGCCTCTCTTGAGGACTATAAGGTGTATGCGCCATGTGACGGAACGTTCAGCTATCCGTTTGAAAGGCGTGAGCCCCTGAATGTGAACAGCCCCGTAAGGGCAGGTGATACGCTGGGATATACGTCTGACCTGTCACAGCAGTATCTGTGCGTTTCGGTGTATGATAATCCGCTTAATAATGTGAACTTCGGTACAAGGGTAATTCTGCAGCAGGGTGCGACCGAGGCAGGCGGAACGGTTAAGGATATACAGAGAAACGAAAACGGTGACTTTTCGAGCTACATTTATGTGATACTTCCCGATGAGGACTCCGAGCTTTTTGATTTCGGCGATGTGAGCGTGGTCTTTGATGTGTATACAAGACCCGACACTGTGGTGGTGCCTCAGAAGGCGGTAAGAGAGCTTGGAGGAAGAAAGTTTGTAAACCTTCTTGTTGACGGAGTAAAGATAGAGCAGGACGTAGAGACAGGCATCGAGGACGGAAAGAATATAGAGATCCTTTCGGGCCTTGTCGGCGGTGAAGAGCTGATACTAAATTAGTTTAGGCAACACCGCACGACCTCTG
>DGRP01000160.1 GCA_002391065.1 Ruminococcus sp. UBA4385 | reverse complement strand
AAATGAATCTAAAGACAGAGATAAGTTTTACGAAAATGTATTTGATTTTAATCAGAGCCTTCTGTATATTCTGGCTGCAGGCTGTATGCTTATTATTCAGCCGCTTACAAAAATAATGATAGGTCAGGATTTCCAGAGCTGTGTAAAGTATTCTCCCATACTGATTTATTCAACTATTTTTTCATGCTTTACAACCTTCATGGGTTCAATTTATCTTGCCACAAAAGAAACTAAGAAATCCCTTTTTACCAGTCTTATTTCAGGCATTGTAAATGTCGGGCTTAATATGATACTTATCCCGACGATAAAGCTTTACGGTCCGCCTATTTCAACTGTAGCAGCATATATGACTGTATTTATCATCAGAACTTTCGATTCAAGAAAGCTTGTTCCTTTCAGGATCGACTTCGTTAAAATGATAATCAATAACGTCATAATTGCTGCAATGATGTTTATCTGCGTATTCCAGACAGACCTTATTCATCATTTATGGCTCTATGCAATAGTTTTTATACTGTTTTCAGCGGTGGTTGTACTTAATCTCAGGTCAATGTCTTCGCTGTTCTATAAATTCCTGCCGAAAACTATTGCGGACAAAGTGTCTGAGCTGTCAACAATTAAGCTTATACTGATATTTGTCGGTATGCTTGCCTTCGGCGGATTAGATATCCTTACAAAGGGCTATCTTGTTTATGCTGCTATCTTTGCAGGCTTCTGCTATGCTATATCAACAAGAAACAACAAACTCACACTGATTACTACACTCGCACTGCCGATTTCAATGATATTCAGACAAGGTATTCTTGCTCCGTTGATAATGCTGGCGGTACTTTGCACAATATCGGCATACTTTTATAAAACCAAAACTACTGCTATTGCTTGCGGTGCATCTGCATATCTGCTTCTGCTCTACGCATTTTTCTGGGTAACTGTATTTATCAGCTGCTTAGCTGTGATGTTCAGTGCATTTCTGTTCAGAAAGCAGATATTCAATCGAATCAACAAGTATGTTTATGGAAGTAAAAAATCTTCCGAAACGGAAGATGATATATAATATGGAGGTAACAGACAATGGCTGAACTTAAATTCACAATCACAGAACACATAGGTGTACTTTCCGAAAACGCAAAGGGCTGGACAAAAGAGCTCAACATGGTATCATGGAATGACAGAGATCCTAAGTATGATCTCAGAGAGTGGAGCCCAGACCATACAAGAATGGGCAAAGGCATTACCCTCACTCAGGAGGACATAGATGCATTGAGAGCGCTTCTTAACGGAGAAGAGCTTGAAGATGACATTGACGAATCCGCAATTCTGTGAATTATATCTTAAATTTTAACTAAAAGTAAAATTTTGTTAAACAGTTCAAATAACATCAAATGTTAATTACTTGTTTACATTTATTTGTTATAATGACTATTATCAGCTGGTGCGTATGATGTTTTTTTGACAATTCATATGTTTGGTTTAGTTCTTTTTCAGAATTAATAGTATTATGATCTTGCTGAATGAAAGAGACAAACGGAGGATTATAGCAAATGGAGCAACACGGTATTAGCAAACTTGATCTTAAAAGACGAAACAGGATGCAGGTTCTTAAAATTCTAAAACAGCGTGGACCAACATCAAGAATAGATATTGCAGGAACTCTGGAGCTTACACGAGCTGCAGTTACTATCATTACAAATGAAATGATAGAGCAGGGTATTATTGCCGAAATCGGTGAATACAAGCATGTAACTGAAAAAGCTCCCCGAGGCAGAAAGAAAATACTGATTGATATCAACAATCACTATAAATTCCCTATCGGCATTACTATTGAGGAAGACATAGTAAGTGTTGGTTTATCTACTCTGTCGGGTGATGTGCTTGACAAGAGAAATCTTTCGATCGACAAGAATACTGATTACTCAAAAATCAAGAGCTTCTGCGAGCAGTCTATCAAGGAGATTCTTTCAGATAACTGTCTTGATGTAAGTTCCATTCTCGGAATTGGATTCGGTATCTTCCCTACAATGTATTCACGGCTGAGAATTGATATTAAGGATGAAGCTCCTGACTTTTCAAAGCTTAAAGCCGAAATAAGGGAGCAGATTGATGTTCCGCTGGTTTTTGACAATTCTGTCAAAGGCACTGCTATGGCAAATATTGATTTTCTGAAGACAAAAGATGTCAACAGACTCAATATTGCTTTTTTGCAGTATGGCAATTCTTTCAACTTTGTTGTTACAAACCTTAATGAGCCTATTATTTCCTATGATAACAGAACAAACTTTGTTGATAAGATGATTATCAATCCTACAAACGGCAGAGTTTGTGCCTGCGGAAGAAAAGGCTGTGTTGAAAGTGAACTGACACCGTCTGCAATAAAGAGAAAGGTCAAAGAGGTCTATTCTGCCGAGAACACACCATATCTTTATGAAGTAAGTAAAGGCAACTTTATGAATGTTACCAGAGAGATGCTTTATACTGCCTATGATAAAGATGATTCGGGTGTAAAAGAAATACTTGATAATGAGATAATGTTTATAGCTGTTCTTATCAACAACCTGTATTTCTCAACCAACCCTCAGAAAATTGTGCTTCACAGATTTCCTATTCGTTCTGATGAGGATTTTGACAGACTGAAAGAAGCAATTTCACAGATTGCAGGCCCTATAGTTGCAGGCAAAGTTGACCGTTCTATTATTGACAACAGACATCGCTTCCTCTCAGGCTGTGCATTGGCTATCAGAGAACTCTTCTTTAACAAGGGCGGTTATGATACGCCGTCAAAGAAAAATAGTATTGAGAGCCCGGAATAATTCGGGCTCTTTTTTTGTTTCATGCGAAGTAATCATAGAAAATTCTTCAAATGATAATGATTTTGACAAATTCCCTTGATTTTTATTGAAAAGTATGATAAAATCATAGTATATGGTCAGTGACGACCTGAAATGAAAGGATAGAGGATCTATGTCCGTTATTTTTCGTAATTTTTTCGGTTTTGATCTTATCATTTTTATTTGTGCAGTTTTTACGGCTTATGTATATCACATGACTAAGCGCTCCGCTGACAGATTGTATAAAAAACTGCACCTGACAATTTTTGTTCCCGACAGGGCTGCATCAGGCGATGAAGCTGTAAAAGATGCTAAAAGCCTAAGCGAAACCAAAGTTGTTGCTATGAGAAATCATACAGGCCGTTTGTATTCTATCTTTGTGAACCTCACAGGAATATTTCCGCTGCTCGGAATTCTTGGAACTGTTATATCGCTGCTCGGTATGGTCAAGGATATGGATAACGTACAAGGCAACTTTTACGGTGCTTTGACATCAACCTTCTGGGGATTGGTTTTCGGAATTGTATTTAAGTTTCTTGACGGAATTGTTTCTGCGAAAATCGAAGATAATGAAAAGAATGTTCAGCTGTTTCTGGAAAGAAATGTTGCTAAAAAGGAGCAGTCTGCCGAACAGGCATACTCGGAGGTCTGAGCTATGAGCAAAAACAAAGGACTTGCCCTGGAGCTGACTTCTCTGCTTGATGTTATTATGATTATGCTGTTCTGGGTAATGACTAATTCTTCAAGCTCTGCTGCTAAGGCTGAAGAGAAAGCTGATCAGAAGGTTAAAAAAGCTCAGGCTAAGGTTGAATCAACCGAAAAAAAGCTTGATGAACAGGCTAAGGAATATGATGAAAAAATTGAGGAGCTTAAAGCTCAGGCATATGAACAGCAAAAAGCATTAAATGATGATGCTGCAAAAAATCAGCAGGCAATTAATGATTACAAAGACGGTCTGCTGATAACACTTAATATCAAGAATGAAAATGGAACTGATAAGCTTACAGTATCCAGAGGAAATACTCAGGTGTCCGAATATAAAATATCAGACAAGCTTTATGACGAGCTTGACCTTGCACTGGCTTCAATGGGCATTAGTAATGATAATGCAGCGCTGGCTGCTGTAGTTTACGATGGCGATGCAGTACTGTATAATGATCTGTCCGTCGTAAGAGATACGGTTTCAAAGCTTTCACAATCACACAAAAGCATTTATTTTACTTACATAAACACATCGAAATAGAAAGGAATGGTCTTTATGAGCATACAAAATGATGTAGAAAAACTGATGAGAGATGATCTTGAAAATAAAGACAGAAAAGAAAAGAAAAAGAAGAAAAAAAGGCTTCTTTTCCTTATTATCATTCTTTTGCTGTTAGCTGCGCTCCTTGCTATACTCCAGTGGCTTGGACTTGGACTGGGCGGCGGAAAGGGTGCCGGCGGTGACGGCAGCGGAAATGAAGAGACTACTCCTTCATCTAGTACGGCAGCAGCCGATGAGTCATCAGAAGAGGATCCGGAATATTTCGATGTAAAGGTTTCAGGAAGCATATATACGGTTGATAATGCCGTTATTGATCTTGATACTATTGCTTCGAGAGTTAAGGGGCTCAAGGATAACTATATAGTGAGGATCTATAATGACAATGCTACAGCTAATGCTATGGACGAGCTTAAATCCAAGCTTGATTCCGAGGGCAGGAAGTATGTCACAACTGATCTTAATGAGGACAGCTCAGCTGCAGAATCAGAAAGCGAGTCGTCCAAAGTTTAATCTGAAAGGAGTGCATACCCCCTGTTTATGGGGGTATGATTTTTATGATAGGTTTGGTTTTAGAAGGCGGTGCAAGCAGAACTGTATATTCCTGCGGTGTGCTTGACGCTCTGCTGGAGGAAGGGATTAAGGCTGATTATGTTATCGGTGTTTCTGCGGGGGCTGCTTTCGGAGCATCTTATGTTTCGGGACAGATAGGCAGAAACTACAAACTGGCAAGAGATATAATGCCGACAAAAAAGTATATGGGTTTTCATCATTTGCTAAGGCCGTCAAATAAAAGCTACTATAATCTGGACTATGCTTTTGACGAAGTTCCGAACTCAGTTCTTCCTTTCGATTATAATGCATATAAAGATTATAAAGGCAGATTTGCAGCCGTAGTTACAAATGTCGAAACAGGCAAAGCTGAATACCTCGATGTACCGAGAGATGACAAAAGCTGGCAGCTTCTGAGAGCTACCTGTGCCCTCCCGATGCTGTTCCCTATGATCAGGATAAACGGTAAGAACTATCTTGACGGCGGAATATCAGACTCAATACCATATAAACAGGCTATTAATGAGGGCTGTGATAAATTAATTATTGTTCTTACAAGGCCAAAGGGATATATAAAGGAAACTGAAACCGCAACAAAACTCTCGGCGGATTTTTATAAAAAATATCCTGATTTTTCACAGGCTATGCTCTCAAGAGCCGACAGATACAATGAATGTATTCGTGAAATAGAAGAGCTCAAACAAAGCGGTAAAGCATTTGTGTTCACGCCTAAAACTACATTCGGAGTTGGGCGGCTGGAAAATAACCCCGAAAAGCTTGACAGGCTCTTTAACTATGGCTATAACCATGCAAAATGGGCAATGGAAAGCCTTAACAAATATCTGGGAAAGAAAGTGTGATTTGGTGAAAATCAGATATAAGCTTCTTGCTGCTGTCGGAATATGCTTTACTGCAGGCTATATGCTGATATCCAATCGTCAGCTTCGGGTGAACAAATACTCAATGAAAGTCAGCAAGCTTCCTGACAGCTTTGACGAAAAGAAAATACTTCTTATAGCAGACCTTCACAAAAAACGTTACGGTGACAAGTTTGATAATCTTATAAACTCCTGCATAGCCGCAGAGCCCGATTACATCTTTTTTGCAGGGGATCTGTACAGCAGAGACGAAACAGATATGGCACCTAAGGTTGCACTTATGAAAAGGCTGAGAACAATAGCACCTACATATTATGTGCTCGGTAATCATGAGGTTGATAATATAGATCTATGTGAATCACTTTGCTTCAGGCTTAAACAGCTTGGTATCACAGTACTCAGAAATGAGCACTGTTACCTTCTTGCAGACGGTCAGGCAATAACGCTTTACGGCTCTCAGCTTCCTCAGAGATACTACAGGAATGAGGACTTCTCGCATAACGATCTGCCTCAGCTTGATACCGAGACGCTTACTAAGCTGTTAGGCAGACCTGACAATACTGTATGCAATCTGCTGATTTCGCATAACCCTCTGCCATTTGATGTATATGCAAATTGGGGCGCAGACGGAATATTTTCAGGACATTGTCACGGCGGTGCTGTGAGGCTTCCGTTCATCGGAGGTATCTTCTCTCCCGAAAGAAAATTTTTCCCTAAATATACTAAGGGTATCTATGAACTAGATACTGATAACGGCACTTCCTCGCTTGCAGTTACTGTCGGACTTGGAAAATTCAGGATTAATAACCCTGCTGAGATTATGCTGATAACATTAAAGAAAAGGTGAAATAATGTACAAAGATCAATTAAGTGCTTACTTTGATGAGCATATGGATGAAATACTCGCTGATTTAGCTGAGATTATATCTATTGAAAGTGTTGCTGATGAAAGCAGTAAAATCAAGCCATTTGGTGAAGGCTCAAAAAATGCCCTTGAATGGGGCATTAATAAACTCAAGCAATTAAGTATGTTTACACAGAATATTGATAACTATGCTGTGCATGGTGATTTCTATAATGATAAAGAGCCTGAGCTGGCTGTTCTTTCTCATCTTGATGTTGTTCCTGCAGGTGAGGGCTGGAGAAGTGAGCCATTCAAGCTGGAGTGCAGAAATGACACTCTTTACGGCAGAGGTACAATTGATGATAAAGGTCCAAGCGTTGCAGTACTGTGGGCTGTAAAAGCTATAAAAGAGCTTAATATCCCAATAAGAAAGAACTTCAGAGTTATATTTGGAGGCGGAGAGGAAATCGGCTGCAATGATATAGACTACTATGAAAAGAAAGTCGGATTCCCTGAAATGATATTCACTCCAGATGGCTCATTCCCTGTGCTCAACTGCGAAAAAGGAATGGTACATCTGAAATTTGAAGGAAAACTCTCCGACACAAAGCTTTCTGTCAGATGCGGAACTGTTATTAACGCTGTCCCCGGGAAAGCAGTTATTTCTGTTGATGATAATACTGAAAAAATAAACTCTGTCTTAAAAGAAACTGAACCTGAACTTTGCTTTGAATCCGATAATCGGGAGCATATAATCAGGGGCCGTTCTTCACATGGGTCAAGACCTGAAAGAGGTATAAATACTGCGACTGCACTTTTGTCGGCACTTGTAAAGTGTGGATATGCTGAACTGAAAGCGCTCTCTGAGGTTTTCCCTCACGGCGAATATAATGGAAAATCGGCAGGACTTGGATTCTCTGACAAAGTCTCAGGCGATATGACTATGGCGCTTACACTTCTGAATATTGAAAACGGAAAACTAAGCGGAGGGCTTGATATACGCTTCCCTGTTGACAAAAAGTATGCTGAGATTTCTGCTATTATAAAATCAGCACTTGAAAATGCAGGAATGAAAGTTACAGACTGCGAAGGAATGGAAAGCCATTACGTTGATGAAAATTCGGATTTCATTCAGACACTTCTCAGAGTATACGAAGATGTAACCGGTCAAAAAGGCGAATGTATCAGCGAGGGCGGTATAACCTACGTTCATAATACTAAAGGCGGAGTTGCCTTTGGTGCAGAATTCCCTGACGAGAACAACAATATGCACGGTCCTGATGAGCATATCTCTATGTCTACCTTCAAATACAATCTTAACCTTTATGCGAATGCTATAATTGAGCTTACAAAATAAAAAAGGGCGGATATTTCCGCCCTTACTCATATCAGATTGTGTTGTTTGAAAGCTCCTTTAGCTCTCTGCCGTCTTTAAGAAGGCTTCTGAGCGTATCTGCATCTCCCGAAGATATCGCATTTCTGTATTCGGTAAGCCTTTCTATAATGTGGTCTATTTCATCTACAAGAGGCTTATCATTCATAAGAAATAATGTTGTCCACATATCTTCATTAAGCTTGGCAACTCTGGTAAGATCCTTGAATGAACCCGCTGAAAAACCGCTTTGCTTTAAAAGGCTCGGACTTTTAACATAAGAGCTCGATACAACGTGCGCAAGCTGTGACGTAAATGCAATAACACGGTCATGCTCATCAGGATTTGAAATAACTATCCTTGCAAAGCCGATCTCTTTAGCGAGAGAAGATATTTTTGAAACTGCCCCCATAGGAGTAAGTTCAGTTGGAGTCATAATAAAGCTTGCTCTCTCAAAAAGATTGTCAACAGAGTATGCAAAGCCTGAAAACTCTCTGCCTGCCATCGGGTGACAGCCTACAAAAGCAACACCGTTTTCATTGCAAAGCGAATCGACCTTGTCCACTATAGCACGCTTTACACCGCAGGTATCTATAACTATAGTATCCTTTCCGAACAGGCTTATATTATCACAGATATAATCTATAGTTTGCTGAGGATGCAGACACACTATGATAACATCGCAGGATCTAATATCCTCTTTGGTAAGCTCAGCATCAATTGCTTCCTGAGCCAGAGCACCTGCAACAGCGGCTCTGTCAATATCATATCCAAAGCAGGAGTACGAGGTATTCTTTTTTATGCTTTTAGCAATTGAGCCGCCAATAAGGCCAAGCCCTATAATACCTATTTTCATTATAACATATCCTTTCGTATACTTTTATACTTTTATGTAATAAAGTATATCACTAAAATCCAAGTATGTCAATACCCAAGCCCCAAAAGGAGAAAAAATGATAATAACTGAAAAAGAAAATGATCGGCTTCCCTATCTTCGAGATAAAACCTCAAAACTTACAACAAAGCCGGGCTGCTATATAATGAAGAACAAAGAGCTTAAAATCATATATATCGGAAAAGCCAAAAACCTTAAAAACCGAGTATCCTCATATTTTCGGCCATGGCAGGATCATCTGCCTAAGGTATGGAAAATGGTTTCAAATGTATATGACTATGATTTTATAGTCACAGATTCTGAGTTTGAAGCTCTGGTTCTTGAATGCTCCCTTATTAAACAATATACTCCTAAATATAATATTCTTCTGAAAGATGACAAGGGATACAGCTATATAAGAGTAACTAATGATCTGTATCCCAGATTGCAGGCTGTACTTCAGAAGGAAGATGACGATTCCCGCTATATCGGTCCGTACACAAGCTCTTATGCTGTTAAACAGGCTGTTGAGGAAGCCAACAAAGTTTTTATGCTCCCTACCTGCAACAGGAAATTCCCGAATGATTTCAGAAAACAGCGTCCTTGCCTGAACTTCCATATTAAACAGTGTATGGGCGTTTGCACAGGAAAAATATCCGAAAAAGAATATAACGATATAGTTTCGCAGGCAATTGACTATATTAAAAACGGATCTGAACAGTCAGTAGAGCGCATGACCGAAGAAATGTACAAGGCTTCGGAAGAAATGAACTTCGAGCTTGCCGCAAAGCTCAGAGACAGTATTTCTGCGATAACAAAAGCATCGGAAAGCCAGAAAATAATTGATGAGCATATCAAAAACTGTGATATAGTTGCTATAGCCCATAACGGAGAAACTGCCTGTGCAAGTGTTATTATGTACAGGGGCGGTAGACTTTTTGATAAGGCATCATTTTTTCTTGGAGATACTGATGATCAGGACAGAATGTATTCGGATTTTCTGATACAGTATTACTCATCAAAAGACGAAATACCAAGAGATATACTTCTTGAAACAAACTTTGCCGAAAGCGAACTGGTATCCCGATACCTAACCGAAAAAGCTCAGCATAATGTGAGATTTGCTGTTCCTCAGAGAGGTCAGCTTCTGAAGCTGACTGCTCTTGCAAAAAGCAATGCGGCTGAATATCTGTCCATAAAGGTCGGAAGAACCAGCCGTGAAATAATTGCTCTTGAAGAGCTCGCAAAAGCATTAGGTCTTGCCAAAACACCTAACTATATTGAGTGCTACGATATTTCAAATCTCGCTTCATCTGATATGGTTGCGGGAATGGTTGTTTTTGAAAACGGAAGACCCTCGAAAAAGAACTATAAGCGCTTTTCAATTAAAACTGTTGAGGAGCAAGATGACTACGCCTGCATGGCCGAAGTACTCGAAAGACGCTTCAAAAACTATTTTGAGAAAACAGATGAGGGCTTTGCTACCCTGCCTGACCTTATCCTCCTTGACGGCGGAAACGGTCACGTTAATGCAGTTGCACCTGTGCTCAAAAGAATGGGTATAGACTGTCCACTGTTCGGATTGGTAAAGGATTCCAAGCACAGAACCAGAGCAGTAGCAACAGGCGGCGGAGAAATATCACTTACTAAAGCAAGAGCAGCTTTTAACCTGGTCACTTCAATTCAGGACGAAGTACACAGAGTTGCGATAACATATCAGGCTAAAAAGCATAAAAAAAGCTCATTCGGGCTTCAGCTGACAAAAATCAAAGGCATCGGAGAGAAAAAAGCACAAAAGCTTATCACTGAATTCAAAACTAAAGACAGCCTCAAAAAAGCAACTGTTGAGGAGCTTGCAAAATGCGCAGGCATAAGTATTGATAAAGCAAAGGAACTTGAAGCTATGATAAAGGAGCTTTAATAATGACCGAAAAAAATGTTCACAGCTATATTGATTCATTATCCCACTCGGGAAAGCCTGTTAATGATCTTAGAAGAATTGCGTCATTGCTTAATATGCTTGGCAACCCACAGGATAAGCTGTGTTTTATCCATATTGCCGGCACTAACGGAAAAGGCTCAATCGCTCAGATGCTTAATGAGATTTGTATAGATGCGGGTCTGAAAACAGGTTTGTTTACATCGCCTTTTATTTTCAGATTCAATGACAGAATAAAGATTAATAACGCTGATATTTCAGACATTGAACTTGCAAAGTATGCGGATATAGTAAGAAACGCAGCAGAAAAAACAGAATACAAAGGTGAGTATTCTCAGTTTGAGATAACAATGGCGATAGCATTTCTGCATTATCTTGAAAAGAAATGTGATGTTGTAATTCTGGAAGCAGGAATAGGCGGACTGCTCGACTGCACTAATATAATTAAAGCACCGCTTGCCTGTGTGATAGGCTCTGTCTCTTATGATCATACCCAAATACTCGGAGACACATTGGAATCTATTGCCTCTCAGAAAGCCGGAATTATTAAAGAAGGCTCACCATGTATACTGAGTTCGGGTAATGAAGAAACAGTTGAAAAAATATTTGCGTATACTGCTGAACAAAAGAATACAAAGCTTATTATTCCGAGCAACGTCAGCTCTGTCCTGAAAAAGGATATAAGCGGTAGTGAGTTTATTTATAAGGCGAATAAGTACCGCATATCAATGCAGGGCGAGCATATGATAAGAAATGCCTGCGCAGTAATTGAAGCCTCCTATACTATAAAAGACAGATTAGGACTGACTGATGAGAATATCAGAAACGGGCTTGAAAAAGCTTGCGTTCCTGCAAGAGTTCAGGTTTTGTCAAAACAGCCCCTTGTTATTCTTGACGGCGCTCATAACCCTGATGGAATGTCAGCACTGGCTTCAACTATCCGTGCCTGCGGAAAAAGCCCCTGTAAAGCTGTTATCGGAATGTGCAGAGATAAAAACATTGAAAGCGCACTTAAAAATCTTATAGATGTTGTTGACTGTTTTTACACCTGTGACGGTTTCTCCGAACGTGCAGAAAACAAGGTAAAGCTTGCAGAGACACTGCGTAATCTAGGTGCAGATGCTAAACCATGCGAAAAAAGTATATCCGATACGGTTAATGAATTAGTCAGGGGCGAGACCGACAGTCTCATACTTATATGCGGTTCACTGTATCTATGTTCTGAAATTCTGACTAAAAGCTACATGTATGACTTTTCTGTTACAATTTGATAAAAAGTTCTTGACATACAGACGAATTTGTGGTAATCTTAATTTGTGTAATATTATCTTATATTTTCTTATATTTGAACACATCTTATCGAAAGGAGGAACTCCTGCTTCTCAGGAGAATTATCTCTTATGTATAATAAAATTCTAAGAACTCTCGGCTTCGCTACAATCAGCATCAGCACATTTTTTCAGCCTGTAACGGCTTATGCCGACAGCGGCTCTTCAAACGGTGCAGTCGGCGGTGTTATAGGAGCACTGCTTGGCGGATTGATTACAGGTGCAGTGCTTGTTAGTATGAGCCGTACAAAACACCACGCAACAAAGGCTGATAAGTATGTAAACTCAGACCTTGATCTTATGCGTCAGTATGACAATTATGTCAGAACAACAACTGATAAGAGAAAAATCAGAAATGATTAAGGAGGGTATTTATGGCTAATATTTCATATAAGTGCCCTACCTGCGGCGCTGAGATTTTCTGGACAGCAAGTGAAAACTGCTTCCATTGTGAATACTGTGATGATAAATTCTCGCTTGAAGAGCTTACTGCTGCTATGGAGAATCAGAAGGCTGATGCTCTTACTGAGGAAAACGTTCAGAAGCACGAAGAACTCGAAGCGGGTGAGTATACACAGTCAAATGACGGAACTGTTGGTAATAACCTTGTAAAGTATACCTGCTCGCATTGCGGGTCAGAGATTATAACTGACCGTTCTACTGCCGCAACAGTATGTGTATACTGCGGAAACTCTGTTGTAATGGGCGAACAGATCATTAATGATTTTGCTCCTCAGTACATTATTCCATTCAAGATTCCTAAGGATAAGTGTATGAGCTCATTTGCTGCATTTGCAAAGAAGCCTCTTACTCCAAAGAATTTCGATGTAAACTCTGTAGTTGATAAGCTTCAGGGTGTGTATATTCCTTTCTGGCTTTATTCAGGCACTTGTCATGGAAACATCAAATGTGAGTGCTATGATGAAAAGAAATGGACTCAGGGAAATTATGAGTATACTGAGAAAAAATACTATGATGTCCTGAGAGACGGCTCTCTCTCATTTGAGAAAGTGCCTGTTGACGGCTCTTCAAAGACAGAAGACGATGCTATGGATTCGATTGAGCCTTATGACTTTTCTGAAATGAAACCATTTAATGCAGGCTATCTTTCGGGCTATCTTGCAGAGAGATATGATGAAGACAAGGAGAAATGCTATCCCAGAGCTCAGGAAAGAATAGAAAATACCACTAAGGATGCACTTGTAAGCACCTGTAAATATGACCACGTTAATGTAAATGTATATAATAAGAATACAAAGATCGAAAAGGTCGAGTATGCAATGCTTCCTACATGGCTGTTTTATACAACCTATGAGGAAAAGCCTTATTTCTTTGCTATGAACGGTCAGACAGGTAAATTTATAGGAAACCTTCCTATAGATAAAATCAAATTAACTATATATTCACTTATCGGTGCTGTCGGCGGCGGAGTGCTGGGTGCACTGATAGGCGGTATATTGAAATGAACGGAGTAATTAATTATAAATGACATCTGTACTTATAATTAAAATAACCCTTGGAGTTATTGGTGCGGTAGTTGGTGTATTTGCCGCAGTAAAGATAGGTAAGGGTGTAAAAAAGACTTCAGAGCTTATAGACAAGGTTATAAAAGCAACTGATGATGCTGCTACCCGTCCATTGTCCATTTCGGGTGCTGAGGGCCTTATGAGACAAAGGGTCAAAAGGGACTTCCCCGGATTTGATGCCGACTATGCAGGTCAGATAGTACGTTCTGCGATAGCTACATATTTTGCTGTCCTGAACGAAGGTACCGGTGCCGACAGGCTCAGACAGTACTGTACCGATGCTCTGGTGCTTGAAGTCGAGGCTATGCTTGATACTAATAATATCAAGTATGAGGGAGTAAAGATACACAATGTCGCAATGAGCGACTACAGAAAGCATGATACTGAAGCAGTTATAACCTATCAGGCGGCTCTTGAATATAAGCCGCCCAAGAAAATGCTCCAGCAGCACATTTACTCTGCAAAATATGTGTATTATCTTACTGATGAGGGCGACGGAGAGCTTGCAAGTCTCAGATGCCCTTACTGCGGAGCTCCTATCAGAGCAATAGGCAAGAATAAGTTCTGCGAATACTGCGGAGGAGGACTTGCTAATCAGGAGATATCTGTTGAAAGAACATGGAAAGTCAATAAGATATTGAAACTAAGATAGCTTTAGATCATATTGATCTGACTATATAATTATTTAAGAAAGGAAGAATCACTATGGGTTTAATTAAAGCAGCCATCGGTGCTGTCAGCGGAAAACTTGCCGATGAATGGACAGAATACTTCCGCTGTGACGGTATGGGACAGACAACAATGTGTATTGCCGGAACTAATGTGAGCAACGTAAGAGGAGGAAGCAATAAGAAAGGAACTGAATCTTACATCTCAAACGGCTCTGTATTTGATGTTGCTATCAATCAGGCAGCTCTGCTCGTTGAGGACGGCAAGGTTCATGACCTTGTAGTTGCAACTGATAATGAACTCGCAGGCCAGTACAGATATGATTCTACAACTGCACCTTCGCTTCTCGGCGGCGGTCTGAAGGATTTTATCCCTTCACTTAAAGATATCGGAGGACGTTTTGTAGCAGGCGGTATGGCTAAGCACACAATGCGTCTTGTTTACATCAACCTCAGACCTCTGGTAGGCAACAAGATTGGCTTTGGCAACGTGCCTTTCCGTGACGGTGAGATGAACCTCACTCTGAACGCTCAGGGACACGGTGAGTTCGAGCTCAAAATAGTTGACCCGGTAGCTTTCTATGAGAACAATATTCATGACATCAGCCAGCCGTTTGTAAGCGATTCAGGCGACGGTGCTACCTTCATGAGCCAGCTCAAGACTGATATGAAGCCTAAGTTCGGCAGATGTATCTCTGAGCTTTCAAAGAAAATGATCCCCTACGATCAGATAATTGCTTATGCTGATGAGCTCGCTGATATAATGAATGAGCAGCTCACCGATAAGTGGACTGATAAGGGTGTACAGCTCAAGAGCCTTTCAGTAGAACTCAATGTTGACGAAGAGAGCAAGAAGAAGATCAGCCAGTTCCAGGAGGCAGATGCTGCTATGCGTAACGGCAGACTTGGCGCTCTGGATGCAATGTCGATCAACAGAGCTCGTGAGACAGCAGCAGGCAACTCCGCAGGCGCTTTCACAGGCTTTATGGGAATGGGCTTTGCAGGCAACTCATTCAACCAGAATGCTCAGCAGATGAGCAGCGGCTTCTACGGAAATCCCGGTGGAGCTCAGGGCTACAACCCGAACGGCTACAATCCTAACGGTAATGCACCTCAGGGCGGTATGGGAGGAGCTTATCAGCAGCCTCCTCAGCAGCAGGCACCTCAGGCTCCTGCTCAGGATCCTAATGCCTGGACCTGCGAGTGCGGCAATCAGAATACAGGAAAATTCTGTCAGAACTGCGGTAAGCCTATGCCGGCTCCTGCTCCTGCAGCTCCCGCAGCTGAAGGCTGGACCTGTACCTGCGGTACTGTAAATCAGGGCAAGTTCTGCCAGAACTGCGGTCAGCCTAAGCCTGCAGATGCACCTCTCTATAGGTGCGATAAGTGCGGCTGGGTTCCCGAGGATCCTCATAATCCTCCGAAGTTCTGCCCACAGTGCGGCGATATCTTTGATGATAAGGACAAGCAGTAATACGCTTTTTATCCCCCTGTTTTGCAGGGGGATATTTTTTTGCATTTTTACTTGAAATACTGTTCGATATGTGATATAATAGTTTTGTATTTTTACAGTTTATCTTTGAAAGGACAGATTTATTATGACAAATAGTTATGAAAGCCCCTTCTGCACACGTTATGCAAGCAAGGAAATGCAGTTCATTTTCTCTGCTGACAAGAAATTCACTACATGGAGAAGGCTCTGGGTAGCTCTTGCAAGAGCTGAAATGAAACTCGGACTTGGTGTTACTCAGGAGCAGGTCGATGAGCTTGAAGCTCATATCGATGATATCGACTATGAAAAGGCAGCTGAATATGAAAAGAAATTCCGCCATGATGTAATGGCTCACGTTCATACTTATGGTGATGCCTGCCCGAATGCAAAGGGTATTATTCACCTTGGTGCGACAAGCTGCTATGTTGGTGATAATACGGACGTAATCATTATGAGAGATGCTATGCAGGTAGTCAAAAGAAAGCTTGTTAAGGTAATTGACCAGCTTGCAAAGTTCGCTGATAAATATAAGGCACTTCCCTGCCTTGCTTATACACATCTGCAGCCTGCTCAGCTAACTACTGTCGGAAAGAGAGCTACTCTTTGGTGCAACGAGCTGCTTATGGACCTTGAAGATCTTGATTTCCAGCTCGGAAGGCTGAAGCTTCTTGGTTCAAAGGGTACAACAGGTACTCAGGCTTCATTCATGGAGCTTTTCCACGGTGATACAGATAAGGTAAAAGAGCTTGAAAGACTCATTGCTGAGGAAATGGGCTTTGATGCTGTTGTTCCTGTTTCAGGTCAGACATATTCAAGAAAGGTTGACTTCGCTGTTTGTCAGGCTCTTGCAGGAATTGCTCAGTCTGCTATGAAGTTCGGAAATGATATTAGACTTTTACAGAGCTTCAAGGAGATCGAAGAGCCTTTTGAGAAAACTCAGATTGGTTCTTCCGCTATGGCATATAAGCGCAACCCAATGAGAGATGAGCGTATCTGCTCACTGGCAAGATATGTCATGGTAGATGTTCTCAATCCTGCATTTACAGCAGGTACTCAGTGGTTTGAGAGAACTCTCGATGATTCAGCTAACAAGCGTATCGCTGTTGCTGAGGCTTTCCTCGGAGTTGATGCTATACTTAACATAATGCTCAATGTTACTGACCCTGCTAACGGTCTCGTAGTTTATGAGAAGATAATCCGCAAGCGTGTAATGGCTGAGCTGCCCTTCATGGCTACAGAAAACATCATTATGGACTGCTGTGAGAGAGGAGCAAGCCGTCAGGAACTGCATGAGCGTATAAGAACTCTTTCGATGGAGGCAGGTGCTCATGTTAAGGCTGAGGGGCTTGAAAACAACCTCGCTGAGCTTATCGCCGCTGACCCGATGTTCAACATCACTCTTGAAGAGCTTGAAAAGATAATGCAGCCTGAAAACTACATCGGCAGATGCCCTCAGCAGGTAGATGAGTTCATTGAAAACTGTGTAAAGCCTGTAATTGAAGCAAACGGTGTTTCCGATGATGTTGCGGAGATCAACGTTTAATGGATAACAACAAGATAAAGCTTGGCTCAGATGCTGTTGTTCAAAGGCTGGTCAGTGCAATGTCTGTCGGTGGACAGCTGCACCCACAGTCAGCGGTATCAGCTATGGGCTGCCTTGCAGGCTATGCTTGTCAGGCAGATATACGATCAAAATATATTATTACTGCTAAAATGGCTGTAGAAGATGTGTTTGAGATATTCTCTGACAGATCGGGCAGGCACTACTATTTCGGGGAACTGACAGATAAGCTCCTGATAGGTGAGGGCTATTCTATATGGGCAATGCTCAGCAGAGTATCCACGGAAATGCCTGACATCAATGAGATACTGGGGTATGTGTCCACGGCAGCAGGAAACGAAAGCTTCGGAACTGTCCGAGGAGTCAAGACAGGAGATACAATGCAGAGCTATCTTAAAATGCTCTGGGCACCTATGTCTGCACTTGCAATGCAGTATTGCGAGGTGGGTGAGCTGCATATTGTTTTCGGTGCCGCACTCACCAAAATGCTTATGGCTTTCATCAGACAGAACACTGACGGCAATGAGCTTGTGCGCATTTCAATGGAAAGTGCTGTCAGTATGAGCAGAGTAAACATTAGTGAAATATAAAACCGAAAGGACTGTATTATATGAAATTTGAAACAAAATGCCTTCACGAGGGCTACACACCTAAAAACGGAGAACCGAGAGTCGTTCCGATAGTTCAGAGCACGACATACGTTTATGACTCGACCGATGACGTAGCTGCTGTTTTCGATGACCCTACCAAGAGCCTTATCTATTCAAGATTTGAAAACCCTACTACTGATGCTGTTGAGAAAAAGATCGCTGCTCTTGAGGGCGGTGTCGCTGCTATGTGTACATCTTCGGGACAGGCTGCTTCACTGCTGTCTATCCTCAATATCTGTGAGGCAGGCGACAGCTTTATTTCCTCGTCCTCTATATATGGCGGAACAATAAATCTCTTTGCTGTTACACTTAAGAGAATGGGAATAGAGTGCATCTTCGTTGATGTTGATGCAACCAAGGAAGAACTGCTGGCTGCCTTCAAGCCTAATACAAAGGCTGTATTTGGTGAGACTATCGCAAATCCTGCACTGACCGTATTTGATATTGAGATGTGGGCTGAGTGTGCTCACCAGAACGGTGTTCCGCTTATTGTTGACAATACTTTTGCAACACCATATCTTTGCAGACCTATCGAGTGGGGTGCTGATATAGTTATCCACTCTACCTCAAAATACATGGACGGTCATGCTGTTCAGGTCGGCGGTGTTATTGTTGACAGCGGAAAGTTTGACTGGACTCAGGGCAAGTTCCCCTGCATGACTGAACCTGATGAGAGCTATCACGGAACTGTTTACACAGAAAAGTATCCGTTTGCTCCATACATTGTAAAGGCAAGAATGCAGCTTATGAGAGACTTTGGCTGCTACCCTGCTGCTAATTCTTCTTTCCTGCTCAATCTCGGGCTGGAGACACTTCCCGTCAGAATGGACAGATACTGCGAGAACGCTATCAAGGTCGCTAAGTTCTTAAAAGAGTCTGACAAAATTGAGAGCGTTACCTTCCCTGCACTTGAGGGTGACAAATACCATGACAGAGCAGTTAAGTATCTCGGCGGACGCTCAGCAGGAGTTATCTCATTTGTAATCAAGGGAGGAAGGCCTGCAGCTGTAAGATTTATGGACAGCCTGAAGCTTGCCTCTAACGAAGTTCACGTTGCTGACATAAGAACCTGTGTGCTGCACCCCGCATCTGCAACTCACAGACAGCTTACCGATGAACAGCTCGTTGCTGCCGGTATCAATGGCGGAATGGTTCGTTTCTCGGTTGGTCTTGAAAATGTTGATGATATTATTGAGGATATCAAAAACGGTCTTGCAAAGGTTTAATACAAAAGCCATTGCCCTTATCGGACAATGGCTTTATTATTATCTGTAGTTATTAAGTCTCATAATCTGCCTGATATCACTGCCTATAAACTTTATAGGCGCATACTGCATTATAATTCTGGAAATCAGCCTCTCATTATACATTTTCTGAAGCTCTCCGACAGAAAGATTAGTAGATAGGATCAGCGGCTTTTCGAGGTTAAGCCTTCCGTTTACTATTTCATATAGCTTTGATTCAGTAAACTGCGTTTTGAATTCAGAGCCGAGATCATCAAGTATAACAAGATCAGCAGACAAAAGAAGTTCCATAGTTTTTGTATCTGCTCTGCCAAAGTGCTCATCCTCAAGCTTGGTAAACAAAGAGGGTACAGAAAAGAACACAACTGTAAACCCTTTTTTCATAAGCTCCGATGCTATACATGATGACAAAAACGTCTTTCCGAGACCGGTCTTACCATAGAAAAACAGAGATTCAGAATTCAGACTGAAGTTTTTCGCATACTGAATGCAGTTATTAAATACAAGCTCCATACGCTTTCTTGGCTCTTCTCCGTTCTGGTCTTTTTCCGGATAATAATCAAGCCTGAATTCATCAAAACTATGAAGCTTCAAAGTACAAAACTCGTTTAATTCTTCAATAGTATACTTTGTAAGAAGCTCTGTCATACAGCTGCATCTGTTTCCGTCACGAAACCCTGTATCATAGCATTTCTCACAGGTAAACTTATATTCTATATAATCCTCAGGGAACCCATTAGAAACAAGAAGCTCAGAAATCGCACGGTTTATCGTTTCGGTTTCAGTTTTAAGCTCATATACAACTGATGATGCCTTATTCTTTCCTGCTCCTATCTGACTAAGAAGCTCAAACCTTTTCTTATCAAGCACGCTCAGCATTTTAGCTATCTCGGGAACAGCCTTAACTGCTATTGCGTATCTTTCCTTTTGTTCGGAATAAGCGGTCTTTTTCCTGATTGCAAGTGTTCGTTCTGCACGCTCATAGGCATTTTTTGTGTAATTCATATCTATCTCCGTCAGTCATTCTTTTTAGATCTGCTAAGATCAAAATCCTTTGCAAAGCGTTCAAATTCTTCAAGGTCATAGGAATTCTTTTCATTTGAAACACTTGCCTTATTCCTGCCCTTGAATTTGCTGTCCACAGCAGTGACCTGAGTTGGTGTAGTGATACTATGAGATGCCCAATCAGTAAGTATAGTGTTTATGTACTTAAAATTAAGCTTATTGATATTATCCATGCACTTATTATAAGCAATCTCCAGCATTTCAACAGTGAAGCCCATATCCTTCCATGTCCTGATATATTCAAGCTGAGTAGGAGTTGGCTTTGAAGTGATACCAAAAGCCGATAAGCACCTGTTTTCGTACTTTTTAACAGCAGAAACTCTGATTATTTCCTTCTCAATTTGCTGATAACTCAAAATATCCTGCTCATACCAGTTTCTCATAACAGTAACAAGATAAGCAACACGGGTTTTGTCTAATGATACACAGTACTGCGCCGTAAGAAGAATAGACGCTGCATCAAAGCCATAAAATTCATATAGGGCAATAAGCTCACCCTGCTCAGTTGAATTTATGGTTCTTCCAAATACAGACTGAATCTCATTAAGAAGCTGTGCTAGCTGTTTGTCAGATTTGGTTTTTTCAAGTATTTCAGAATTCGTGTACTTTACAGCAAGCTTTTTGCTTACAGAATTTTTTGTAGGGTCAAATGCCCTGACAGCACCTACCTGCTGTGTTTCAACAGCAGAGACAGCTTCCGGCGTTCTCCCTGACGTCAGAACTCCGTTTGACCTCCAGTATTTTACGGCATCATCAACAGTCTTTTCAGGCACACCGCAGGAATCAGCAATCACAGCTGAATCAAGCTCATGACTGTTCTGTGACAACGCATATATAAGAACCTTAAGAAAGGCAGGATCACAAAGCTTCAGATGTCTTTCAGCTACACTTGCAGGAACACTGAAACAGCTTCCCCACCTGTCACAATCAAAATAGTATTTCATTGTTTTTCCTTTCGATAAATAAACTCATTACTAGATATTATAACATAGATTTCAATAAAAGTAAAGAACAAATCTGTATTTCTCCCAGAGCATCTGTTATTAATTATCTATAATAACAGAAATATTTCAGATTTATTGAAAAAATGTTGACTTGACTAGTAAAATGTGTTATTATATAAAGGTATAAATATATCTTTCGGAAGGAGGAACACCGTTTTCGGTGCATAAAAATATGGCATTATTCAAATTATCCCCTGCATTCAAGGATTATATCTGGGGCGGCACAAGACTTCGTGATGAGTACGGAAAGAAATGCGACTATGATAAGGTTGCTGAAAGCTGGGAGCTTTCCTGTCACAAAGACGGAGAAAGCGTAATATCTGATGGTCAGTTCAAAGGGCTTACACTGTCTCAGTATATTGAAAAAGAGGGCAAGGCTGTACTTGGCTCTGCTTGCGAGCGATTTGAAAACTTCCCTATCCTTATAAAGCTTATTGACGCCAAGGATAACCTTTCTGTTCAGGTTCACCCTGATAATGAATATGCTCAGAGAGTTGAGGGCGAATATGGAAAGACCGAAATGTGGTACGTCGTTGACTGTGACGATGGAGCTGAGCTTCTCTATGGCTTTAAGCACGAGATTAGCAAGGAAGAGTTCGCAGAAAGGATAATGAACAATACACTCCTTGAGGTAACTAACAATGTTCCTGTTCACAAGGGAGATGTTTTCTTTATAAGATCGGGAACACTTCATGCTATCGGCAAGGGTATTCTCATAGCTGAGATACAGCAGAACTCCAATACTACTTATCGAATTTACGATTATGGCAGAGTAGGCAAAGACGGCAAGCCAAGAGAGCTTCATATCGAGAAGGCTAAAGATGTTACTAAGCTTGCACCTGCTGAACAGTATCCTGAAACTCCTGTTGAAAAGAAAGACGGCTATGATATTAAGCTTCTTGCAAAATGTGAATACTTCACCACCTACAGGGTAAATATTCAGGATAAAGCAGTGCTTAATGCTGATGAGACATCTTTCAACAGCCTGCTTGTGCTTGACGGCGAGCCTGCTATCAGATGTGCAGGAGAAAGCGTTTCTGCAGTTAAGGGCGACAGCATTTTCCTTTCGGCAGGAAGCGGTGAGTATTCGGTAGAAGGCAAATGTACTTTCGTATTAACTAAAATCGACTAGGTGAATAATATGTTTGCTAATTTAAGCTTTGACCCGAAAAAAGAAATCGGAGAAATCCTTATTATCGTGCTTGCGGTGCTTCTGGGCATTTTCACAGATATAAGCATCTGGCTGATTATTTTACTCGCTTTTGTTCTTGAAGTTGTTTATCTTCTTGCTTACGGAGAAATAGAAAAAAGAATAGAAGCTAAAAAGCCCGAATCCGTAAAGGAAGAAATCAATTTTCATGAATATGATGATGAGAATCAATAATTATTTTTATATGGAGGAATAGTATGAAATACTATATCGGTATTGATCTCGGCGGAACAAATATCAAGGCAGGAGTGGTAAATGAAAACTTTGAGATAATCTCAAAGGCTACCTGCAAAACTAATCTCCCGAGACCGGCAGAGGACATTTGTGCAGACATGGCAAAGGTTGCTATGGAAGCAACACAACAGGCAGGACTGACAGTTGAGGATATCGAGTCGGTTGGTATCGGAACACCGGGTACTGCAAACTCAGATACGGGAATTATTGAGTATTCAAACAATCTCGGCTTTCTGAACTTTCCTGTAGTTAAACTTATGCAGACACACATCAGCAAGCCTTGTTACGTTGAGAATGATGCAAACGCTGCAGCTTACGGCGAGTATGTAGCAGGTGCTGCAAAGGGTGCCAATGATGCAGTATGCATTACACTTGGAACAGGTGTAGGCGGCGGAATCATTATTAACGGAAAAATATACTCAGGCTTTAACTTTGCGGGAGCTGAGATCGGTCATACTGTAATCGACCCCAACGGTCCTGAGTGTACCTGCGGAAGAAA
>DGRP01000099.1 GCA_002391065.1 Ruminococcus sp. UBA4385 | reverse complement strand
TTAGTTGTGAGGTATCGTCTATGGATAAAGAACGCTTTCGGGCAGCCTGCGAGTCTGTCATAGGAAAAGAAAAAGAACAAAACGGCATAGGTACTCTTGGTGAAAAAACACTTCATGCTGTACTGAAATGCTATTTTGAACCTCACAAGGAAAACCAGGAGGTCAGAATCGGCAGCTATGTTGCTGATATCGTTGGCGAGAACGGAGTCATCGAAATACAGACAAGGCAGTTCAACAGACTGCTTAACAAGCTGGAGTGCTTTCTGGAATACTGCGATGTTACAGTGGTTTATCCTATACCGCAGCTAAAATATCTCTCGTGGATAGATATGGATACGGGTGAGGTCTCTTCAAGACGCAGATCTCCGAAAAAGGGGAGCATATATGATGCTGCAAGAGAGCTTTACAGGATAAAATATACGCTTGATAATCCGCGGATGAACCTGTGCCTTTGTCTTCTTGAGGTTGAAGAAACAAGATATCTCAATGGATGGTCTAAGGACAAAAAACGCGGCTCGACCAGATGTGACAGAGTCCCGACAGGTCTGCTTGACGAGATATATCTTCGCTGCCCGGAGGATTATCGGATATTTATCCCCAACGGACTTGCAGCTGATTTTACTTCGTCAGACTTTGCAAAGGCTGCACATATCAGTCTTAAAAATGCACAGACTATCCTCAATCTTCTTGATTATCTTGAGCTTGTTGAAAAAACGGGCAAAAGGTCAAGATCATTCACTTACAAAGTAAAAGCTTGAAAGGTTACGATATAAATGAAAATTTTGAAAAAGCTAAGCTTGATCGTAATGATCGTGCTGGCTGTCACATCAGCATTTCCTATGGGTGCATCGGCTGTTGTGTTTACGCCTACCAACGGAAAGGATGACAGCGGAAACCTTGTCCCGGTGTATTTATATTCATCGTCGGTATATATGATCAATCTTGATAACGGCGATCCTCTTGTAGATATCAACAGTGAAGAAAAACTGTCTCCGGGCTATCTTACGCAGCTTATGACCTGTGCCCTTATCCTTGATAAGTTTGAGGGGAACGAGAAGAAGCTGAAAGAAACTCACGTTTCCGCAGGCAGCGATGCTTATGACGAGCTGTATGACACAGGCGCACCCACAGCAGATATCAGACCGGGAGAGTCTGTAAGCTATTACGATATATTGGTATCAATGATCCTCTGTTCTTCATGCGAGGCTGCAAACATCACTGCGCTGAATATGTCTGAAACGCTTTACGATTTCACAGTGCTGATGAATGATAAGGCAGCAGAGCTGGGAATGGAGAATACTCACTTTACAAGCTCTCACGGCTTTTTTATAACACAGAATTATACTACCGCTAAGGATATGTCAAAGCTTTGCCGATATCTTGTGAAGAAGTATCCTATCTTCAAGAGTATCACTTCAATGGAGACCTGCCAGCTCGAAGCCACCGATATCCATTCAGAGGGTACGACACTGTATAACGACAATTATATGGTATCACAGTATTCTCCTTATTATTATGCCAAGGCGGACGGAATTAAAAGCTCTGTTCAGAGCGGCTCGGGAAGATGTCTTGCTTCCTTTGCAAGCTATGACGGATATAAATACCTTGTAGTATCTCTTAATGCACCTATGGAAAAGACACCCTCTGATGTGAACAAGGGTCAGCAGAATCCCGATTCTATCTATGGCGACGATTATGTCAGCTATGGGATACTTGACCATATCGCACTGTATGACTGGGCTTTCAACTCGCTGGTGATTACAGACTTTGTAAATCCGAACAGCGAGATAACCGATGTTAAGGTAGAGTACGGCACCGAAGCGGATTACGTTAATCTTAAGCCCTCGGGCGGATGCAGTATGCTTTGGCCTGTTGATATCTCCACTGATTCTGTCAGCAGATCTATTACTGTTTATGATAATGTTATTGCCCCGATAGAAAAGGGCGATGTTCTTGGAAAAATGGAGCTTGAGTATAACGGAGAGCAGCTTGCATCCATTGATCTGATAGCGACCTCAACTGTTACACGTTCCAAATCTGCTGCAACATTAAAGATAGCAAGCTCGTTTTACAGATCAACTGAATTTAGGTGGGCGCTGTTTATCATAATAATGATGTTCACAGCCTACAGCATAGGGTATTTTGTATATCTGCAGCTAAAATACTTGAAGATCGACGACAAGAAAAAGAAGAAATAAAAAGAGCGGCTGAACATCGGGTTCAGCCGCTTTGATGTTATTAGGTTATGCTGTTATAAGTGAGCTTTTCCATATACTCGCTCTCTTTGAACTCAAGCTCTTCATTGATCTTGGTGAACAATTTATTGATCGCGGGGGAATCATAGTTTATGATCATGTTTTCAAGGTTTTCCTCAACATAGTCCATATCTATGGGAAGCCTCTTGATTATGAACCAGCCGTAGGTGTCGTTTTCTACAAGATCACTGATCTCGTTTTCTTTCAGCTCAAAGCTCTTATCCTTGAACTCCTGCACAAGGGGGGTATCACTGTTTATATAGTAGCCCTCGGGTGAAGATTCCATACCGGGATCCCAGCCGTATTCTGTGATAAGCTTGGAAAAGTCCTCGCCGTCCTTTGCTTTTTTCAGAACATCATCAGCGACCTTTTTGGCTTTTTCCTTGACCTTTTCCTTTTCTTCATCTGAAAGGGCATTGTAGGCTGCCTGCTTTGCTGACATTTTTTCTGAAAGTGTCATTGACTCGTAGGAGGATACTGTTTCTTCATCGGTGATCTCTGCCTGAGAATAGTACGGGATCAAAATATGCACGACTCTTGAATACTTTGAGCTGTCTTGAACGATCTTTTTGAAGTCGTCCTTCTTGGTAGCATATTTACCCTCGTTGGTAAGCAGCTGTGACTCTACAAGGGAGTACAGTTCAGCAGTTTCCAGCATTTTTCTGTAGGCTGCTTCTGTAAGGTAAGAGGCTTTTAGCGCATTCTGGTATTCTTCATCGCTTTTATAATTTGATTTGATCGTGCTTATCTTTTCTTCTATATTCTTATTGGACTCTTCTGTGAGTGTGATATTATTTTCCTTGGCAAGGTGTATAGTGGTGAAATCGCTCTTCAGCTGCTTTATCAGATACTCCTTGAAGGTAGCAAAGTTTTCTTCGGTAAGTGTTTCGGGAGTGAGATACATCTGGTTCATAACATAGTAATAGTAGTATCTGAACAGATCAAAGTCGATATCGTTTCCGTCAACAGTACACATAACGATATTTGAGGTATCGACCTTTTCTCCGTCAATGGTAAGCGACGGCTCCGGTATAGCGGCCTCTGCTGCAGATTCATCAGCCTGTGACGATGCTGTGCTTTCTGCTGTATCGGATGTGTCTGCACTGCCGCTTTCAGAAGAAGCGGTGCTTATGTCTGATGCAGCAGACTCTGCAGCCGACTGAGAATCATCAGTTTTACCGCAGGATGTAAACACTGCCGCAGCAAGTGTGAGCGCAGTTATCGCTGCAATGATTTTCTTTATCATATCATTTTCCTTTCCGGGACAGCAAGATCCCATTAGATATTCAACATTATACACTGTTTATGTGTATGTTATGTGATATATTATATAACAATTTTGTGAACAAAAGCAAAAACCTGTTTGTCGGTAATAATGAAAGAGCCGCAGTTGACAAATCAGATCAAATGAGTTATTATAATAATTACAATGTATCAGAGGTGTGAAAAATGGAGCTTGGAAAATATATAGCCCACAGGGGCCTGCACGGAAACGGAGTTCCCGAAAACTCAATGAAAGCTTTTGAGCTTGCGATAGAAAAGGGCATTCCGATCGAACTTGATATAAGGCTTTCTGCCGACGGTCGCCTTATGGTGTTCCACGACAAGGCCTTGAAGCGTATGTGCGGAGTAAAGGGCAAAATATACGATTATACTTATGAGCAGCTTTCAGAAATGCGTCTTGCAGGAACAGACCAGTGTATCCCGCTGTTTACTGATGTTCTGAAATTCGTTGACGGTCGTGTTCCGCTGCTTATTGAGCTGAAAAGAGGTTCGCCTGTATGGTCGCTTGAAAAGCGTGCCTATCATGTGCTGAAGCAGTATAAGGGGGCTTATGCCGTTCAGAGCTTTGACCCTGTCTCGATGATGTATTTCAGATTTCATGCCCCGCACATTTACCGGGGAATACTGGTGACCAAGGCGGACGAGGGCAACCCCTTTGAACGCGCATCCTCACATCTCGGTGTTATGCCGTTTATGTGGGAGCCCTTTGCCAAGCCGGATTTTATATCCTGTGATATTAGATGCGTTACCGAAAAGCGGCTTGCAAAGGCTCGGGAAATGGGCGCTGATTTCTTCGTTT
>DGRP01000065.1:14881-17715 GCA_002391065.1 Ruminococcus sp. UBA4385 | reverse complement strand
ATCGTCCGGCTTGGCGAACTCTTTTCTTAAACCCTTGGCATTCTCTATTCATTAGCTTGCACTATTTTGCTTTGCGGTCAAGGAATGGAAAGTTTCAAGCAAATGTACATCGCGAAGGCGGTGCAGGGTTTTCCCTGCCTGCTTATAAGCCTTTGCTTATCTTCCTGAAAAGATTCATAAGCTCTCCTGCTATCTTGTCAAGTGAGCATTGCTTCTTTACTGCACCGTTCTCGAAAGCTGCCCTCGGCATTCCGTATACTACCGAGCTCGCTTCATCTTGGCCGATGTTGAATGCGCCCATTTTCTTCATAGTGAGCATTCCCTTTGCTCCGTCCTGACCCATTCCCGTAAGTATAACACCAATAGCATTTGCCTTTGCCGTGTATGCCACGCTGTCGAAAAATACGTCAACGGACGGGCAGTGGCCTGATACACGCACTCCTGCCTCGGAGGTCACAAAGTAACCCTTCTTGTCACGGAAAAGTCTGAGGTGCTTTCCACCTGCCGCAATAACAATGCGGTTGGGCTTCATATATAAGCCGCTTGACGCTTCAACCACCTCGTAATCGGTGATAGAGTTGAGCTGTTCGGCATAGATAGCCGTGTACTTATCAGGCATATGCAGAACAGCCGCCATCGGCGGAATCTCTCCCCTGAGCCCCCTGATGATCTCTCTCAGCGCCTCTGTGCTTCCTGTTGAGCCGCCTATAGCAATGAACGCATCAAAGTTCACCTTAGGCCTTGCCACAAGGGCCTTTTTCTCAGATGCATTTCTGGAAATGCTCGACATAAGGCTTTCAGCAAAACGCTTTGTGTTATCAGAGTGCTTGGTTAAAACATCCATAGCCCCTGACTGAAGCATAGTATATTTTATGTTCGCAGTTGAGGTACAGACCACAACAGGCACAGAGTACCTTGGAACAAGCTTTATAAGGTAATCGGCAGAAGCATCGGGACAGTCAGCGTCAAGCAGAATATATGCAGGCGATATAGCTATTGCACTTTTTCGGCCGTCTTTGAGGGCACAGCCTGTTGCAGTGTATTTTCCTGCACTGTTCTCCGAAATTATTCTCAGGGCCATAGCCTTGAAGGCTGCGTCATCGGAGATAACAAGAATTCTGATACTCATTCTCTTACCTCCTTCCTGAAGATTGCGGGCTCCTGTTTTATGTATGGCATATCCTCAGGAGCAGTTTCTGCATGACCTATATAGAGGTATCCGTCAGGATTTGTAACCTTGTAGAACTTTTTGCAAAGCTGAGACTTTGTAGCCTCATCAAAATATATCATAACGTTTCGGCAGACTATCAGATCGAAGGTCTTTTTGAACTTGATCGGGTCCATAAGGTTATGGTAGCGGAACTCCACATTCTTCCTGATCGAGTCACTGACCTGATAAAGCCCGTTCCCCACAGATTTGAAGTACATACCACGCCACCGCTGGGGTATCTTTTCCATTGAGCTTTCGGTGTAGATACCGTTTTTAGCGGCTCTGAGGGCATTATACGAAATATCCGTAGCAAGTATTTTCAGATTCCAGCCGTACTTTTTCGACCCGAAGTACTCATCCATGCACATTTGCAGATTGTAAGGCTCATTTCCGAAAGAACAGCCTGCGCTCCAGATACAGATATCGTGATTTTTTATATTCTTCTCCGCATAAGGCAGGAACACATTTGCAAAGTGCTCAAAGTGCATGACCTCACGCATAAAGTAGGTGTAGTTAGTCGTCAGCCTGTTGATGAGGTTGGCGATTTCATCACCCATATAATTATTATAGAGTGTGGGCAGATATTCCTCAAAGCTGTTATAGCCGCTGTCCATGATGTAGTTGCTGAGACGGCTCTCTATAAGCACTTTTTTCTCGGTAAGATCCAGCCCGTAATTTTTCTTTATAAAGCCTGTCAGCTTTTCAAAATCCTGCTGAGAGATCTCTAACATCGGCTTCCCTCCGTTCAGCCCTTGATGAGCTTTCTAGTGTTGAGCAGAGAAATTCTTTTCTCATCTGATGTGGTGATAAAATATCGTTCTGTGCTGTCCTTGACGGGGTTTGCGGCTATCTGAGCAGGTATGACCATTTCAACATCATTCACCCTGTCGCAGAGTATTCCTGCCTGATAAACACCCTTCTCGACTAAAATTATACAGCTTTTAGAGTCATACTCAAACTCGGGGCTCCCGAGCTTTTTCCTCAGATCTATTATAGGCACTACCTTGCCCCTGAGGTTTATAACTCCGGGAATATAGTCGGGGGTACAGGGAATAACGGTTATCTCAGGTATCTCGATTATATCCGTCACGTCTGTTATTTTGAATGCATACAGCTTTTCGTTCGAGGTAAACGTCAGTATCTGACCGCCTGTCTGCGAAAAATCCTGTTTCTGCTCTTCTGCCATTTTTGATTCACCTTCTTTATTTATTGACTGTGTGTGTTGCCTCACTGATATAGTCTGAGGGGCGACCGACTATAGTAATAGTTTACTGCTAAACTTCTGTACGTACCACTATGCTAAACTGCCGAGTATATGTTTTATCAGCCGAGTGGTCACCCGAAGGGAGTCTGAGGGGCGACCGGAAAGCCCCTCAGCCAGTGCGAAGCACTATACTGATAGTTCACTTCTATAATCTGTACGTACCACTATGCTAAACTGCCGAGTATATGTTCTTATTGGCCGAGTGGTCGTCGGAAGTGCTCCACACTTCCGACTGACGAAAAGCGTTCGCTTCGCTCTCTGTTTCGTCAGGGGCGTGCAGTTTGAACTCGCTCCCCTCGGAGAGGGAACTTCTCATTTTGTTTGACGTGCCTCTCTTTCTGCACGCCCTTTGTCGGAGCT
>DGRP01000065.1:11854-14783 GCA_002391065.1 Ruminococcus sp. UBA4385 | reverse complement strand
GCTCTGCCCTAAAAACCCGCAAGCCTCTATCGCAGGCTTGGCGAACTCTTTTCTTAACTCCTTGGCAGTTCTTATTCTTTAGCTTATTCTTTTATTAGCTTGCACTCTTTTTCTTTGCGGTCAAGGAGAAAAAGCTTCAAGCAAAACTACGACGCGTATTAGCCGTGCGGCGAGCACTCACGCCATGATTTCCTGTACGTCAAGTATGATTGTTATGCTTCCGTCTCCCAGTACTGAACAGCCACTCATGCCTGCTTCCTTTAGCTTCATTTCTCCCATTGCCGCAGGAAATGGCTTTACTACTACCTGCTGGTCAAGCGTTATGCGGTCTGCCATCAGCACTGCTCTGCTGTTTACATTCTCACATTCTATCATGATGCCCTTAGTCACATCTTCAATTGCATCGTCAATATGGAAATGCTTCCCAAGCCTGATAAGCGGTATCGCTTCGCCCCTCTGCATGATGAATTCGTTTCCGTCAGCGTCCTTGATGTACTTGTCAGGCGTACATGAAAAAGCTTCATTTATTGCGCTTACAGGTATCGAGAAATTCGTCCTTCCGACATCTATACTCATAACATCAACAATCGACAGCGAAAGCGGAATCCTTATCGTAAAGGTTGAACCCTCTCCGAAAACGGAGTCAACTATCAGCTTTCCGCCAACCTTTTCAAGATTCTGCTTTACAACGTCCATTCCGACACCACGTCCCGAATACTCGGTTATCTGCTCGTTTGTCGAAAAGCCCGCCGCTACGACAAAGTTGAAAACCTCCTTGTCGGTGTATTCGCTTTCGGGCTTGGTGAGAAGACCGTTCTTCTTTGCCTTTGCCATTATCTTGTTTCTGTCCATGCCTGCGCCGTTGTCCTTGCAGGAAATGACCACCTCGCTTGAATCGTAACCTGCCGAAAGGGTAACTGTCGGCGGCTCTGTCTTGCCTGCTGCGGCACGCTCCTCGGGGAGCTCAATTCCGTGGTCAACGGCATTTCTGACTATGTGCATAAGAGGGTCATTCAGAAGGTCAACTATTGATTTATCGACCTCGGTTTCCTGACCCACAAAAGCGAGGGTAACGTTCTTTTTGAGCTTCGTATTCATGTCCCTGACAACACGGTTCATTTTCTGGAATGCAGTTGAAACAGGCACCATTCGGATAGACATTACCACGTCCTGAAGCTCATCAGTCAACTTTTTGAGCTCTCTTGCCGACTTGTTGAAGCGGTCAAAGTTTCCGCTTGCTTTTCTTATATCAGGCGAGGATATTACAGAGCCCTCGGTTATAACTATCTCAGCCACAAGGTCAAGCAGTCTGTCGAGCTTTTCAAGCTTTACCGACATCATAGCCTGCTCATGCTTTTCGGGCGCTTTCTTCGGAGCAGCCTTCTTTGCAGGTGCAGGTTTGGGGGCTTCTCCGCCCTGAGCCTCAGCCGTCTGAGCTTCCTGCTTCGGAGCTTCTGCCTTTTTGGGGCGGTCTATTTTCTTCACGCTCTCAACGTTGAGGGCATCTTTGAAAAGCTGTTCTACCTGCTCGGCGCTGCCTGTTGTGAGCTTTATATAAAGTCCCTTTTCGGAAATATCATCGTCAGCGCTGTCGGCATCTAAGTCATCTGGGAAGGTCTTGTGTACATCGGCGATTTTTCCGAGAGCCCTCATCAGCACAAGCGCTCTCATCGAAGGCATAGCACAGTTCTGCGAGTAGGTTATCTTGTAGGTAAGGATAGCCTCGTCCTCTCCGTCCTCAAAAATACCGTCATAGTCAAGCTTATCCTCTGACTTTTTCTCCTCGGAGGAGGCAGCCTCGGCAGGCGCAGTACCACCCTTCATCACGGCTGCAAAAGCGTGTATCTTGCCCTCAAGCTCCGAGAAATCCGAAAGCGGTATACTCTCGTCCTGAATATTCTCCAGCTCATTTTTCAGGTTATCCGATGATGCAAACAGCAGCTCATAGAGCGCAGGCTTGTCATAGGTGACGCTTGGGTCTTCACGGATAATAAAGAAAAGGTCCTCCACGGCATGAGCCAGCGTTGACATATTTGAAAGCCCCATCATCGCAGCAGAGCCCTTTATAGTATGCATTGTACGGAAGATCTCATTCATATCGTCTGTTTCGATAGTATCCTCCTGCTCTGTGCGCATAAGGATATCATCGAGCTTTTCGAGCAGGTCTCCTGTCTCAAACACGAACATATCGAGCATTTCTTCCATTCCGCTTTGAAATTTAGGCACAAAACACACCTCCGTATACTTTCAAAATGGTATATATATTTTATTATACCAAATCTCAGTCGATATTGCAAGAGATTTTGAACACTTTTTACAAATATACGCAAAAAAACTCCCCGTCTTTCCGACAGGGAGCCGTCCTGAGTTTTACTTAGCTCTCTGAGCGATGATGTTTATCATCTCGCCCACATTTTTCATTCCAGAGACCTCGCCCATTCTGAACTTCACTCCGAACTCGTCCTCAACTGCGCCTATCAGAGTAATATGCTCGATAGAATCCCAGTCGTCGATGTCGTCTGCCGTTGTGTTCGGTGTGATAACTATGCTGTCGTCATCAAACACGTCTCTGAATACTGCCGTAAGTCTCGGCATGATTTCTGCTGTTGTCATTGTTTTTACCTCCGTTTATTATTATTGATTTTTCCAAAAGTGGTTTTACCTTTATTAGTTGTCACCCCTCAGCCGGTGCAAAGCATTATACTGATAGTTCACTACTATAATCTGCACGTGCCGCTATGCTAAACTGCTGAGTGGTCGTCGGAAGTGCTCCACACTTCCGATTGACGAAAAGCGTTCGCTTCGCTCTCTGTTTCGTCAGGGGCGTGCAGGTTTCGGAGCTCGCCCCCTCCGTCCGTTCGTACTCCTCTTTTTGTTTCACGTCCATTCTTTTTCTGCACGCCCTGTCGGAGCTTCGCTCCGAACGAGA
>DGRP01000065.1:0-11700 GCA_002391065.1 Ruminococcus sp. UBA4385 | reverse complement strand
GAGCTCTTTTCTTAACTCCTTGGCAAATCTTATTACTTAGCTTGCACTTTGTTTCTTTGCGGTCAAGGCAAGAACAGCTTCAAGCAAAACTACGACGCGTATTAGCCGTGCGGCGAGCACTGCAGGGTTTTCCCTGCCGAGCACTTTTTTTAACTCCTTGGCAAAAAGGAAAGCAGATACGCTCTTTCTCGGCTCCACTATATATTTACTGCGATAACATGATTCTGATTTTCATAGCCCTCTGTCGGGAGCTCATACACCTTACTGCCGTCCTCGGATTCGCTGATCTTATCAAAGCCGAAGGTATCAAACAGCTCTGCGACCATTTTATTCTTTGCCGTCGGGAAATAGTAGCCTACTATCTTCTCTATACCTTTCTCACGGCATCGCCTTACCAGCTCGTCAAGCATAGCCTGCTCCATGCTTCTTTTAAGCACTCTGCATGACATCAGCCACACATCAACGTGGAGCTCCTTTCCCTTTATCTCACCGAACACTACCGAAACTACTCCGTTCTCTCCGAACTTGTCCGTCAGCTTTCCGCAAAGACGAATGTATTTGTCAGACTCCGTTATCTCGGTTATCTGTGCCGAGCTGTATCTCCTCGTAGTTACATTGAACTGATTGCTCTTGTTCGTAAGCTGAGCCACACGGTCGATATAGGCAGGCTCAAAATCGGTGATCCTCGCCTTCATCTCTAAGCTCAGAAGGTAGTCATTATAGCTCTCAAAGCCCGACTGAAGCTTCTGTCTCTCTGCATTTGCCTTGTACATTTCGTTTCGTTTAAGGTCATCAGCCGAAAGAGAGGTAACTTCAAAATAACGGTTTCGGTCAAGCGTTCTGATATACTGCGATACCTCGTTCATTTCGGGAACAGCAATACCTGCTATCTGTGCCCCCACAAGTGCCCTCTCGGCAGGATTATCATCAACGAAAACGAAGGAGTCGGGCAGTATTCCGATGTCGGAAGCCGACTGACAGATGTTCCTGTCCTTTGGGTCCCAGTTAGCCTTAATGCTGATAAAATCGTCGGGTCTGAGAGCACCCTCGGGGTGTTCAAGGCCTGCTATAGCGTTCTCCTCGTCATTCTTGGAAGCCACCGTCAGTATAACACCTATATCCTTGTGAGACTTTATATACTGCTGGAACTCGTAATAAGCCATAGCCTCGGCATTTTCCTGACCGATAGTGAGCTTGTCTGCGCCGTCATCACCTACAACCCCGCCCCAGAGCGTGTTGTCAAGGTCGAGAGCAAGAGCCTTTCTGTTCCTGCCGAAGAGCGAGCCTATCACCGCAGAAAGCTGTAAGCTGAACTCAGGGATAACGGGTACGCTTACAAAGTATTTGTAAAGGTACCAGAACTGCGGGTCACTGAATTTCTCAAGTCCGATCGCCGATGCCAGCCAGTTTATATCGTTTATATAAAGGTTCTGTCTCTTTTCGGAAGCGTCATAGAATGCAAGGTTCATTCTCGTCAGGAAGTTGATAAGACCCCTGCGGTCGCTTGCCTCGTAGCTTCCCATAAGGCGGAAATCGGGCTGCTCAAAGTTGTTCTGTATAACAGGACAGCCGAACCTCTGCTCCAGTGCGTTCCAGAGCTGCTCCCAGCGGTTAAGCTCAGCCTCAAAGTTTGCCTGCACCTGCTCGTAGGTCATGGTTGGGGTCGGGCGGTTTTCCAAGTTTCTGAGGCTTGTGTGTATATAGATTACATCGGGCTTGAATTCGTCAAGCTCGGGGTTCCCGAACACACCGTCCTGCCAGTAGCAGGCATATTCCGACTGCCAGAACTCGGGTTCTATGCCTCGGTCAAGCAAAAACAACTCCAGCATAGTTACCACATCGTCAGTGGTAGAGCCGCCCAGTACGGCAATTTTTTTCTTTATCCTGCTTGTTCCGTCTGCCAGAAGCTGACGCTTCAGCGATTTTTTCTTTTTCATTATAAGACCGCAGTCTATCGGCCATTGCAGTTCTTTCATACTGACATCTCCCAAGGATATAATGATTCGGTATATACTCAGCAGCCCCTGTCAGGAAGGCAGGGACTGCAGTTCATTTACTGTATTCTGATATTATTGAGCTGGTCGATCTTAAAGTCAGTCGAAGCCGAAGTTATCGAGATCGCAAACAGGAGGTCAGTACAGCCGACCTGCTTACAGAAGTCGATAGCATTGATATCGAAATATCTGAAATCGCAGACATAGATCTTCGAGAAGCCGTGTGTCAGGAACGGAACTGTTGCATTTCCGAAGCTGTCCTTAAAGATAACGAGAGTTCTTCCGTTATCGCAGTCAGTCTCGATCTCAGCGATCT
Organism: Ruminococcus sp. UBA4385; assembly: GCA_002391065.1. The sequence continues at coordinate 9,390 of DGRP01000065.1, read as the reverse complement.
CGCTGTCCACGTTCAGTATAGCCGAGTAGCAGTTTACACCCTCTGCATAATCGAAGAACAGACCGTCATTCGTATTCGGGTTCTGGAACGAGGTGTCGTAGTAGGTCACCTTGTACTCATTGTCAGGCTTATAATAGATGAACGTATCAGGATTTGCAGCGATCTGAGGATCATAATCCGAGTACGCATACATCGTTCCGACAAAGTTCTCTATCTTCCACTCATCATAGGTCGAAAGCTCGGGATAATCTATTCCTGCCTGCTTTGCAAACACCTTCATAGCGTAGTAAGCGCCGAGCGGCTGCCAGTGGTGGTCAGTTCTTGAATAGATATACTCCTTCTTATGGTCATCGAGCGTATCATATATCTCAACGCCGATAACGCCCTTGAGGTTAGCGTCGATATTAACGATATTATCCTTCTGATCGGAAACGTTCTCCTGGAACTTCTCGGGCAGATAATAAGCCGACGCAGTAGGTATCGTCATATTATAAACATTGACCTGATCTCCGAGGTCAGCCTTCCACTTGTTTACAACCTCAGCGTACTGCTCGCCTATCTCAAACGAGCCGTAGTAAGCGTCAACTGCCCTTACATTCTTGCCTGAGCCGACAACTATAACATTGCCCTCCCAGTTTACATCGTCCATATTGTCAGGAACTTCAACTATTTCTTCCTTTTCGGTCTTCTTTGTAGTTGTGGTAGTGGTAGTCTCGCCCTTCTGAGTGGTGGTAGTAGTCACCTTGCCTGTAAATGCAGTAACCGTAGTTGTCTGAGCTACCTTCTCCTCGTCAAGCTTCTCCTTCTTGACGGTCTTGAGCTTACCCTTGACTGTAACATCGCTCTTGATACCTGTGTAATCACGGAGCTTAGCCGCTGCCTTCTTGATCTCCTCACGGTAAGGAATCGTATCGGTATAGTACTCGGTAACGCCCTTAGCGAAGTCACCCTTGAACCATGAGCTTATCGAGAACTTAGGGAAGGTCGCAAGGTTTCTGTTCTCGGAGTTTATAAAGCCGCTTTCTCTCTTCATAACCACCAGTGCGATAGCTATACAGAACATAACTGTCAGGCACACTGCCGCATTCACGAAGGAGAACTCAAAGTCATTTCTTCCGTTCTTTGAGAGCCTTGCTCTTTCCTTCTGCTTTTTAAGGGTCTTTTCCCTCAGTCTCTCATATTTTTCGAGATCGCTCTCGTAATCCTTCTCTGTTATCTCTACCTTAGCAGCCTCAAACGGAGCTTTGCTTGCCTTCTGCTGAGAAGGCTGCTGCACTGCTGCCTCAGGCTTCTCACGGCGGACAGGCTCTTTTCTTGTATCAGGTGCTGACAGGAACGGCAGAAGCTCATTCTCCTGAGCTGCACTCTCTTTAACCTTCTGAACAGGTGCCTCCTCGGCAGCGCTTACAGTCTCCTCCCGAACAGCCTTCACGGCAGGCTGTTGCTCTTCATATACAGGCTGAGGCTCAGCCTGCGCTCTTGCAGCGCCCATATTGAGCTTCACTGTCTGCTTGCCCGAGCTCCTGATAGTGGAGCTGCCGTTTCCCGACACCTCCATAGTCAGATTGGTTCTGGATTTATCAATGAGCTTTCTGTCAGCCTTTGCGTTCTTCTTCTCTTCCTGACGTCTCGAAGCAGTCTGCTCCGCATTGTGCTCGGAAGCCACACGCACTGACATAAGCAAATCGTCAGCAGGAACGCTCTTTTCAGCCTCACGCTTTTTCTTATACATCTTCTGAGAAGAAACCGTATGCTGAGAGTTCTGCTTCGGCATCTGCTTTGTTGGCTCTTCGCTGTTTTCATCTATCCAGACGCTTTTTTCAGGCTTGAGCACAGGGTCTTCTGTCCATATACTCTGACCGCGTCTTCTGTTCTTCTCTTTTATCTGCTTTATGATCCTCTCCGTCCTGCCGTCATCATACTCGACCTCAGCAAGAGACCTCTGATACTGCTCCATAAGAGCACGAGGGTCATTCATGGGAGAGCCCTTGCTCCCTCTATTGTTATCCATATATCAACTGCCCTCTTTTCGTCAGAATCTGAAATAAAGGAACGGATTGTTCGTAGTATTAATAAGGAGTATCGAGCTCACAAGCAGTATACCGACATTGCATACTGTTGAGCACACTCTGATAAAGTAGTCCGAGCTTGGTGCCTTTGTAGCTGCCTCTCTGATCTTCGGAAGTATCGGTGTGGTGAAAATAATTGCCACAAGGAACAGCCAGATATTTCTCATAAACAGGTTCTGGGTAACAGGGTCGGTAAGACCGCCGCCGTTGAGACCTACAAGTCCCTTGAAGAATGCACCCAGCGCCTTGAAGTTCTCGAAGTAGAAAATTCCGAAGCCTAAGAAAATAACTACCTTTGTATAAAGGTGAGCCTTCCACGGCGCAAGAGCCTTCATTCTCTTCTTTCCTATCTTCATTTCCATGAAGATGAACAGTCCGTAGTAAAGTCCCCATATAATGAAGTTCCAGCTTGCTCCGTGCCAGAGACCTGTGCAGAACCATACAAGGAACAGTCCGCCGTACTTTCTTCTCTTTCCGAAGATAGGCAGATAAAGCAGATAGTCACGGAAGAATGAGCTCAGCGAGATGTGCCACCTCTGCCAGAACTCAGATATGCTCTTGCATATAAACGGGTACTTGAAGTTCTCATCAAAGTGGAAGCCGAAAAGCCTTCCAAGACCGATAGCTATATCCGAATAGCCCGAGAAGTCAAAGTAGTACCAAAGACCTACCAGCACAGCTCCGTACCATGTGCCGAACACGGACAGCGAGAAAATACCGCTGTATTTATTATCAGCCTCTCCGAAGAGCGCTGTTACTATTGTGCTTATATTGTTAGCGATTATTACTTTCTTTCCAAGGCCTAAAATGATTCTTGACATACCGTCAGAGAAATCCTTGACGGTAGTTCTTCTGTTGTCGATCTCATCACCGATGACCGAGTAACGAACGATCGGTCCTGCAACGAGCTGAGGAAACAGAGATACATACATAAGAAAGCGGAAGAAGTTTTTCTGTGTTTTTACATTGCCCCAGTAGCAGTCTACCGTGTAGGAGATAGTCTGGAACGTATAGAACGAAATTCCTATCGGAAGTGCAATATGCGGAACATGAATCTTTGTGCCCGCAACCGCATTTATATTCTCAACGATAAAGCCTGTGTACTTGAAGCCTATCAGTATACCCAGATTGAATATCAGCGACCATGCAACCGCTGCCTTTGCCTGCCATTTATCCCGATGCTTGTCTATGACAATACCGTTTACATAGTCCACAAGCGACGATACTATAAGTATTGACACCCATACAGGCTCGCCCCATGCGTAAAATATCAGCGAGAACACGATAAGAACAGCATTTCTGAACCTCGGGTTCTTCGTTATAAAATAGCATATCAGACAGACCGGCAAAAAGAAATAGATAAAAAACAGATCCGCAAAAACCAACGTCAAGACTCCATTCGCTAGATTTTCATATAACCTCATATTACGGCCGTGTTTGCGAAAACGTTTAAGTTCGCGCCGACACAAACCGACACAAATACATTCTAACATATTCGCCGAATAATGTCAATGAAATTTTCAACGTTTTACAGTTCAATTTTTTGTACACAAGTAACAAACCGTCTTCAAAACCGTCACTGAACTTGAAAAACAGCGCACTCTGTGATATAATTCTACTGTTACTATTATAAAGGAGAACGCATATGCCTGACATCAAAAGCTTCAAAGGCCACATTTTTGACCTTGACGGAACACTGATAAAATCAAATCACGTCTGGAATGATGTAGATATACAATTTCTCGGCAAAAGGGGAATAGCGGTCCCCGAGGACTACTCAAAGGCTCTGTCCGTCATGAATTTCGATCAGGCGGCGGCGTACACAAAGGAGCGTTTTTCCCTGCCCGATGATACTGACAGCATCAAGAATGAGTGGTTCGATATGGCACTGTATCAGTATTCCCACGTTATTGAGCTTTATGAGGGCATTTATGACTATCTTGCAGAACTTCATAAAAGCGGAAGGCTGCTGGCTCTCGCTACTGCCTCTTCACCCCAGCTTTATACTCCCGTGCTTGAAAGAACGGGCATTTACGGGTTTTTCTCCGCTTTTGTGACTACGGAGAAGGTCAAAAGGGGCAAGGGCTTTCCCGATGTGTACCTCAAAGCCGCCGAAGAGCTGGGGCTCGCCCCCGAGAACTGCATAGTCTACGAGGACATCATTGAGGGAATACGGGCGGCAGGCTCGGCGGGCTTTCACACGGCTGCCTGCATAAACGGCAATTATCCCGATGATGAGGATATGAAAAAGTGCGCAGACTATATCTTCCGTGACGGAGCAGGCACAACTGATTGAGTTCGGTTTTAAATTCAGGCACAAGCTATGGAAAATACGGCTATTTTTGAAAAAATAGCCCCTCAGCTATTGACAATTTGACGCAAAAGTAATATAATTATAAAGTGAATGTGATTTTTAGGGGCGAACTATGCCCGTAAGAAAAACGGGGCGGTTTCGCCTGAGGATATAGGAGGATAAAAAGTGCGAAAAGTAAAAAAGCCCGTCTTTTTTATTGTGGTACTGTGCATTGCGGCTTTCGCTTACCTGACCTTTGCAGGTGTGCATACATACTACGGTGATATAAAGACGGATTACATCAAGGGCGTTGACACTATCCGCTGGGGTATAGACATTCAGGGAGGCGTAAACGCAACATTCCAGCCTGCTGACGGCTATAAGGCTAAAAAAGACGAAATGGACGCCGCAAAGGCCGTTATCGAGCAGAGACTTGTCAGCATGAACGTCACTGACAGTGAGGTATATGTTGACTACAACAATCATAAGGTAATAGTTTCGTTCCCGTGGCAGGCCGATGAGGTCGATTTCGACCCTGAGTCCGCTGTATCGGAGCTTGGCGAGACAGCTCAGCTTACCTTCAGAAAGGGTACTGAGGAGACAGGCGAGGAAGTTCTTACAGGTAACGATGTAAAGAAGGCTGAGGCAGTTCAAAGACAGAACGAGTCCACAGGAAACATCGAGTACCTTGTAAGCCTTACCCTTAAAGAAAGCGGCAAGGAGTCCTTTGCAGCAGCTACTACAGAGCTTGCAGGAAACGGCAGCATCTCTATCTGGATGGACGAGAACTGTATTTCAGCTCCGAACGTAAACTCCGCTATCACTGACGGAAAGTGCGTTATCGAAGGTAACTTCACTTACGAATCCGCAAAGAGCCTTGCTGACAAGATCAACGCAGGCTCTATCCCCTTCAAGCTTGTTACTACAAGCACAAACATCATCTCACCTACTCTCGGTGAGGGCGCAAAGAGCGCAATGCTCCTTGCAGGTGTTATCGCATTCGGAATTATCGCTCTTTATATGATAATCATTTATAAGCTTCCGGGCTTTGTTGCAGCGATCTCCCTGTTCGGACAGGTAGTCGGCACTATCGCCTGCATCACAGGCTTCTTCGGAAACCTCAACAGCTTCACACTTACGATACCCGGTATCGCAGGTATCATACTTGCGGTCGGAATGGGCGTCGATGCGAACGTTGTAACTTATGAGAGAATTAAGGAAGAGCTCAGAAACGGCAAGAGCCTTAACGGCGCTATCGAGCTCGGCTATAAGAGAGCATGGGCTGCCGTATTCGACGGAAACATCACCGTTGTGTTCGTAGCTGTTATCCTGATGGGCGCCTTCGGTCCGACAGACAGCCTCTTCGGAACTGTTCTCAGCCCTCTGTTTGCAGCATTCGGAGCAACCACCGCAGGAACAATTTACTCCCTCGGTTATACACTGCTCGTAGGTATCGCACTTAACTTCGTATTCGGTATCTTCTGCTCGAGACTGATGCTTTCGTCTCTGTCGAAATTCAAGTGCTTTAAGAACAGAAAGCTTTACGGAGGTGTGTGATATGAGTGAAAAGAATCAGAATCAGACACTTGCGGCTGAAAATACAGAACAGAACGATCCCAAGATCATAAACGGAAAGAAAGTTCTGAACGTGGTCGGCAAAAAGAAGATATTCTACGGCATTTCGCTGGCCCTTATCGCATTGTTCATAGTGCTGTCCCTGACTATCAAGCCTAAGGTCGCAATTGAGTTCAAGGGCGGAACGATCCTCACCTATACCTATGAGGGTGATATCTCGGCAGATGATGTAAATGACGTCGTTAAGGACACCCTTAATATGGACGCTACAGTTACAAAGGGAGAGGACTCCCAGTCAAACAGCAAGACTGTAAAGATCTCCTTCTCCTCCTCTAAGGGTATCAGCGATGACAAGCAGACAAAGCTAAAGAATGCCCTTGCAGAGAAGTTTGCAGACAACAATATTGAGGTATTTGAAACAAACGACGTTGAAGCTTCAAACGGTATGAACTTCTTCTTTAAGTGTCTGGTTGCCTGCCTGTTCGCAATGGTCATCACGATTATTTACATCGCATTCAGATTCAGAAATATCGGCGGTCTTTCCGCAGGTGTGTTCTCGGTAGTTGCGCTGTTCCACGATATGTGCATGGTTTACGGCTGTTTCGTTATCTGCCGTTTCGACATCAGTGCGAACTTTATGGCAGTTATGCTTACTATCCTCGGATACTCCATCAACGCTACGATCATTATTTATGACCGTATCAGAGAGAATGAGAGAATCCTCGGCAAGAAGCTGACACTTGACCAGCTTGTGAACCTCTCGGTTACACAGACCCTCGGACGTTCGATCCACACGACTGTTACTACGGTTCTTGCAATGGCAACAGTATGTATCGTATGCGTTATCTGCGGAGTAAGCTCGATCATCAGCTTTGCATTCCCGCTGATAATCGGTATGATCGCAGGTGTTTACTCATCGAACTGCATTGCTCCTACACTCTGGGTTACATGGAAAAACCACAGAGCCAAGAGCTCAAAGGCAAGCAAGAAGGCTTCCGCAAAGAAGCAGACATCAAGAAGATAAACTAAAGAGCAGGTCCTGAAAAAACCTGCTCTTTTCGTAAACATAGACAGGAGTTTAACATGGATAAAGAGCTTGAAAAGGATAAGGAAAACAATGCCCACTCGGGGCACAGGAACCGAATGAGAGAGCGCTTTGAAAAAGCAGGAGAGCTTGCCTCATTCTCTGAGCACGAAGTTGTTGAAATGCTTCTCTACCCCTATATCCCGAGAAAGAACACCAATGAGCTTGCTCATGCGCTTATGACCAGGTTTCATTCTATAGAAGAGATACTCGGAGCAGAGGTCGAGGAGCTTGAAAGCGTCGAGGGTATCAGCCACAGCACCGCCGTGAGCCTGAATTTTCTGAAGAAAATGATCGCATATATCTTTCAGAAAAACGCAGAAAAGCTTTCCTATGACAATAAAGAGGCTCTGTATGACTATATAATGCGCGGCTTCCTATGGGAGCCGAGAGAAATGGTCAGGGCAGTGCTTCTAAACGGTGCAATGGACATTATAAAAATAGAGATTGTTGCAAGGGGCGACTTCTACAGGGCAAATCTTGATATACTTGAGCTTGTCCGTACCGCCCTGAATTGTAAATGCAACTATATGATACTTGCCCATAACCACCCGAACGATACCTGTATGCCCTCAAATCAGGACATACTCTGTACGTGTCAGCTTATAGATAAGCTCAAAGAGTACGGTATAGTCCTTCTTGACCATCTCGTGGTGATCAATCATAAGTATATGTCTATGAAGGATACTATGCTTGTAGACTTCCCCAGCCCGGATGCCTGAGTTCCTGTGCCGAGCAGGCAATACAAGAAGACAAAAAAACAGACGAAGCTTTTGGGTCAAGCTTCGTCTGTTATTGTTATTATGCCTTTTATCAGAGCACTCTTACACCTACAACGCCGTCAACAGCCTTGATAGCGTCAACATTTGCTGCGCCCTTAACGTCGAGCATTGTGTAGCCCCAAGCCTTCTTGGTTGCTGTAGCCTCGTTTACGACATCAGCGCCTGCAGCAGCCTTAACAGCGTCAGCGCTTACCTCAGCCTTGTGAAGTACGCAAACCAGCTGGTCAGCAGTCTTTGCAAGCTCAAGATTCGGGAACGATACAGAGTTTCTGATCTTTCCTCTCTCAATGTAGTCCATAAGCTCATCAGCAGCCATTACAGCGCAGTTGTCCTCAGACTCAGGAGTGGAAGCACCCAGATGTGGAAGTGTGATAACATTCTCCTCGCCAAGACCGATATCATCAGCAAAGTCGGTAACATACTTAGCAACCTTGCCTGCCTTGATAGCGTCAACAACAGCCTGTGTGTCAACGAGCTCGCCTCTTGCAGCGTTGATGATGCGAACGCCGTCCTTCATCATAGCGATCTGCTCAGCACCGATGGAGTTCTTAGCATCGGGAGTATAAGGAACGTGCAGAGTGATGTAATCGCTGTTCTTGTAGATCTCGTCCTTGCTGTCAACTATCTTAACAGAAGAATCAAGTGCCTTAGCAGCAGCGTCTGAAAGGTATGGGTCAAAGCCGATAACCTTCATGCCGAGTGCAACGGCAGCATTAGCAACCTTTCCGCCGATAGCGCCGAGGCCGATAACACCGAGTGTCTTTCCGAAGATCTCAGGGCCTGCAAACTTAGCCTTACCGCCCTCAACAGTCTTGGGAGCGTCCTCAGTACCCTTCAGGGAGTTAGCCCATGCAGCAGCCTCGGTAATTCTTCTTGAAGCAAGCAGCAATGCGCAGATAACAAGCTCCTTAACAGCGTTAGCGTTAGCACCCGGAGTGTTGAAAACAACGATTCCCTGCTCAGCGCACTTGTCAACAGGAATATTATTTACACCTGCACCTGCTCTTGCAATAGCAAGAAGGCTTGCAGGCATCTCATAGTCGTGCAGCTTTGCCGAACGAACCATTATAGCGGTAGGCTCAGCGCACTCATCTGTAACAGTGTAAGCAGCCTTGTCAAACTTATCTGTTCCGCAGGCAGCTATCTTATTCATTGTAAGAATATTGTACATTAGTATCAGTCCTTTTCAAAAATATCATTCAAAATCGGCAACAGCGCAGACCGTTTAACGTTCTGCGCTTTGCTTAAATCTTTATTATGCGTTCTCAGCCTCGAACTTCTTCATGAACTCTACAAGCTTCTCAACGCCCTCGATAGGCATAGCATTGTAGATAGAAGCTCTCATACCGCCAACAGTTCTGTGACCCTTGAGGTTCTCAAAACCTGCAGCCTTAGCCTCAGCTACGAACTTCTTGTCAAGCTCCTCGTCGCCTGTAACGAAAGGAACGTTCATAAGAGATCTGTCCTCGGGAACTACAGTGCCCTTAAACAGCTTGGACTGATCAAGGAAGTCATAAAGGATCTTAGCCTTCTTCTCATTGTGAGCCTTCATTCCCTCAAGGCCGCCCATCTTCTTGATCCACTTGA
>DGRP01000125.1 GCA_002391065.1 Ruminococcus sp. UBA4385 | reverse complement strand
CCTGCACTATTTCGCTCCGCGTTCAAGGTCTGTGAAGCCAAAGCAGAAGTACGACGCGTGGCGGTGCAGGGTTTTCCCTGCCAAAAAGTTACAACTTTAATTTAATTAATAAAATATTTCCAACCGGAATAGTAGACTGTTTTAAGGGTTTATGATATAATTAAATAGTAAAACTGCTATTCCTGTAATAGTAATTTTGTACTTATCGTTATGCTTTTGCGGAAGGAGTTAATAAAATGGAAAAGCAAAACCCTATTATGAAAATTCATCTCGCGCTGATGATACTTATGATGTGCGGAACGGTTGGCGGAGCAGTCAATTTTATAGTCAGTGCTGTCAACTCAAAAAACACTCACGATACGTTTTCAAACCTGACAAATGTTATCTTAATGGTATTTATTCTGCTGATGCTTATTATGGGTGCTGTATATCTGCTCAAGGGCTACAGCAAGCAGGCGGCAGTCTTCTATAAAGCGTTTATGCTTTTTCATGTAGGGGTATGTGTGATTTCGGATATTGTTAATCTGTTTTTCTATAAGACAACAGCGTTAATGGTTATGATTTCAGTTCTGTATGTCTTTAAGGCGTTTGATCTGCTCATTATGGTGTTTGGAAAGGACCTCGGAAAAAAGAGAACTTGGATACTGTTTTATGTGATAATTGGTCTTGACATTTCAGCATTGATTCTGGCAGTCATCAATATGGCGAAGGTCGGCTTTGATTTCAGCTTTACGGGCTATGTAACCGCACTGATTGCAGACGGAACTATAGGTCTTGCAGTAAGGGGCAAATATAAAAACAAAGAAGCAAGAGGTACAACTTAATAAAAACAAGGCAGTCTGCTCAATAAACAGACTGCCTTTTAATATTCTTACGTCTCAGCCGAGGCTTTTTTCTCTCGCCTTAAAGCTTTCCTTTTCTCCAGTGCCGAAACTATTATCGCACAGGACGCATCACCTGTGATGTTTACTGTAGTTCTTCCCATATCGAAGACCCTGTCAACACCTGCGACCAGTGCTATGCCCTCAACAGGCAGGCCTACCGACTGCAGTACCATTGCAAGCATTACCATTCCGGCACCCGGTGCGCCTGCTGTTCCGATAGAGGCTACCGTCGCAGTGAGAACTATAGTCATTATCTGGGAGAATGTCAGGTTTATTCCGTAGCACGAGGCAATAAATATTGAGCAGACACCCTGATAAATCGCCGTTCCGTCCATGTTGATGGTTGCTCCCAGAGGCAGTACGAAGGAGGTTATGCTTTTGTCCGCACCAAGCTTCTGAGCACATTCCTCATTTATAGGTATAGAGCCTACCGAGGAAGCCGAGGAGAATGCAAACAGTATAGCAGGAAGCATCTCCTTAAAGAACTTAAAGGGGCTTATTTTAGCACCGAGCCTTACGGCAGTTGAGTACACTATCACCATATGCACCACATATCCCACATAGGCCACGAGAAGCACTCCTGCAAGAGAGCCCAGTATCTCAGGGCCGTTCTCAGCGATAACAGGTGTAATAAGACAGAAAACTCCGACAGGGGAAAGCTTGATTATCATATCCATGACTGTCATGAACAGATTATTGAGGGTATCGACTGCTTTGATTTCTGTACCCGTCTTTTTCTGAACGATAAGGATAGCAAATCCGATAAACAGGCTTGAAATAATAATCTGAAGCATATTTCCCTTTACAAAGGGCTCAATGAAGTTTGACGGGAACATATCTATGAGCACGTCTATAAACTTAGTTGTCTTCGGCCCCTCATAGGACAGAGAAGAGGTTTTCAGAACAGGGAAGAGCCCCTTCATAAGATTTGCGACAAGCAGTCCTATAGAAATCGCAAATGCCGTTGTGAACAGATAGTAGATTACAGTTTTAAGCCCGACAGAGCCCACCTTTTTGATATCCTTCATGGAGATTACACCCGACATAATCGAGAAAAACACAAGGGGCGTTACTATCCATTTGATAAGGTTCAGAAAGATAGTTCCGAACGGTTGTATGTATGACTTTGCAAAGCCTGCGTGTCCTGTTACGGCGAACAGGATACCTGCCAGAATACCAAGTGCCAGTGCAATAAAAATAAGCAGAGCAAGCGGAAGCTTTTTTCTGTCTTTTTTCATAGCTGTACCTCTTTTCCTGTGATATTTATTTCATTATATCATATGTAAGCATACATTTCAATACCTGATAGCGAAAGTAAAACCACCGGGCGGTTTTCGTCACCCGGTGGTAAAATTATGCTCTTATTTTCCTTTGAATGCAAGCTCCACTGCCTTGTAAGCGCCGTCATACATTCCACGTTCCTTGTTGCGGATTATGTTCTCACACAGGAAGCGGATAACGCTGTTCTCTCTCTGCATTACAGCTAGTGTGCCGCATATCTCACGGATACTGCTGCATTCGTAGGTTCCGTCGCCTATCTCAGCTGCACGGACAGCTCCCCACGCTTCATGACCGCCTACACGTTTTATCATAAGCTTCGGCACTGGGTAGAAGGCAAGCTCGCTGGGCTTGGTGATAAGTACGTCACAGCACCTCATGAGCAGGTTGGTCGAGTACACAGCCGCAAAAATATCCTTGTGGCAGAAGGCGTGAACTCCGCCTATATCGCCGTCAAGAGCCGCTTCTGCAAATGCCTTTGTCTCCTCGAAATTGTCGAGGTGCTCTGTAGTGAGTGCCGAGAGTTCGGGGAGCTTTTGCTTTATAGCCTCCCATGCGTCTAAGTGGTCTCCGAGGTTGATAAGGAGTGATGCCTTGTTTCTTCTCACCTGCTTTAGAAGCTGTCTGATGATAGATACGAAAATATCCTGCTGAGCACCTGCACCGCCGATAGTGAGCAGGTATCTCTTAGCCTTGCCCTCATCAAGTCTCTTTATCCTGCGTGCGCAGTCAGCTTCAATGTTCGATACAAGCTCGTGGTCTATATAGTGACCTGTGAAGGCTATGTCCTCATCGGGCATGGGGCGCAGAGTTCTTGTCTTGTCCATTCCCCTGAGCATCTTGTAGCCGAGGTACGCACTTTCAGTCTGAACTGTATGTATAGCACCCTCTGCAAGGTGAAGCGCCATAGGCCAGTTATCGGGCACAACATTCACAACCTTTGTAAGCCCTGCGTGTATAGCCGCCTGTGCAGGCCACACATGAGTTGCCGCAAAAGGAATGTCCTTAGGCAGATCTCTGAAAAGAGCTGTCATAAGCTCGCTGACCGCCTGATCGGAGCAGTTGTAGGTAAGCTTTCTGAATCCTTCACTGTTCATGGGCTCCCATACAGCCTTGTTGAAAACAACGCTCTTCTGTGATATCCTTGAGCCCAGTGAGTAGAGATCGTTCTGAGCCGAAATAATCTTTGTAGCCGTAGTGCCCTCAAAGGAGTTAAGGTCAAACCAGTAGGGGGTATATCCCATAGAGTGTGCCGCAGAAGCTATCGCCATAGAAATACGGTAGTGCCCGAAGCCCATTCTGATATTGCCGATGATTATGCTCTTATCCTTATCTATCTCCAGAGGCTCGTCAGACAGCTTCAGCACCTTAACTCCTAGGCTGCCCTCACCGACAACACTGTTGTCCTCGGCTTTCAGGTGATATACCTTCTGTCTGTCATCACCGTACTTATTAATAAATGACTGCTGCTTGGACCTTGCGCTCTTTACGTCAGATTCCTTCATAACGTTTCCGAAAATTACAGATGACTTGTCCATAGTGTTATCCTCCTGTTAAAATATACAAAATCTGCGGTGTATTTTTGCCATACCAATTAAAATATTTCTGCCCCTCTTGACAAATCGGGGAAAGTATGATAGACTTACTATCAGGTTGATATTAAGTCTATCACAAAAAGGAGGATTTGTCAAGTGGATTACAAAAAAATTCTCGATAATGCAAAAAAAGACCGCATGGAGGAAGCCGTGCAGACCGCTGCACAGATGCTTCTTGAGCAGGATATAGACGATATAAAAATGAACGATATAGCAGTAAAGTGTGATATAGGTGTTGCCTCGCTGTACAGGTACTTCGGAACGAAGTCGGCTATCGTTATAAGGGCAGGCTGTCTTTTATGGGGGCAGGTAAAGGCTCTGTTTGACGGTGTGTTCGAGTGCGACTACTATAAGAACAAGACGGGTATAGAGCAGATAAGGGAGCTTATGAAGGTGTTCAAGGTGCTTTACAGCTCGCATAAGGATTTTCTGAGGTTTATCGACAGCTTTGATCGCTTTGTGATAAGGGAGAAAATACCACAGGAGGAGCTTGCAGAGTATGAGAAGAGTGTAATGAATTTTTTTCCGCTGTTTGAGGACGCCTACCGCAACGGCTGTAATGACGGCACTGCAAGACCCGATGCAGATTTCAGAACGCTGTACATCTCGGTCACTCATGCGCTTATGCTGATGAGCGAGAAGTTCGCAAGGGGAGATGTATTCATGGGAGAGTCCGAGAGTGCGGAAAAGGAGCTCGACTACTTGATAGAAATGGCAATAGTAAGCATTGAAATAAAGGAGGAAAACAAATGAAAAAGAAGATCACTAACAAGGTACTCTGGATATTTGCGATAGGTCAGCTTGGCTGGTCTATGCTGTCGGGTATCGTATCTAACTGGCTGGTATTTTTCTATATGCCCGAGGGCTCGGAGATAAAGCTCGGGCAGAAATATTTCATCATGCAGGGAGCAATATTCCTCGGGCTCACAGTTATCGGTCTTATCACTGCGGCAGGCCGTCTGTTTGACGCTGTCACCGACCCGTGGATAGCTTCAAAATCCGACCGAAGCCGCCACAAGGACGGAAGGCGGATCCCGTTTATGAGGGCTATCGCAATTCCGTTCTCAGTGATGACTGTGCTTATCTTTATTTCGCCCTTCGGCTCGTTCAACAGTAAGCCTGCAAGCGGCACTGCAGTGTGGCTCAATAACGGCTTCCTTCTTGTAACGCTTTTGCTTTTCTACCTGTTTATGACAATTTACTGCACGCCCTACAACGCTCTGCTTCCTGAGCTCGGACGTGACCCTAAGGACAGGATAAATGTATCTACCTATATCTCGGTTACATTTTTTATCGGTAATGCGATAAGCTATCTTGTACCTAATATAGCAGGCTTTATGAGGGGCTCTCTCGGCTATGCAAATTCGTTCAGAGTAACTATCGGTATACTTGCGGCAGTTGCGGCTGTATGTATGCTGGTGCCCGTATTCGGAATCAAGGAGAGCGACTACGTCGATACCACTCCCTCGGACACACCTGCATTTGCATCTCTTTCAAAGACCTTCAGAAACGGAGAGTTCCGCAAGTTTGTTTTCTCGGATATTTTCTATTGGGTAGCACTCACGATGTTCCAGACAGGACTGTCCTTCTACATCGTATCACTTATAGGGCTTGATTCGGGCAAGACCTTCCTGCTCTTTGCAACAATGACAGGAATGAGCTTAGTATTCTACGCTCCCGTAAACATACTTGCAAAAAGGCTTGGCAAGAAAAAGCTTGTTATATTTGCATTCGTATTCTTCAGCTGTGTATTTGCGTTCACCGCCTTTGCAGGCAAGCTCGGAATGGGCAAAATGGCAAACGGTATCGCTATCGCAGTGCTGGCATCTATACCTATGGCTATCCTCGGAATACTTCCGCAGGCTATCGTTGCAGACGTTGCACAGGCTGACAGCATAAAGACAGGCGAGAGCCGTGAGGGTATGTTCTTTGCAGCAAGAACCTTTGCTATGAAAATGGGTCAGGCACTTGCAATGGTGCTGTTTACCTCTATCAAGGGCATAGGCGAAAACGGCTTCGGACTGAGACTTACCGCAGGCGTTGCAGCAGTGCTTTGCCTTATAGGCGGAATAATCCTTGCTCTCTACAATGAGAAGAAGGTCACAGACATTATCGCTGAGGGAAAGGGAGAAGAGGAAAATGCTTGAAAACATTAAGATAAAAATACAGACCGAGGACTGTTATTACGAGTTTGAAAGGGGTCTTGAAAGCGATGAGCTCTCAGCAAAGCTTACCCGGGACGGCGACAGGCTGACCCTGAGGATCACTCCGAAAAAGGAGCTTATGTTCTCAAAGGTGAAGCTTACAGCTTACCTGCCTGTTACTGATGATGACCGTATTTTTGTGAATGGCTATCAGTCATGGACAGACAGCCGTGAGTACTCTCCTGATGAGAAAACAAGGGGCATTGACCACATTCCGCCTGCAATGGTTGCAAAGTATAATTTTGATAAGTACGGCGACTACAACTTTGTAAAATACAAGCAAAACGGCGGCCATTTTCACGGCTTTACCTATGCTTATGTGAGGGCAGCCGAGATGTACACGCTCTTTGGTTCACTGAATGAAGCAACCGCCTTCACTCTTATCCGTATAAATGCCAATAAGGAAAAGGTAAGCTTCTCTCCCGACCTTGAGGGCGCAGTTTTCGGTG
This sequence comes from Ruminococcus sp. UBA4385, assembly GCA_002391065.1. The sequence goes on along the minus strand of DGRP01000125.1, from coordinate 5,131 downwards.
AGGAGTTCAATGCTCTTGACCTGTATATAGGAGAGGGTACGGAGTCGCAGGTTTTCGACCGCTGGTTCTCCCTTATGCAGACAGAGCCCCCGAAGGCAAAGCCTGTTTTCGGCTATACAAGCTGGTACAGACATTATCAGGATATCAGCGAGGAAAAGCTTTCGCATGACCTTGACGCTATAGCCTCATCTGCTGAAAAGCAGGACATCTTCCAGATAGATGACGGCTACCAGACCGCAGTAGGTGACTGGCTTTCGCTTGATAAGGAGAAGTTCCCTGACGGCATCAAAAAGATAAGCGACCGCATACACGAGAACGGTATGCTCTCAGGACTGTGGCTTGCGCCCTTTGTATGCGAGAAGGAGAGCGATATCTACAAAAATAAGAAGCAATGGCTTCTTCACGATAAATTCGGTGATGAAGTTCCCGCAGGCTGCAACTGGAGTGGAAGCTATGTTCTGGATTTCTATAATGAAGAGGTAAGAGGCTACCTCAGAGAGGTGTTCAGAACTGTCCTTGATGAATGGGGCTTCGACCTTGTGAAGCTTGACTTCCTCTATGCTGTATGCGAGATACCTCAGAACGCAAAAAGCAGGGGACAGGTAATGTGTGAGGCTATGGACTTCCTGCGTGAGTGCGTCGGCGATAAGCTTATTCTCGGCTGCGGTGTGCCGCTTGCTTCGGCCTTCGGTAAGGTTGATTACTGCCGTATCGGCTGCGATGTAGGCCTTAGCTGGAACGACAATCCTCTTATGAGACTGACCCATAGGGAAAGGGTATCGACAAAGAATTCTATCATGAACACTATCTTCCGCCGCCAGCTTGACGGCAGAGCCTTCCTCAATGACCCCGATGTGTATCTTCTCAGAGACGATAATATCTCCCTTGTTCACTGCCAGAAGCAGTCGCTGTCTGTTATGAATCACCTGTTCGGAAGTGTGTATTTCACCTCCGATGATATTGGCTCTTACAGTGAGCGTCAGCAGAAGATGCTCAGAACTGCAAGGCGCTTGACCAAGGCTGAGATAAAGAGCGTTGACTACAACCTCGGCAGAGTGACCGTCCGCTTTGATGACTGCGGAAAGTCAAGGCATATAATTCTTCTGCCTGACGGACGGCTTGAATAGAATGAAATCAGAAAGCCATAGTATACCTGATTTTCCTGAGAAAGAAAAAAGACTGATAATCACAGCCGAAAAACCATCAAGCCGCCTTGTGCAATGCAGGGCGGCTGATTATTTGCTGTGATGTATATTTTCAGACATATAGGCAACCTGACTAATGCAGGGTGCTGCCTCTATGTACGAAATAATGTGAGATTGACATATCATTCAAAACGTGATAAAATACTATTTTAATAAAGTTGCATATTGTTATCGCAGATTACAAAAATATCCTGCGAATAAAAGTTACGTTTAGAATATAAACAGGGAGAATGCTATGAAAAAGGTGCTCTATATTCACGGCAAAAACGGCAGTGCCGATGAAGCTGAATTCTACAAGCCCGTATTTTCGGGATATGATGTCACAGGTCTTGACTATAAAGCTGAAACACCACGGCAGGCAGCTTCGGAATTTCCGAAGCTTTATGATGCCTTATGTGCAGACAGTGATGAGGTTATACTTATCGCAAACAGTATAGGTGCGTATTTTGCCATGCACTCGCTGCCGCAAAAGCATATAGACAAAGCGTTTTTCATTTCACCTATAGTTGATATGCAGCGGCTTATCCTTGATATGATGAAATGGGCAGGGGTCAGCGAGAGTGAGCTTTCTGAGCGTGGAGAAATTGAGACAGCCTTCGGTGAAACGCTTTCGTGGGAGTATTTTTGCTATGTCAGAAGCCGCCCGATAAAGTGGAGCGTCCCCACAGAGATACTTTACGGTGAAAAAGATAATCTGACAAGCCTTGAAACCATTACAGACTTTGCAGAAAGAGTCGGAGCAGGATTAACTGTAATGTCGGGCGCAGAGCATTGGTTTCATACGGAAGATCAGATGGATTTCCTGAAAAAGTGGCTGACGGAAAGGAGCAGTATATGAAGATCATCACTTATCATGACAGCGGCAGGAAGCAGCACTGGCTTGACAGATTATCCGAATGTGACTGGAGGGCCGCTGCTTTTCTGCATAAAATGCTTGTTGATGAAACGTTTTTTGAAAGCCTTGGTGAGAGTTCAAAGCTTCTGCTTCTGATCGACGGAAATGAGCTCATATCGTTCTGTACTTATGCTGAAAAGGACGATATCCCCGATACAGAGCTGTCTCCGTGGGCTGGGTTTGTTTACACATTTTCCAAATACCGCGGAAAGAGATATGCGGGTCTGCTTTTAAATAGAGCAGCAGAACTTGCAAAGGCTGACGGCAAAACGGCACTATATATTTCCACCGATCATGTTGGACTTTACGAGAAGTACGGCTTTTCATTTCTTTCAGAGAAAAAAGATAATTCGGGCGAAATATCGAGAGTATATGTAAAGGAGATAAAACCATGACCGAACGCTATTATGACATATAGGCAACACCGCTTGGCCGTATAGAGGTATATTCGGGTGGAATTCTCTGTATGAATCGGTCTGAATGGCGGATACGGTATAGTACGTTGTTTCGCTGTCAAAGTTGTGCTTCTGCTGAACAGTGATGCCGATGATTTTTGTGATCTGTACGGGAATCAAACAGACAGTTCAGTAAGCCTTGTCTGTTTTTTTAGGCTGTAAAGTTATCAGGGCGTCAGACACTTTCAAGGCATACCCTTCTGTTTAATGTGCCCTATTACAACTCTTTTGATTTGTTGATAACGCCAAAAATCATAAATTTTGGAAATATATATTGACGCTGTGTCAGAATGGTGCTATAATGTCTATAATGACACGATGTCAGAATAGACTGCAGGAGTGATATTTATGAAAAAAGCATTGATACAAAGCTGGCACTTTACCCCACACCTGTGACGATCGTTGGTGCTATGAACGGCGATAAGCCCACATGGACACTTGGGGCAACGACTGAACCTTCGGCGGCAGTCTGACGGCTGATGCGCTCCTGGGAAAAGGAAATGAAATAAACGAAAGTGAGGGACTGCCATGCAGGCAAAGACTACAAACATGATAAAAAGGATAGTAGATGCGGTGCTGACAGTCCTTTTGCTGTTTTTAATGGCTTTTCAGGTGACAGGCGATGTGCTGCACGAATGGCTGGGTATAGGCATGACGGTAACGCTGATACTTCATCATATACTTAACCGCAAATGGTATAAAACGGTGTTCAAGGGGAAGTATTCGCCCTACCGCATTACTATGACGGCAGTGAACTCGCTGATGCTTGTATCAATAGCATTGACAGCTCTCAGCGGAATGTCAATGAGCGGTCACGCAGTGCCGTTTATGTACGGTCTTATCAATGTGATGACCGCAAGAGAGCTTCACCTTGCTATGTCGCACTGGTCGTTTATCCTTATGGGTATCCATGTCGGACTGCACCTTAAAGCTATGACTGCAAAGCTCAAAGGCACAGGCAGGATAATCTTCTATGCAGCACTGACAGGTGCTTCGGGTGTGGGTCTGTGGCTGTTTATAAAGAGCGATATAGTAAACTACATCTTTTTCAGAACGCACTTCGCATTCCTTGACTACAGTACGGCAAAATGGCTCATCATACTGCAAAACCTTGCTATGCTTCTCTTCTTTGTGCTTGTGGGATACACTCTCTCGGAGCTTACACAAAAGGGCAGGGGATTCTCGGCAAAGCCGATGATATGGCTCGGCTGTGCGATTGTTATAGGTGTGGTGATGTTCTTTGCTCTCAGAGAAAGCAGCAGCGGCACAGGCTTCTCCTCTGAGGGCTGGAACAATGCTCCTGTGGCAAAGCGCAATACAGCTCAGAGCGCTCAGAACCATAGCTTTGAACAAAGCAGCACAGTGTCATCGGGCTCTGTAAATGACGGCTTTATCCTTGTTGAGGGCGGCACTCGCCATGTTTACAGGGGCGGCGGCTGGTACGAAATGCAGATACCTCGCCCGAAGGCACACAGACCGCTAAAGAGAACATCAAGGCTGAAAAGTGAGGTGCAATATGAAAACTGCTATTGACAAATCCCTTTTGCGGTGATTAATAATAACAGAAAATTTCATACGGGAATGATGCTCTCCCACGGGAAACCGAAACCGCTTATCATAAGCTGATGACTTCTGCGATTTACGCAATAGTTGTCGGCTTTTTTGTTTTGTTGGAGGTATTTTTATGCTGTTATCACTTGCGATCATTTTTCTTGTCGGGCTGTCTGCCGCTTTCACCGTCGGATTTCGGGAAGGTCTTGTCCCATTCAGCAGTCAAAGTAAGCATTTCGTCTTTCATTTTACGATACCTCCGTTTTTTCTAAATGTAACACCGTGTAGAGGCGTCAGCCGCGGGTTGTGCGGTGTTGCCTTAACAAAACGTATTTAAGCCTATTTAACATTGGTTTAACCTTTCGGTACTGTTCAAATTAACATTGACCTGCTATAATGATAGTATCAGGAGTGTGATTATATGCTAATATACATCGTTGAAGATGATGATAATATCCGTGAGCTTGAAGCGTTCGCAATGAAAAACAGCGGCTATGATACCGAATGCTTTGCAAGCTCCAAAGATTTTTATAATGCGATAACCAAAGCTGTTCCCGACCTTATTCTGCTTGACATTATGCTGCCGGGCGACGACGGTCTGACAATACTTAAAAAACTGCGTGATGACCCAATGACGGAAAATATACCCGTCATTATTATCTCGGCAAAGACAACCGAGCTTGACCGTGTGAAAGGGCTTGACCTCGGTGCCGATGATTATTTGTGCAAGCCATTTGGTGTTATGGAGCTTGTCAGCCGTGTGAAGGCAAGGCTGAGAGGGAAAAATCAGAGTAATGAATACCGTTTTGCAGAAATACTGCTGAACGAGGATACCCGAAAGGTGTTCATATCGGGTAAGCATACAGAGCTAACATACAAGGAATTTGAACTGCTGAAAACACTGATAGGCAGCCCCGGAAAGGCTTTTACCCGTGACTATCTCATTGATAGGATATGGGGGCAGGAAAGCACAGGGCGTACCCTTGATGTGCATATCCGAACTCTGAGAGCAAAGCTCGGCGAAT
>DGRP01000062.1 GCA_002391065.1 Ruminococcus sp. UBA4385 | reverse complement strand
TCCAGCCCATGTTCCACTTGAAATTGAAGCCAAGTCCGCCGTCAGATGCAGGCTTAGTTACCATAGGCCATGCAGTTGACTCCTCAGCGATCATAAGAGCCTTCGGATTTCTGGCAAATACAGCGGTATTAAGGTCTCTGAAGAAGTCAACAGCTTCAAGGTTTTCCTTTCCGCCGTACTTATTAGGAGTCCACTCACCGTCTCTTCTGTCATAATCAAGATAGAGCATAGATGCAACAGCATCAACTCTAAGTCCGTCAATATGGTATTTCTCAAGCCAGTAAAGAGCATTTGAAATGAGGAAAGACTTTACCTCTCCCTTAGAGTAATCAAACACTCTTGTTCCCCATGTAAGGTGATCTGCCTTTTTCCTGTCAGAGTACTCATAGGAAGGTCCGCCGTCAAACTCAAACAGACCTGCCTCGTCTCTCGGAAAATGAGCAGGTACCCAGTCAAGGATAACACCTACACCTGCCTGATGGAACATATCGATCATCTTCATGAACTCATGAGGAGTACCGAATCTTGAAGAAGGTGCATAATATCCTATTCCCTGATAGCCCCAGGAGCCGTCAAAAGGAAATTCTGCCAAAGGCATAAACTCAATATGAGTATAACCCATATCCTTAATATAAGGAATGATCGTCTCTGCAAAGCGTGAGTAAGAATAATACTTACCGTCAGTACAGGTCTTCCACGAATTGAGGTGTACCTCATATATATTCATAGGACTGTTGTAAATGTCCTTCTTCTCTTTATCTTTCTGCCATTGCTTGTCTGCCCACTGATAACCGTCGATATCAAAAATCTTAGAGCCTGTATCAGGTGCAACCTCCATGTGTGTTCCATAAGGGTCGCATTTATAGTGGGTCTTGCGGTCACAGCCGTAAACGCAGTACTTATATGTATCAAACGTTTTAAGCCCGGGAACAAAGCACTCCCATATCTCGGAATTGCCGAGCAGTTCCATTTTATTTGCGCTTTCATCCCAGTTATTGAAATCCCCTACCAGAGAAACTCCGCTTGCATGAGCAGCCCAGACCCTGAAGTAGTATCCGTCTGCTCCGTCTTTATTTCCTTTATGGCAGCCAAGAAATCTATATGTTTCGTAATTGGTGCCATTGTGGAATAAATAAAGCGGAAGTTCATAATCCTTGGGAACGATATCTATCATAGGTCAGCCTCCTTATTTGTTTATTTGCGGCATATACACTATCCCACATTTATATTGTAATCTTTTTTTTAATTTTTTGCAATAGTTTTAGTACTTATTTTCATATTCTCACAGATTTCAACATACCGGTTTGTATATTTTTCACAATAATAAATGGTGTTATTTTCCAGTATTTAAAGTATTCACCGTCTAATCAGTCTGGCGCCTATCACAGTGACGTCATCACGGCGTTCTCCGGGAGCTTTCACAGCAGCATTTATTCCGATTTTTCTGACCAGTTCATCAAGCGGTACAAGCTCATCACCTTCATTGGAAGCAAGCTTTGCAGCAGCTGCCTCCGATACTCCGTCGGAGAAAACTATAACAGTATCGCCTTCAAAAAGCTTAACCTCAGTCAGCGAAGGAGGACACTCATTGAGTATACCCGGAGGAAAGGCTTGTCCGCCTATTGCTCCTGCACCGCCGTCACGGCAAAGAAGACTTTTTGCCGCACCTGCTTTGAGAAATCTTGCACTGACCGCTGAAAGGTCAAAGCGAACTATATCAAGCGTTGCGAACGATTCCTCCCATCCCTTCACTCTTAAAAGTGAGTTGATAAGTCCGTGAGCAGTCTCCATTGACATTCCCGAGCTTATAAGGCGTGTAACAAGACTGACCGAAAACATGGAGTCAAGTCTTGCTCTCTTTCCCGTTCCCATTCCGTCTGACAGAACTATATATTTTCTGTACGGGGTATCAGAAAAAAGCTCAAAGCTATCACCTGAATATTCTTCCCCGGAGGAAGCACAGTAGCTTTTAACTTCAAGTTCAAACTCAGGCTCTTCACAGAAGCTCATTCGTGTCATTCCGTCATATTCGGTTATAGCGGGCAGAGAGAGGTCACAGTCGGCAATATCCGAAAGTGTTGCCGTCAGCTTAACAAGATCACCCTTGAACTTTGCAGTAAGATACACATCAACACACCTGATATAGCTGCTGTCCACATATACACTGGCTTTGACATTTGGATAGCCAAGATCATTAAAATGATCTCTGACAGCTGCCGAAAGTCCCGAATCTACACTTCTGACACTGCCTACTCTGAACGAAAGGTCTGCAAGCATTCCTTCCATTGAGGATAGCTGCTGAGATAAAAGCTCACGCATTTCACGTACACGAAGAAGCTCGGCTTTTTCACCAAGCATCTGCTCATGTATAAGGTTGTACGAATGGTGCATATAAGCCTTTCTTATACAATCGGGCAATCGGTTTGTAATATCAAGGATACTGACAGAATTGTATGTATTTGCAGTCTTATCAAGAGCCTTGAAAGCATCTTCGGGCGCTTTGTTTTTCAGGTGGCAGTACTCATACATTTCACAGTCCGAACAAACAGCCGCCTTTACTCTGGAAGAAAGCTTGTCCTCTCTTGAACGTCTGTCTATAGCATCTGTAACAAGAGTTAGCTGTGTTCTGATAGATGACAGTGTTCTGGAAGCAATTGACAGCTTCGCTGAGGTTGACTGCCCTGCCACATTTGCCGCACCCTCAATACCGACAACACGTCTTAACAGCGCCTTCACTGCCGACTGCGGAACAGAGATAAACAAGAGTGCTCCTACAACAAGATCAGCAAACATTGTGAAGGTATCACCGTTTACGCCAATTGCCACAAGGCTGACAAGCGAAGAAATCAGAAATACAAGCGCAGTAAGCAGAGAACCAAATCTTATAAACGCTCCGCAGATAAGACCGGAGGTTGCTAAAAGAAGTGTATTCTGAGCAAGCGAAGGTGTTGATAATATTACTCCGCAGGCTGTCAGCGAGCCCACTACTGCTCCGCCTATATTGCGAAAGCGCTTTACAGACAAGAGCAGACAAGCTGTTCCGATTATTCTTCCTGCGTTCAGTATCGGAACAGGCAATGCAGTTAATGATGACACAGCCATAATATATAGAATTGCTATAAAGATCCCGTTCAGCCCTGAAATGTCTACAGCACCGCTTCTTATGCTTCTGTCCCTGACTGTTGATGCCACAAAAACAATACAGCCGCACATCAGAGCGTTTATCATTCTGAGCGAGGCTGTATATGTATCGGATGGCATTGCAAGGGACATTACGCAGCCAAACAAAAGCATTGCTCCTGTAGACAGTGCCGCATCAAAGAACGGCTCACGCCGCTGACCCTGAGGATAGAAAATCCGAACTGCTGCAATTGCAAGAATCGAAGTAAGCTGCACTATACCGTCTGTAAGACTTCCCGAAATCAGGTAAGATAGAGCACTTCCCATAAAAGCGGAAATAATGTGTCCCTCAGAAACAGCTGCAAGAGCCACATTAACCGATGACGGAAACCCAATAAGCTTTCCGAACGACGCTGTAAAGGCTGCAAGAAAAACAGCAAAGGAGCTTCCGAATCGGGCTATCCTGTCATTTCTGAATTTTAACATCTGACCTTCTGTCTGCATTTTTATACGACCTTTCTTTCATATACTGCTACCGTTCAGAAAACGCTGTCAGAACGGTTGGTAATTTCCATTCTAACAGCAGCAGCAAGCGAAAGATGTCGCAAAGAGTATCTGTAATAAAAATATTTTAGTACAAATTATCGTACAGTTAAATCAGGCTTTTCAAGCTCTCTGAAAATGCAGCGAACTGCTCCATTGTAAGCTGCTCGGGGCGGACGGTAAGGGAAAGGCCACTATCCTCCAGAGCCTTGGAAACAAGCCCCTTATCGACCGATAAGCCAGATGCAGCAGAGTTCACCAGAGTCTTTCTTCTCTGAGAAAATGCAGCTCTTACAGTTTTGAAAAAGAATGCTTCATCGGTAACGCCCTCGGGAGTGTTCTCTTTAATATCCAGCCTTATAACACAACTGTCCACATTCGGTGCAGGCATAAAGCTGCCCCTTGATACGTTAAACAGCACCTTCGGCTCACTGTAGTACCTTACAGCGACTGTGACAGCACCCGCTTCCCTTGTTCCGAGCTTAGCGCAAAGCCTTGAAGCTGCCTCCTTTTGTACCATGACAGTTATCGACTTTATAGGAAGCCTTTGCTCTAACAGCGACATTATAATCGGCGATGTGATATAATACGGCAAATTTGCACATACTGCAACATCAAGCCCTTGAAATTCATCAGCAATCAGCTTTTTTAGGTCTACCTTCAGAACATCATCATTTATGATCTTTATATTATCATGCTCGGACAGAGTTTCTTCAAGCACAGGCATAAGCCTTGTATCAATCTCAACAGCAACAACCTTATCAGCACGCTTTGCAAGTTCATTCGTAAGAACTCCTATTCCCGTGCCTATCTCTATCACACCGAAGCCCTCTCTTGCATTGCCCATTTCCGCTATTCTCGGGCAGACAGAGGGATTGACAAGAAAGTTCTGCCCCAGCGATTTCGAAAAAGTAAAGCCGTGACGGCTAAGTATATCTTTTATCGTTCCGATATTTGAAAGATTATCCATTTTATTCACCTTTGACAGTATTATCAAAGAAATTATATCACAATGCGGGATTTATGTCAATCACGGAAAGAATTAAAAAGATTTCCCGGGAAATAATATTATCAAGCGAGGTGATACAATGAAAAAGCGAAGATATTCTCAGGGAGAAGAGCTTCCTCTCGGGCTGTCAATGTGTATGGCTCAGAACCCTTATGCTTACGGCTGCTTTGCAAAGCTTTCAAACGAAGAAAGACGCAGTCTTATCAGCAAAGCCGAGAAAGCACGAGACCTCGGGCAGATAAATGATATGGTCTCGGGAATGGTAAACGGAACTGACTCTCAGCCTAATTTTTACAGAGGATTAGTGTAGCTGTTGACAAGTTGTTAAATTTCACAATAAATTCAATATTAATTGATGTAAATTTTATATGAAAAGGTGTTGAAATTTAAGAGCAAATATTGTAAAATAGTAGATGTGGAAACGTCGTCTCAGACGGCGGACTGATTACACTCACGATCGAGGAGAAGGCTATGGCTTTGACAGTATTTGAAATGTCAGATTCATATTCACTTGGCAGGATCCGCAATGTATACGGAAACTGTCTTGATTTTATGCATTCTCATACGGTAAAAGTGCGTAAAAACCAAACTGCAACACTATAGTTGCAGTTTTTTTGTTATAACACTACCAGATAGATATGAACGGAGTAGCTTTATGTGGGATAACAGCTTTGATTCAGAGCAGATCGAAAAGAAACAGCTTGAATATGACAAAATGTCAGCGGTCGGTCTAAAAAAGCTCAGGATAGTGTCAGCTCTTGATATAGCAGCGCTTCTTTTGCATATAGCATCGACCGGCATTATGTCAGCTGCTGTTATCATTATTATCCTTTCTCTGATGATGGTTTGTATTTATACCCTGGCAAAAGATCTGGATATCGGGTTCTATTCTTTTTGCGCAGCTACACTATTCTCTACAGCTATTTTTATCGCAGATTGTTATAAGATCATACCTCTGATCGCTTTGGCGCTGGACGATAATACAAGCTTGGATATGCTTTTTGAGATCGCAGCAAGATCTGCTTTTATGATATGCTATCTTGTAACGGTCAAGTATCTGTTTACAGATAAGCATATTCACTGCTGGAAGAATTTCAGACGAAGCAGACAACATACAGCTAATTATTTAGAAAAGGATTGATATAAAATGAAAAAAGTTGCAGTCATCATGGGTTCGGACAGCGATTTTCCCGTTGTAAAAAAGGCTCTTGAAGAGCTCAAGGCTTACGGTGTGGAGTTTGAGTGCCATGTAATGTCAGCTCACAGATCTCCGTCTCTTGCGGCTGAGTTTGCTGACAAAGCAAAGGAAAACGGCTTCGGAGTTATTATCTGCGCCGCTGGCATGGCAGCACATCTTGCAGGCGTCATCGCAGGACATACAACGCTCCCTGTTATAGGTATACCGTGCAAGAGCTCAAACCTCGACGGACTTGATGCACTTCTCGCTACGGTTATGATGCCAAGCGGTATCCCTGTTGCTACAGTTGCTGTTGACGGTGCAAAAAATGCAGCTATTCTGGCTATTCAGATACTTGCACTCTCGGACGAGGTGCTGGCTACCAAGCTTGAAAAAGCTAAGCAGCAAATGCTTGAAGGTGTCATTGCAAAGGACAAGGCTCTTCAGAAGCAGATCGAATTACTTTAAGTTAAATACTGAGCAAAGGTTCAGAAAACATATTTAGGAGGAATTTATCATGGCAGATGTAATCAAGGGCGAGCAGCTCTACGAAGGAAAGGCAAAGAAGGTATTCGCAACTAACGATCCGGATCTCGTTATCGTTGACTATAAGGACGATGCTACCGCATTCAACGGCGAGAAGAAGGGCACAATTGCAGGCAAGGGCGTTATCAACAACAAGATGACAAACTATATGTTCAAGCTTCTTGAAAAAGAGGGCGTTCCTACTCACCTTGTTGAGGAGATCTCTGACAGGGAGACTGTCGTTAAAAAGGTTGAGATAGTTCAGCTCGAAGTTATCATCAGAAATGTTGCTGCAGGAAGCTTCTCGAAGAGAATGGGCGTTGAAGAGGGCACCAAGCTTCTCACTCCTATTCTTGAATTCAGCTATAAGAACGATGATCTCGGTGATCCGTTCATCAATGACTACTATGCTCTTGCACTTGGTATTGCCACTAAGGAAGAGCTTGACAAGATCGCTGAGTATGCATTCAAGGTAAATGAGTTTATGGTCAAGTTCTTCAAGAACATCAATATTGACCTTATTGACTTTAAGATCGAGTTCGGAAGATTCCACGGACAGATCCTTCTTGCTGATGAGATTTCACCCGATACCTGCCGTTTCTGGGATTCAACAACTCACGAGAAGCTTGATAAGGACAGATTCAGAAGAGACCTCGGCGGCGTAGAGGAAGCTTACCAGGAAATGATCAAGAGAGTAATGGGAGAATAATTCATGGGCGGTTTTTTCGGCGCAGTTTCGTCTAACGACTGTATACAGGACGTTTTCTTCGGAACTGATTATCATTCACATCTCGGAACAAGAAGAGGAGGCATGACCTCTTATTCTCCCGAGCTGGGCTATCAGAGAAATATTCACAGCATTGAGAACTCCCCTTTCAGAACAAAGCTTGATAAAGATATTGAAAGCATGAGGGGAAACATCTGTATAGGCTGTATCAGCGATACTGACCCTCAGCCTATAATGGTAAGGTCTAAGCTTGGTCTCTATGCTATTTGCTCTATCGGTATCATCAGAAACGCTAAGGAGCTTTCTGACGAGCTGCTGCAAAACGGCTGTTCTAACTTTGAAACTATGAGCAGCGGTGCTATCAACTCCGCAGGGCTCATCGGCGCTCTTATCGCTCAGAAGGATAACTTCGTTGACGGCATAAGATACGCTCAGGATAAGATAGAGGGCACTATGTCGCTTGTTATCATGAGAGAGAATTCTATCATCTGTGCAAGAGACAAGTATGGCAGACTTCCGATCATCATCGGAAAAAGGTCTGACGGATTCTGCTTCTCATTTGAGTCGTTTGCTTTTCAGAAGCTTGGATATAGCACCTATAAAGAGCTTAAAACCGCTGAGATCGTAGAGCTCACCAAAGATGCCTGTACAACTATTTCGGAGGGTACTGATGATACTAAGATATGTACCTTCCTGTGGACATATTACGGCTATCCAAATGCAAGATATGAGGGCGTGAATGTCGAGGTCATGAGAACCAAAAACGGTGAGATCATGGCTGAGACCGATATGAAAAACGGAAAGCTCCCTGATGTTGACTATGTCTGCGGAGTGCCTGATTCGGGAACACCTCATGCTATAGGCTATGCCAATAAAAGCGGTATTCCTTTTGCCAGACCTTTTATAAAGTATACTCCTACATGGCCGAGAAGCTTTATGCCTACCAATCAGTCGATGAGAAACAGAGTCGCTAAAATGAAGCTTATTCCTGTACATGACCTGATCGAAGGCAAAAAACTGCTCTTTGTTGATGACAGTATCGTCAGAGGCACTCAGATGCGCGAGACTGTTGAGTTCCTTTATGAAAACGGCGCAAAAGAGGTACATATGCGTTCGGCCTGTCCGCCGATCATGTACGGCTGTAAGTATCTGAACTTCTCAAGAAGCACATCTGAGCTTGAGCTTATCGCAAGACAGATAATTGATGAAAAAGAGGGTTCAGAGGGTGTTAAATATATCGCTGAATACTCAGATTCAAATACTGAAAGAGGAAGAATGCTTCGTGATGAGATATGCAGAAGGCTGAAGCTTACTTCCCTTGAATTTCAGTCATACCCGGGCACTGTTCAGGCAGTCGGCATTCCTGAGTGCAAGCTTTGCTCATACTGCTGGACAGGAAAAGAATAAAACCCGAAAGGATTGTTTTTATGAATAACAAAAGCTTTTCAGAAAGCTATAAAAAAGCAGGTGTTGACGTAACTGCCGGCTACAAAGCCGTAGAGCTTATGAAGCAGCACGTCGCAAGAACTATGAACGCAGGAGCTATCGGCAGTATAGGCGGCTTCGGCGGACTGTATGAGCTCGATCTGACAGGTATCTCCAGACCTGTTCTTGTTTCAGGCACCGACGGTGTTGGTACTAAGATAAAGCTTGCTTTCATTATGGACAAGCACGATACAGTAGGTATCGACTGCGTTGCCATGTGCGTAAATGACATTATCTGCTGCGGTGCAAAGCCTCAGTTCTTCCTAGACTATATCGCCTGCGGAAAGAATTACCCCGAAAAGATCGCAAAGATAGTTTCAGGCGTTGCCGAGGGCTGTGTTCAGGCAGGCTGCGCCCTTATAGGCGGTGAAACTGCCGAGCACCCGAATCTTATGCCTGATGATGAGTATGACCTCGCCGGTTTCTCTGTAGGTGTTGTGGATAAAGCTAAGATACTTGACCCCTCAGCTCAGAAAGCAGGCGATGTTATGATCGCTATCAAGTCAAGCGGTATTCATTCAAACGGCTTCTCTCTTATCAGAAGTGTGTTTGATCTTAATGAGAAATCTGTAGCTGTTCACTATGATGAGCTCGGACAGACACTTGGTGAAACACTGCTGACACCGACAAGAATATATGTAAAGGCTATAATGTCACTTATCGACAGCGTAACTGTTAAGTCGATCTCTCATATCACAGGCGGCGGTTTCTATGAGAATATCCCGAGAGCTCTGCCCGAGGGACTTTCTGCTAAGATTGAAAGGTCTGCTGTACAGGTGCTTCCTGTGTTTGATGTAATTGCCAAAACAGGCAATATTCCCGAGAGAGATATGTTCAACACCTATAACATGGGCGTTGGTATGACTGTTGTTGTTGATAAGGCTGACGCTGACAAGGCTATCGCCGCACTTAAAGCAGCAGGCGAGGAAGCTTATGTTCTCGGTGAGCTCGTTGAAAGCGACGAGGGCGTTATCATCTGCTGATACGGAGGATTGATATGAAAAACATCTGTGTGCTCGTTTCGGGCGGCGGAACTAATCTGCAGGCACTTATTGATGCTCAGAACAGGGGCGAGATAAAGGGCGGCAGGATAAGCTGTGTTATATCCTCTAAAGAGGGAGCTTATGCTCTGGAAAGAGCAGCTAAAGCAGGCATACCCTCTGTGGTTATTGCAAGGAAGGAATATTCCGACAGCAAGACCTACAGCGAGGCTATACTTGCCGAGCTAAATAGACAGAAGGCCGATCTTGTTGTGCTTGCAGGCTTCATGACTATACTTGATAAGTGCGTGACCGAAGCCTACAGCTATAAGATCATCAATGTTCACCCTGCTCTTATTCCAAGCTTCTGCGGTGAGGGCTTCTATGGACTTAAAGTTCACGAGAAAGCTCTTGAATACGGTGTCAAGGTATCGGGTGCAACTATCCACTTTGTAAATGAAGAGGCTGATGCAGGCGCTATCATTTTACAGGGAGCTGTTGACGTTGCTAACAACGATACTCCAGAAACACTGCAAAGAAAGATCATGGAGAATGTTGAGTGGAAGCTCCTGCCAAAGGCAGTATCTCTTTTCTGTGAGGACAGAATAACAATAAAAGACGGCAAGGCATTTGTCGATCTATAATTATTATGGAGGTCATAACTATGAAAACTCTTGATATTTATGAACAGCTCAAAGCAAACGCATACCCCGGAAGAGGTATCATCATCGGAAAGAGCCCTGACGGAAAAAGTGCTGTAACAGCATACTTCATTATGGGCAGAAGCGTAAACTCCAGAAACAGAGTGTTCACCGAGACCGAAGACGGCATAAAGACCGAGGCGGCTGACCCTTCTAAGCTCAGTGATCCGCACCTTATCATTTATTCACCTGTTCGTGTGCTCGGAAACAAGACTATAGTTACTAACGGCGACCAGACAGATACCATTTACGAGCTTATGGACAAGCAGCAGACCTTTGAGCAGTCCCTCAGAACAAGAGTTTATGAGGACGATGCTCCGAACTACACTCCACGTATCTCGGGTATCATGCACGTTGATAACGGCAAATATAACTATGCTATGAACATAATCAAGTCGGCTGACGGCAATCCTGACTGCGTAGAAAGATTTACCTACGCATACAGCGAGCCACTTAACGGTATCGGACACTTTATCCACACCTATATGGGTGACGGCTCTCCCCTGCCGAGCTTTGAGGGCGAGCCTGAGAAGATCACCGTTCCCGACAGCATAGATGAGTTCACTGAGAAGCTCTGGAACGCTCTTAACGAGGATAACAAGGTGTCTCTTTTTGTAAGATATATTGATATCGAGAGCGGCAAGGCTGTTACTAAGGTCGTTAATAAGTATCAGAAGGTTTAAGATGAAAAAGCCGCTTAAAGTCACACTAATATCTGTCGGTGCTGCTCTTGCAGCAGGTGCAGCGGTATGCGGTCTGATACTTGCAAAAGTGCTGCACCCTAATGAACTGTTTGTTTCAGGCTATGAAGTAAGAGGAGTTGATGTTTCCTCCTATCAGGGAACGATCGACTGGGATAAGCTGAGCAAACAGGATATAAGCTTTGCTTACATCAAGGCTACCGAGGGCAGCAGTTGGACAGACGAGAGGTTTTCTTACAACTTTGAAAAGTCGAGAAAAGCCGGAGTAATATCAGGTGCTTACCACTTTTTCAGTTTTGACAGCAGCGGTGCTGAACAGGCCGAGCATTTTATTGATACTGTACCTGTGTCGGACAAGGCTCTGCCGCCGGCGATAGACCTTGAATTTTACGGCAGCTATTTTGATGATCCGCCAAACAAAGAAAAGGTACAGAAAGAGCTCCGTTCTATGGCTGATAAGCTTGAACAACACTATGGTGTTAAGCCTGTTATATATACCACAGGCAAGGCATTCAGCGCTTATATCGAAGATACTGAGTTTGAAAACTACAGCACATGGACAAGACAGGTCTATGTTCCGTTTGCAAAAGCTGACAGCTGGGATATCTGGCAGTATTCGGATACAGCTGAGCTTGATGGCTACGACGGTGACGAAAAGTGTATAGATATGAATGTGTTTAACGGCACAAAAGAACAATTCGAGAAATACTGTGAAGAAAATGCTCAGAAATGATGAGCTGATAATCAGGAGGTCATAACTATGGCAAACGAAATGCTTTTAAAGTACGGCTGCAACCCTAATCAGAAGCCGTCAAGAGTTTTTATGGAGGATGGAAAGGATCTGCCGATCGAAGTCCTCAACGGAAAGCCGGGATATATCAATCTGCTTGATGCTTTCAACGGCTGGCAGCT
>DGRP01000133.1 GCA_002391065.1 Ruminococcus sp. UBA4385 | reverse complement strand
AGGCCTCGTCAGGTCTGTACATTCGTCCAGACAGCCTCGGCTTGTTGGGGGAGAAAGGGGCTTCGCCCCATTTGCCCCACCGGGGCTATCGCCCCAGACCCCTTTTAAAAGAACTTTTGCAACAAGCTGAAAGAGTCGGCACAGCCGACTCTTTTTTATTTTAAAGTATGTTCTCCGCCCGTTATGATCATGAGCTTCCCCGCCGTAAGCTTTCGGCTCACATCGGGAGTGTCCTCATAATCTCTTGCCCAGATAAGGTCGTCTGCACCGTAAACGCTCAGTGCATAGTCAAGCGCCTCCTGACAGGTATCTCCGCAAAGAAGCGAGTACACAAATGCATCTTCAACCTCGGCAGAATAGTAGGAATAGATGTCTCCGTTCACTGAAACTAAACGCTTTACTCCAAGCTCTCTCATTGCTTTGCTTAAACCATCTCCGTCAGCTGAACGGCAGGCATTAATAAACATAGTTTTCCCTGACAGCTCGTCCTTTGAGTACTGCGTTTTGAAAAACTGAGAGCGAGCACAATAGTACTTTGCATTCGGCATTATCAGCTCAAAAAGCTGCCCCGAACGAAGCTCCCTTGAATACTTCTTCAGACTGTCCTCTGTAACTTTCTCACCAAAGCAGAGCGATGCCTGCTTTTTGTAAGTAAAACCATGCCCTTCAAGAAAAAGCATATCCGCACTTTTAAGAGCGCTTTCAAGCTCCTTCATTGTAACGGCTGTATCAAGCTCTGTTTTCATACCGTTTGCATTCCATATCTCAGTGCGCTTTCGCACCCATTGCTCAAGGCTCTTATCGGTATAAAAACCAAACACCTTTGCATTAAGACCAAGGCTCTCTGCATTTGCACGGGCAGTCTCATCAAGGCGATCGTTAATTACAAGGTCGCCCTTGTCATCAAGCACTGCATAACCCTTGTCAGCCCCCGAAAGCGCCTTGTCAAATGAGCTTATCATAACAGCACCGTATGAGCCGTCTCCGTAGGTGAACTCAAAAGCCTGACTTTCCTCGCTGAATACATGAGCCTCTATCAGTCCGTCATCTGTGAGCCTTTTAAGCTCAGCCTCAACAAGCTTTTTCCTGTTTTCAATGCTCTGACGCACGAAGCCTTCCTCATCGGTCACAGCCGACAGAGCCTTGTCGGCTTTAAGGTGAACGTCCAGAGAAATCTCGGTTTTAAGCTTTATTATGTATCTGGCACTCAGTACACCTGCCGTAACAACTATCGCAGCAACGAGCCCTATGATAAGTGCCGTTACTTTTTTACTGCGCCGCTTTTTCGGTGTCCGCATTATCCTGCCGCAGCCCGGGCAGACCTCACGGTCTGCAAATATCTTGCTGTTGCATTCGGGGCACCGCACAAAACGGCGTTTTCTTCTTAACCTCAAATTACCACCTTATATCATTGAGTATACTGCGTTGACTACCGCCTTTGAAAGCGATGTTGTGCCTGCACCTGCACGCTGTACAAACACTACAGTCGAAAGCTTTTCATCAGGGTCGATAAGGATATATGTACCTGTCCAGCCGTCCCAGCCAAAGCTTCCCTTTGAAGCGATAAGGCTTGCCTTGTTAGGATCTTCAAGTGTCCTTACGAAATTTGCATAGCCGTAACCTCTGCACGAATCCCAGTCAAAGGTACGCTTCTGCTCTTTAGTCAGCGCATTCATACGCATAAAATCAACAGTCTTTCTTCCAAGCACTCCCACACCCTTATACGAGCCGTTTGAAAGTGCAGCTCCAAGCTTTGCAAGGTCCTCGGCAGTTGTGAAAATGCCTGCTCCGCCCGACTGGAATGCAGGCTCTTCGGTATAATCATAAATGCAGAGATTTACCCAGTCAAGCACCTTTCTGCTCTCCCCTGCCCCGTCATAAAGAACTGCAAGCCTGTCAAGCTTGTCCTTCGGGCAATAGAAGGCTGTATCAGCCATTCCAAGGGGGTCAAAAATGTTTTCCCTGAGGTACTCTCCGTAGCGCTTTCCTGTGACTTTCTCAACTACAGCTGCAAAAATATCAGCTGAAGAGCCATAGCTCCACTGCTCTCCTGCATCATACATAACAGCGCACTTGCCTGCCTTATGTGCAAATTCGAGAGTGCTCATCTGCCTGCCTGCCTTAGTGCTTGCATCAAGCTCTCCCCAGACATCTGATATTTCCTGACCGCCCTCACGGCCGTCACCGGGGTATGCAATTCCCGAGGTCATATCAAGCAGGTCTCTGATAGTAATCGCCCTTGAAACAGGAATACGCTTTCCGTTCTCTATAAATGCAGCATCGGCAAACTCGGGGATATACCATTCGAGCCTGTTGTCAAGTTCAATAAGGCCACGCTCCAGAAGCTGCATTGCAGCAGTGCCTGTGATAACCTTTGAGCAGGAAAATGCCTTGCAGATAGTGTCCTCACGGAAGGCTCTTCCTTTTTCCACATCAGCAAGACCGCAGCTATAGCGGTAGAGTTCCTCTCCGTTTTTCATAACAACAGCTGCCGCACCTGTTTCAGTGCCGTCGTCTATAAACCTGTTCATTATATCATTGACTCTTTTTGAATCAAACATAAAAACGCCTCCGTTCTGTTCAATAGCTGAAAAAATACTACAGCATTTATTATAACACTATTGCAAGGATTAGTCAACCGAATACATTTATGAATTACAATGAAAAATTTACAAAATATTGTTATATTAGCCTTTGCGACTATGTTATAATAATTGTGTATCTATTTGAAGGAGTGACAATATGCTTACTTATGAGCTTAAAAATGATAAATATTCTGCCCTGCTGCCCGCACTCTCATTCGGAACGGCAGGCTTTGAAAATAATGATAATGACGAGACCTATTTCGGCCTTATGGACAGATACTTTGAGCTTGGCGGAAGATGTATAGATACCGCAAGAGTTTACTGTGAGTGGCTTGAAGGCGGTCACGGGGCAAGCGAAAGCGTTATCGGGCGCTGGATGAAGGAAAGAGGAAACCGTTCGGAGATTCTTCTCTGCACAAAGGGCGGTCACCCCGATATGGAGAGCATGGACATCGGAAGGCTTTCATACGCTGAGATCGAGTATGATCTGAACGAGAGCTTAAAGGCATTGCAGACTGATTATGCTGACATTTATTTTCTTCACAGAGATGATACCTCTGTACCTGTCAGCGAGATAATGACTACACTTAATAAGTTTTACGACGAGGGAAAAATACACTTTATAGGTGTTTCAAACTGGACTACGAAGCGCATTGAAGAGGCTAACAAATATGCTGAGAAAAACGGTCTTGAGCCTATCAGGGTAAGCCAGATAAGCTACAGTCTTGCACACGCAAGCCCTGAAACTATCGGCGACCCGACTGTTGTCTGCATGGACACCAAGGAGTTTGACTGGTACAAAAAGCACAGCTTCCCTGTTATGGCGTACTCTCCGCAGGCAAAGGGCTTTTTCGCAAAGCTTGCAAAGGGTGATACAGCTACAAACCTCCCTGAGGGTCAGTATGCGACGGTTGCAAACCTCGCAAAGCTTGCAAAGGTGAAAATAATCAGTTCAAAAACAGACTGTCCACCTGCAGTTATTCCACTTGCATATCTGAACAGCCAGCCGTTTTTTGTATCGTCTGTGTTTGCGGTTACAAAACTGTGGCAGCTGGACGAGGATATGTCTGCTCAGGATACAAAATACGACCAGAAGACGGTAGCTTTCCTCGAAAACCGCTTCTGATACCCGAAATTATACCCCCGATGCTGACTTTTCAGACAGTTCGGGGGTCTGTTTATGTTAAAATGAACGAAAAACGAAAAACGAGAGGAAAACCCTTGACAAATAAGTAATTGTGTGGTATACTATGTAAAGTTTGATGACTTTACAGCTAGTCGGATTTTGCAGTCGGAGGTGCGAAAAATGGCAAAGGAACTCAGATACAGCGTTCTTCTTGACATATACGGAGCACTCCTGACAGATAAGCAAAGGCAGATCATGGAGCTTTATTATAATGACGATCTGTCACTTGGCGAGATTGCAGATGACCTTGGGATTTCAAGGCAGGGTGTACATGATGCTGTGAAGAAGGGCTCGGATGCACTTGACGAGTATGACGAAAAGCTTGGGATATCAAAGCTTGACGGACAAAGACTTGAAGAGCTGAAGGAGTTCAAGAGACTGGCTCTTGCTGTGTTTGAAGAGTGCCAGAGAAAAAATTATGCGAGAAGCATTGCAGAGAAAACGATAGTTTTGCTCGAAGCTCTCGATGAAAAGCTTGAAGAATACAACACTCCTGATTTTTCGGGAGATATTAAATAATGAAAGGAGACCTGTGCTGTGGCTTTTGAGGGACTTTCAGAGAAGCTTAACGGCGTGTTCAAGCGCCTTAAATCAAGAGGTAAGCTGACCGAGGCTGACGTTAAGGAGGCCATGCGTGAGGTCAAGATGGCTCTGCTTGAAGCAGACGTAAGCTATAAGGTTGTTAAGGATTTTATAAGCAGTGTTACCGAGAGAAGCGTCGGTGAAGAGGTACTGCAGAGCCTTACTCCCGGACAGCAGGTTATTAAGATAGTTAATGAAGAGCTGATAAAGCTCATGGGTGAGGCAAACTCAAAGATAAACTTCCCGAACAAGCCGCCATGCGTTGTTATGATGTGCGGTCTGCAGGGTTCCGGTAAGACTACCCATGCGGCTAAGCTTGCAAAGATGTTCAAAAAGGACGGAAAGAGACCTCTGCTGATAGCTGCCGACGTTTACAGACCTGCGGCTATTGACCAGCTGAAAACTGTCGGAGAGAGAGCCGGGGTAGCTGTCTTTGAGATGGGTCAGATCGACCCCAGAAAGATAGTAAAAGAGGGTCTCAAGCACGCTAAGGATTACGGTAATGACCTTGTTATCATAGATACGGCAGGACGTCTGCACATTGATGAGGAGCTTATGGATGAGCTCAAGGACATCAAGAAGATTGCAGAGCCGAATGAGATAATGCTCGTTGTCGATGCTATGATCGGTCAGGACGCCGTTAAGGTAGCGTCTGCGTTTGATGAGGCGCTGGGAATTGACTCGGTTATACTTACTAAGCTTGATTCAGATACCCGTGGCGGTGCGGCGCTGTCCGTGCTGGCGGTAACAGGTAAGCCTATCAAGTTCGTTGGTATGGGAGAAAAGCTTGACGAGTTTGAGCCCTTCCACCCCGAGAGAATGGCCTCCCGTATACTGGGAATGGGCGATATGCTCACCCTTATCGAGAAGGCTCAGCAGACCTTTGACGAGAAGGAAGCTCAGAAGCTTGCTGACAAAATGCAGGAAAAAGGCTTCGACCTTGATGACCTGCTCGCTCAGATGCAGCAGATACACAAGATGGGCTCTGTAGGCTCACTGATAAAGATGCTCCCGGGCGCTAATAAGGTAACTGACGAGCAGATGGAGCAGGGCGAGGCTCAGCTTAAAAAGACCGAGGCTATGATAAACTCGATGACCAAGGCTGAGAGAGCAAAGCCCTCGATAATCGACCCGAAGAGAAAGAGAAGAATTGCAGCAGGAAGCGGTACTACCGTTACTGATGTAAATCAGCTTCTAAAGCAGTTTGAGCAGATGCAGCAGATGATGAAGAAGTTCGGCATCGGCGGAAAGCTCCACTCTAAAAAGGCTAAGAAGAACAGAAAGGCTCTTCTTAAAGGTCTCGGCGGAAATATGCCGCCCTTAAACTGATCTGTAGCGGTTCCCCGCTTGGATATATTAAGAACACTATATGGAGGTGAATATAAATGGCAGTAAAGATCAGACTCAG
>DGRP01000132.1:10590-27784 GCA_002391065.1 Ruminococcus sp. UBA4385 | reverse complement strand
ATAGTGCAGGCTAAAAAGCTATATTAATTCTGCACTAACTATTTCCGCGTTCAAGGCAAGAAAAGCTTTAAGCAAAATTACGTCGCGTATTAGCCGTGCGGCGAGCACCGCGGAGCAAGATAGTGCGAAGCTAGGCCTCGTCAGGTCTGTACATTCGTACAGACATACTCGGCTGGAGTGAGTGGAGATGGGGCTTCGCCCCATTTGCCCCACTGGGGCTATCGCCCCAGACCCCTTTTAAAGAACTTTTGCAACAAGCAGAGACAGAGAGCGAATTCTCTGCCTTAATTATCTTTTGGGATACCATTTCGGCTGTATTTGCTTACTACATAAACATATACTGCAAAAAGCACCAAGGCAAAGGCTATACCTACGGGATAAGCAACCGCCGAGGAAATGCGGAAGCCCTCCTTTGCCATGAGTATATAGGTCATACTTACTGCCGACATAAAGGTTGCAGGCAATGCCGTCAGCAGCGAATAAAAATGCTTCTTCGCATTTTTTAGCAGGTATGAGGTCGCCACCCACAGAGATATCATCGCAAGTGTCTGGTTGCTCCATGAGAAATATCTCCACAGCACATTGAAGTCAAGCTGAGTAAGTGCAGCACCTGCACCAAGCAGCGGAATCGTCAGGATAAGACGGTTTTTTATTTTCTTCTGCTTCAGTCCTGTCCACTCGGAGAGGATTAGTCTGGCGCTTCGGAATGCAGTATCGCCCGAGGTTATCGGACACACAACAACTCCTATTATCGCAAGCACTCCGCCTACGCTTCCGAGCATATTTTTGCATATCTCATATACTGTTCCCGACTGACCGTTTTTCGTGAGCGCTTCATTCAGAAGCTCTGTTCCGCCGTAGAACGCAACACCTGCCGCCGCCCATACAAGAGCTATAACAGATTCGATTATCATAGCCCCGTAAAAGACCTTTCTGCCATCTTTTTCATTGGTAATGCACTTGGACATCATCGGCGACTGCGTAGCATGGAAGCCCGAGATTGCTCCGCAGGCTACAGTCACAAACATGAAAGGCCATATCGGAAGATTATCGGGGTGAAGATCCTCAAGGTGTATTTCAGGAATTGTATACTTGGGAAGGAAAATCATTCCGCCTGCAATGCTCACAGCCATGATTATGAGGATAACTCCGAACACAGGATAAAACCTGCCGATTATCTTATCTAGCGGCATAAGTGTGGCAAGCAGATAGTAGACGATAATAATTATTATCCAGAAGCCCCTTGAAAGCACCTCCGGGGTAAGGTTTGCGATAAGCTCCGCAGGGCTGGTTACAAATACTGTTCCCGTCAGCAGGAGCAAAAGCACCGAAAACGCACGCATAATATACAGTGCAGGCTTTCCGAGGTACTTTCCTGAAAGCTGGGCAATAGATTCGCCCTTGTTCCTCTCGGAGATCATTCCGACCATATAGTCATGCACTGCACCGCCGAGAATAGCTCCGAACACTATCCACAAAAACACCACAGGTCCGAAGCACGCTCCCATAAGAGCTCCGAAGATAGGTCCTGTTCCCGCAATATTCAGAAGCTGTATCAGCACAGCCTTCCATGTTTTCACAGGTATAAAATCAACGCCGTCATTTTCAGATATAGCAGGTGTTACACGGTCATCAGGTGCAAAAATTTTTTCAGTCAGTTTTCCATATAATATGTAGCCAATAAAAAGCACAACAAGTGCCAAAACAAAAGATATCATTATTTCACCTATTCTAAATTATATTTTGATACTCTCAGTTTTGAGATATAAAACTTTCAGCGTTTGCGTCTGGCCAGAAATGTACAGCCTGCAGCAACAGCTGCTGCCGAAAGCACCCCGACTGCGGCGGTCTTTCTGACAAACGGAACGTTATACGAAAGGTTTGCATACGAAGCGCTCGTCCGATAATCGAGAATCGGGTCAAGAAGCCTGCGCTGCTTTTCCAGAACATTCTGCTGAACATGGGGTTCAGCTGACAAAATCATTGTCGGGCGATTTGCCTCGGCGCTGTATGGCTGCCAGCGGAGCTCCTCTGTGCTTGGGTCGCCCGTTTTTGCGAACTGCACCCATGCCGCCATAACAAGCCTTGAAAGCTCTGCGTTTATATTGTTGCCTGTATAGATAGTCTGGTCAAGGTTTCCGAACACATAAGCAAGCTCCACCGCATGACAAGCTCCCCTCATCGGTATCGCCGAGGGCTGTGTCCAGTAGTACATATATGTCCTGCCGCCGTTCTTTGCGTGGGCCTCTGCCTGACGGACCGCAGGCAGGCGGAACATTATCTCACTATAAAACTCCGAGATACGCCACACCTTCGCACCGTGAAGGCCGCTCAAAAAGCGCCTTACTCTCTCCCTGTCACTTTTTCTGTACTTGGGAAGATCATTCTCAAGCTTTACAGGCATACCCATAGTATAGGGCACAATGCCGCCAACCTCACTAATCCAGTAGTTCATCTCGTTTGCATTAGTGCCTGTCATAAAGTCGATTTCTGCCGTTTCGCCCCTGACGTAGGGTGCATAGGCATCTGTCGGGATAAGCCTACCGTCACGCTGAGGGAAATTATTATAATCGTTTAGCTTCTCATTGATTTGTTTCAGTTCACTTTCACTGAGCGAGAGAAGGTCTTCCATGCAGTCTGCTTTAGCCGCTGACATAAGACGCTTTGTAAAATCAGCGCACTCCTCTTTGCTGAATGTCAGTGCAACCGAGCCGCTTTGTGCGATAACTCTCCTGAAAAGCCCCCGCGCAGACGGGATAATTGGCAGAAGTGATACGCTTCCGCCGCCTGCGGATTCACCGAAGATAGTTACATTGCCTGCATCTCCGCCAAAGGCTGAGATGTTTTTCTGCACCCAGCGCAGTGCTTCTATCTGGTCTAATAATCCAAGATTCGGAGCGTCGGGATAGGCCTCACCGCCCTGAACAGAGGAGAAATCCACAAAGCCCATGATACCTGTGCGGTAGCCTACCGTAACCAGCACCACATCACGGTGAGCATTTACAAGCTTAAACCCGTCATATATAGGGTCGGCCGTGCCTCCCCAGCCGTATGAGCCGCCGTGAAAAAACACCATAACCGTCTTAGGCTCTTTTATGCTCATATCCGACCATACATTAAGGTACAGGCAGTCCTCTCCCTGAGGATAAAACGATGCCCGCTCAGACGCAAGCTCTGTCTGTATAGGTGTTTTCCCGTTGTAATATGCCTCATAAACACCGTCATTATCCTGCGGCGGCTGAGGTGCTTTCCAGCGCAGCGCCCCTGTCGGAGACTGAGCAAAGGGAATGCCTCTCCAGACCGTCACACCGTCACGATGCTTTCCGACAAAAGTACCGTTTGCGCACTTTGCCGAAGCTGAGCTGTCAAAAGCTCCGCTTATTTCACGGTTGATCCCGTATTTCCCGAGCATTTCGGCACGCTTGAGTGCCGCACGCTTTTTCTTTGAATAAGCCCTCAGTCTGCCGCCCATCAGCGTTTCCTCCTGAACAGACCCGTGATTGTCTGGAAGAAGTTATGCTTATCAGCGAGCTTGGCTTTTATCTCCCCGATACTTACATCAGCCTGAGAGTTGTGTGTTACCAATGCCTGTGCAAGCTTAACGTACAGATTTTTGAATCTCTCAATGCTGGATTCTTCATAACGGCTTGCGGCAAAGTCTATCATTAGCTGCAGACCGTCTGCACCGTCGAGTATCTCCATATCAAGGATCGTCTGACTTGCCGCCTGATTCTGGCGCACATCTACAGTCTCTATAGGCAAGCCGTCAAAGCCGCCCATATCACGAATATCCTGCTGATAGAGCAGATAAGCGCTCTCTCCGCCGCCGACCTGATTGTGAATATCCACATAAGGATAACAGCTGTGCTCAATTCCTTTCTGCACCTGCTCATGAACGTCAGCGAAGATATTTCTGAGGGTTTCTGTATCCTTAAAGCGTATGCCTATCGGCAGGTCACGGAAAAGAAGACCTACAGTTGTCATGTTCTGCATATCCTCACGGCCGTTGTATATCCAGCTAAGCTTTACATCGGGAGCGTTATTGTATATCGAAATCGCAAGTGCGGCAACAGTGATGAAGAACTCATTTCTGCTTATCTTGTATGCACGCTCTACAGCGTTCATCTGAGGCTGTTCGATTCCAAGAGGAACAAAAAGCTCGCCCATTTCGTTCTCACGGGACTCATGGTCTATATTCGGATAGGAAGACCATTTCACGTTGTCATAGCGCTCTTCAAAATACCTTCTGCTCTCCTCGTAGAACTCAGTCTTTACTGCGTCTTCACGGCGCTGCAGCATAAGATAGTAATAGTCAGGCTCAATAGGTGCATCAAGGAATGCCTTACCCACGCTTTCAAGGAAGACCTTCAGGCTTGTGCCGTCAAACAGAGAGTGGTGTACGTCAAAGAAGACATAGATAGCCTTTTCTGTCTCAAACACACGGCAGCGATAGAGCCTTCCGCCTACTATCTTGAACGGGTACACAAGAGTGTCCTTAACGAAGCGGAACTCAAACTCGCTTAGGTGCTCCACATGGATGTTCTCAAAAATATCAGGATTATAGCGCTGTAAAAGCTCATCGCCTTTGAAATAGAAGGTAGTAAGCAGTGCCGGGTGAGCCTTAATTGCTGTTTCAAGCGCCTTGACAAGCTTATGTGCGTCGAAGAACTCCTTGTCCATTTTCATTACAGAAAACAGATTATACATTGTTGAGTTCGGAGTATAAAGCTGATAGTCAAGCATATAGAGCTGTTCCTGTGTCAGAGGGTGCTCTGCATTAAGGGCAGCTTCATTCATCTCATCGGGGTCGCCGTCGCTGTTCTGAGCCTGCTCGGCATAAAGCTTTGCTATCTTCTCGGGAGTTCTGCCCCTGAACACAATGCCTGCATTAAGGGCAGGAAGTGTATTTTCGCAGGCAGTGATCAGCTCAATAGAGCCGAGGGAATCTCCGCCGAGCTCATAGAAGTCATCGTGAATTCCTACCTGCTGCAGCTTCAGCACCTGTGCCATTGCATCACAGAGAGCCTTTTCGACCTCGTTTGTAGGCTCTGCATAATCACTCACAAAGTTGCTGAGGTCAGGCTCGGGCAGAGCCATTCTGTCAAGCTTGCCGCTTGCCTTCAGAGGAACGCTGTCTATCTTAATGAAGTACGCAGGTATCATATAATACGGCAGACGCTTTTCAAGCTCCTTGCGCAGTGCGTCGGTATCGACCTCAATATCAGCCGTGTAATAAGCACAAAGGAAGCTCTTCCCGTTGTTGTCAAAGCCTCGTGCTGCCGCCCAGTCAATACCGAGTGCCGCCTTGACTGCCGCTTCAATCTCGGCAGGCTCTATTCTGTTACCGTTGATCTTTATCATATCACCGCTGCGTCCGAGAAGCACATAGTTTCCCTTTTCGTCTTTGCGTGCAAGGTCGCCCGAGTGATAAATGCCGTTTACAAAAGCCTTTGCGCTCTCCTCGGGGAGATTGATATAGCCTCTGACATAAGGGTCTTCAAAGCAGAGCTCTCCTGTCTCGCCCTCGGGAACTTCGTTTCCGTCCTCGCCGAGAAGCAATATCCTTGTTTCAACCTCGGGCTTTCCGATAGGACAGGTCTCATACGCCTTGTCAATCGGGAAAACACCGACAGCAAAGCCGCTTTCGGAGCAGGCATATATATTGATAAGGTCAAGATTTTTATTATACAGGTTGTTTGCAGGCTCACTGCCCACAAAGAGCATTCTTAAAAACGGTCCTGTCTGATTGCCGAGCATTCTGACATATGAAGGTGTCAGGAAGGTTATGCTGATACGCTTGAACAGGAAAAACTTTGCCAGCGCAGACGGATTCTTAATAGTACTGTAGGATACAACATACATTTTTCCGCCGTGAATACTGAGCACCTCAAGTATTACAATAACCGAGGCTACAAAGTTCATTGGCGCAAGCAGCGCAAGGCTGTCCTTTTCGGTAAACGGATTCTCTCCGTTCAGACGAATGGATTCTATAGCCCGCTGCAGATTGCCGTACTCATGGAGAACTCCCTTAGGGTTTCCTGTAGTTCCCGAAGTATAGATAGCATAGGCTGCATCGTGGTCATCTGCCTTTTCATGGCCTGCAAGGGCAGGTGTGTGCATTACCTCGGCCCAGTTGGAAGCGTTCAGTTCAAGCTTGCAGCCGCAGTCATTGCGGATATAGCTTATACGCTCAGGGGCATAGGTATCCTCAACCAGCGCCCATGCTGCGCCTGCCTTCCATACACCCAGCATTGCAATAACAGGCAATACACCCCTCGGCAGATTAATAAGAACAAAATCCTCTTTCCCTATTCCGTGACTTTTCAGATAGCCGTAAACTCTGCCTGTCATATCATCAAACTGAGCATATGTAATACCCTTTGAGTTTGACTCATCAAACAGTATAGCCGTACCGGGGGTACGTTCGGTATATTCCTGCAGAATGTCCAGAATATTTTTCATATCTCTGTACTCCTTTATTGAATTAAGATTATGAGCTGTGAAGTTATCTGAATATATACTATTATAACATATTTGATCTGCTTTTTCAATAGCCGTTTACAGATAATAGTAAATTAACCCTATATAAAGCGTTCTGTATTTTGTTAAACAATCAAAATTAATACAAGAATACTTGAAAATCCGATCTGATTGTGATATAATAAATGTATATTTTTTTGCAGAAATAAAAAGGAGAACAAATAATGAAAATCACAGAAGAAAACAATACGATCACATTTTTTCTCGAGGACAGGATAAGCGTAAACAATGCCACCCAGCTGGAGAAAGAGATTTTTAGCGCTATCGAGGGAAAAGACGCTGAAATAATTATTGATGCTGAAAAGCTCGAATACATATCCAGTGCCGGACTGCGTGTGCTTATGCGCCTTGCTCACAGAAAAGATGATGATCTGAAAATAATAAACGTTTCAAGAGACGTTTATGATATTTTAGAAACTACAGGCTTCACCGAAATGTTTGATGTACACAAAGCTTTCAGAAAGGTTTCCGTTGAAGGCTGTGAGGAGATAGGCTCAGGCGGCTACGGAACGGTTTACAGACTTGATGAGGAAACTATTATCAAGGTCTACACCAGAAGCTCACTTGATGTCATCGAGAGCGAGCGCCTTATGTCCCAGAGAGCTTTTGTAAACAAGCTTCCGACTGCTATCCCGTATGACATTGTACAGGTGGGAGACAAGTACGGAGTTATTTATGAAATGCTTGATGCCAAAACAGTGGCTCAGCATATTGATGCTGACCCCGAAAACCTTGAAAAGTATGTCAGACCCTATGCAGCAGCGCTCAGAGATTTTCATAAAATTGAACTGAGCGATGAGCTCTTCAAGGATAAAAAGCTTATTTTCTACAACACAGCAGATATAGTAGCTCCGTATCTTACAGATGAGGAAAACGCCGAGATAAAGGAGTTCCTTGACAGCATTCCCGAGCGCAGAACCTTTATTCACGGAGATTACAACGCTAAAAATGTAATGCTGGATGACGGCAGGATAATGCTAATTGACATCGGAGACGCAGGTGTCGGACACCCCGTATTCGATCTGGCAGGAGTATGGCTTTACTGCTTCTATACAAAAAAGGCTCAGCTTCCGCCTGAGGAGATAAGAAGACTTATGGGCTTTGATACCGGGCTTTCCGAGCAGGTATGGGACGTTTTCAGCAAAGAGTACTTTCAGACTGAGGACCCTGAAAGGCTTGCTGAAATCAATCGGAAGCTTATGCCTCTTGCACTGTTTACTGTTGCATATCACGGCATACGCAGGACTGCTGTTCCCGATGAGGACGCAATGCAGAAGAGAGTTGAATACCTGATAAGAAGAAGTCTTCTGCCTGCAATAAGAAGCGGCGAAAGAATTGATTTCTGAGAATGACTTCATTTATAAGGAGAGCTTAAATTGAACAAACAAAAAAACGGAAGACTTCAGGCCGAGATAGGAATTATCACTGTTCTGATCTTTATTGCGATACTCATTTTTACGTCACTGTCAAACTATTTTGTAACTAAGAACTCGTTTCTTAATTCCAAAAATGAAATGATTGACCGTGACCTGAAAAACATCGCCACAAGTACGAAGGAGCTTATTCCAACAGATTGGTTCTGGAGCTACTCAAAGGAACACGCTGAGGATATGACAAGACCTCTGACCGACAAGGAGACCGAGTACAGTGCTTCCGAGGAATTCACTGGTATCAAAGCTGATTTTTTTCTGGGTGAACGCAGTGACTTTGAAGCCTGCGATGAAGACGCTCAGTTTCTTCTTGCAAGAATGTACTGGCAGATGCTCTCACTGAATCTTGATTACGAAATCCGTGAGCTTAAATATGCAGACATCAGTGTTTTAGATTTCCCGAATGACCATGAGACTTACCTGTATGTAAAATGTACCGAGAATGAGCCCAACGCAATGGAGGAACTGAGCAAATTTGATGCCCAAACTGCATTCTCCTATTCTGAGGCTTACAAGAAGCTGAACTATGACCTATCCGAGCACACTGCTGTAAAGCAGATAACTGACGGCAATCTTTCCGAAGCTGAGGAAACACTCTATGAGGTATGGTCTGACCCTGACGATGACAAGGACTACTACATAGGCTACACACCTATCATTTACGAAGGAGAGGTATGCTGCTATATCCGCATAGGCTATGACTGGAGTACCTTCCGCAGCGAGCTGATCGGCAGAGTAATTAAAACTGTGCTCTTGGGGCTTGTTATTCTTGTTATCCTGAACGGTCTTTTGATACTGCTTATACAAAAAAGAGCTACCTCTCCTCTCTCAAAGGTCAAGAACAGCGTACAGACCTACATGGAGGATAAGGACAGCACTAAGGTCAACGAAACTATGAGCAGCATAAAGTGCCGCAACGAGATCGGCGTGCTTGCAGACAGCTTCTCCAAGCTTGCAACCGAGATCGACAGATACACGGAAGAAAATCTGCGTCTGGGTACCGAGAAGGAGCGTATCGCAACTGAGCTTTCACTTGCAACGAACATTCAGGTCGGAACGCTTCCGAACAACTTCCCTGCATTCCCCGAACGCACAGAGTTTGAGATTTACGCTTCTATGGACCCTGCAAAGGAAGTCGGCGGAGATTTCTATGACTTCTTTATGATCGACGATGACCACCTTGCAATGGTAATTGCCGATGTTTCGGGCAAGGGTGTTCCTGCGGCACTGTTTATGATGTCCTCGAAGATCCTTATAAACGACCATGCACTCATGGGAGGCACTCCCGCAGAGATACTCGAAAGAGTAAACAAGCAGGTTAATGCAAACAACGATGCCAATATGTTTGTAACAGTATGGCTGGGCATTCTTGAAATAAGCACAGGTAAGCTGACCACCTCAAGTGCAGGACATGAGTACCCTATAATCAACATAAACGGCAGATATGAGCTTCTTAAAGACAAGCACGGACTTGCTGTCGGTGCAATGCCAAAATCAAAATACAAGAATACTGAGCTTACTCTGAAAAAGGGCGACAGCATATTCGTTTATACTGACGGTGTTGCCGAAGCCACCGACGCTAATGACAAGCTCTTCGGCACTGACCGCACTATTGAAGCCCTCAATGCACTTCCCGAGGGAGCTTCACAACAGGAGGTACTGAAGGCTGTGCGCACTGCTGTTGATGCCTTCGTAAAGGAAGCACCTCAGTTTGATGACCTGACAATGCTCGGTATGAAATATAACGGACCTGCACCGCAGAAGGCTGATACTCCCGACACATCAGCCGAAGATGAATAAACCGAAAGCCGCCATATTGTAAGGACAAGCCGGCGTTGCCTTAATTATTATAATGAAGCGTGATAAAATGTCTGAGCATGGAAAATAGATATGGCATAAAAGCTTTCGGGGCAGGGTTGATTTTTCGGCGCAAATCTGATATAATATTTACAATAAACTGCACCCGCAGAACAATTCTGCGGGTGTTACTTACAAATACCATTATTAAGGAGAGATACTTATGCCTAAAAGTCTGGAACAATTTAAGAACGATAATTCAAAATTCACCGAAATTGAAGCCTCACAGCTGCAGGATTTTGTTCAGGCTCTTTTTGCTATGCGGGAAAACCTCGTTAAGAGCAGAGGAAAGATAGACGAAGAGCTTTCCGGCAGACTGACAGCTATCGGCCGTGATGTGCTAAATCTTGTTGAACTGTCTCTTGATGCTGCGGGACCCGGAATGCCGAACATTGATAATAACTCTATCATCAACGATGACCTTAACATTATTAATACCGACTCCAACAATATCAACAACGATAACGAACTGACAGATGATATAAAGTGGAGAAGGATCACGGGCAGACTTACAGATCTAAATGTGTTCCTCTCGACAAACCTCAATGATATCGTAACTCTCGGTGCCGTTGATGAAGATGCCGAGAACAAGGTCGATATGAATGCTTTCTTTACAGGCCTTTCAGTGCTCAAAAACGTGTATGATGTAAACACCGATCAGGCAAACTTCAGAAAAACATACGATGACCGCCGCAAGGCTGTTCAGCCTGCATGGGTGCTGCCCTCGTATGAATCCGAGTACGATCCGCAGTCACCCAAGTATAAGCAGCCTGAACCGCTTAGCCAAAAATATACAAGAGCTGTCAACGATATCGACAGTGCTATAGATTATATCCACACAAACCCGACAGGTATACCTGATTTCAGAATACTTGAAAGCTCATCACCTGAGCATCAGGCACTTTCTGAAAGTGCGGACAGACTGAAAAAAGCCTTTGAAAACCCCGACCCTCTCGCAGACCCTATCGAAAAGAGAGCCGCTATCAGAGAAGCCTTAAAGCAGGCAAGGGCATACAGAAGAAAAAAGAGACATGATGATGACTATCATTATGAAGAAGAGGCTGAGATAGACGAGCTCGAAAAGCCCTTGAATAACAATAACATTCTGGTAAAGATCGGTATACAGAATGCTATGAATACCCCTGATGAGGTAGAGATGGATATCATCACTGCGGAGCAGAAAGATGCCGAGCACGCTCAGACCTTTGCTCCTGATTCGAGTCATGGTCGGGACAGATATTTCGGTGCAGCAAAGCTTTTTGTTTTAGCAAAAGATCTTGAAAACGAGATGGTGCTTGAAAATGCTGCAAAGCATCTGAGAACTGCGAGACACTATGACCCTGCCCTCAGCGGCAGCAAGAAGCTCCTCGATTCGCTGAACGCGCTTGATGAGGACCTTAACGCAAGGCACAGGGGCTCGTTGTTCAGCCATTCATCTACCGAGCATGATGAGCTCAAAAAGAGCGTTGAAGCCTTGAAGACAGCTCTCGACCCAAAAAATCTCGCTGATGCCAGAAGGCAGAAGCTTAACGCTCTTATTACTGCAAGAGACAAGGCGAGGAAATACGTCGAGCAAAAGAGAAAGGACGCAGGAGCAGACATTAATGACGACCAGTGGCAGCCTGATTCCAAGACACGGATGGGGCGCAGACGTTATAATGCTGCTATGCAGATACTCAAGCTGACCGAGGCTGAGATAGCCGTTGTTGAGAACGCTATAAATGTCAAGAGAGACCCGAGGACCGACTTTGACCAGTGGACATTTGCCAACAGAGCCAGCGACGAAGCAGGCGAAAACAAGAAGAACGATCTCGGAACTGACAGCCTTATATACAGAGAAAGAGCCGAAGAATACGAACGCATAAATGATCTGTCAGTTCAGCTTGATGACCTCAAAGGCTCACTGTACGGTATCGACTCAAATAATACAACAGATGAAAATTCACCTG
Organism: Ruminococcus sp. UBA4385; assembly: GCA_002391065.1. The sequence continues at coordinate 16,008 of DGRP01000132.1, read as the reverse complement.
TCGGCAACAAATTGGATGCACTTCTGAAAAGTGCAAGAGAAGCAAACTCATGGAGAAGAGAAGACTGGATAGAGCATCACGCTAAGGTGAAGAGATACTTTGATCTTATCAATAACGAGAAGGATCTAAGAGAGCTGTTCAGAGCCTGCGACAGGGCTGACACAGCAGCCGCACCTGGTCATGCAAATGCACTTATCTCTTTTTTGGAGCTTGCAAACAAGCACATCACCGAGCTTGATATCGACCATGTGAAAGAGGTTCACAGAAAATATGAGCTGGATATGAGTGCTATCGACAAAGCTCATGCCGAGAAGCTTGAAAAATGGAAAGAGGCTTATCCGTTCGGTGCAAACCGTTACGTATTCAGAGAATTGAATGACCCCAAGCTTGAAAAACGTGTGATAGAGATAAACAATGCAGAGAAAGCTGCCCTTAGACTTACAAACGGCGAGCTGGCAACGCTGTTCGGAAGGTTTACTGACAATGAAACCTCTGCAAGGTTTGTGTCCGTTATGAATAATCTGGATAATCTGTTCATGACAGGAAAAGACCTTAATAAAAAGGAAAACCTCGAAGCATGGAAGCGCAGCGGAAGAACGATACAGGAGCTGAAAGAGCTGCTTACTACCGGGGATAACTACGCTCGCTTGTGCATAGCTGCCGATAAGCTTGATACGCAGAGAGGATACAAAACAGGCTTCATTGAGGATCTTGACAGCTTAATAAAAGTTCTGAATACACATCTTGATGCAGGCATTAATATTAATCCCCTCAAGCAGAAATACTATGAATATACCACCGTCTCAATAGGGGCAGAGAGATTCGCTGATCTTGATAATGAAGTAAATATCGAAATGATCAGACAGAATATGGAACGTGACGGTGCATTTATTGAAGAATACTATGATCAGTTCACAGGGCCTGTTACAGGAAATCAGGCAAAGCAGAGCATGGTCGGTCAGATCGATGATATTATGAAAAAGTATGATAATAATATCATCATTGACGATAACAAGAGTGTGTTCAGCGACGGCTCCGAAATAAACACTAACAGGATAAACAATGATGCCAAAAGCGTAAAGAGCAATAACTCTGATGATTCCTTTGACGATGATGAGAGCGATCTGAATTTTGAAGAGCAGATGATGCATGACATCAAAAAGCTGGAGAAAGAGGAAAACAAACGCAAGCAGGCAGGAATTGAAGAGCCAAAAGCCCCGCTTAACTATGATGATGATTTCTGGGGCGAGAAATATGACAAGGTGCAGGCTGATTACGAAGAACACATGAAGCAGCCTGTTGACCTTAACAAGCAGCTAAAAAATGCACGTTCGGAGCTTGAATATTTCAGCAAGAATCATGATACCAAGACCTGTCAGTTCCTTGACATATATGATCCTGTCAAGGTTATCGCAGCTGTAAACTATGTAAAGAACGACCCTGACCGCACATACACTAACAGAGATTTTAAAAACCTTACCGAGTCAATGCCCCGTGAGTTCTACAGACTGAATGATCTCAACGGAGAAAAGCTGTATTATGCATCTATGGACGGTGACGGAAGCAAGCTCTATGAAATTCTTATGAATGAGAAAACGAAGCTTCCTGTTGAGACCAATGTAAAGATCAGTAACAGCATTGACAATATCAAAGGAAAGAGCAATTATAAGTATAATCAGTACCCATCGTTCAATTCGGTCAAGGATGAGCTTAATGTGCTGATTGCTGCTAATTATGTAAAGAAGGACGTTGGAAAATCCTATAATGACGAGGCTTTTGCAAAGCTTGTTCAGGATGTAGGAAACGAGCCGGGATTTGCAGCACTTAAAACCGCATATAACCAAAAGGATCTGTATGATCTCGCTGTTCAGAAAAACGGAGAGGGCCTTTTTAATGCGGTGTTCCCGAATTTCAAACCCGAGATCGTACACAATGAACCGAAGGCACAAGCTCAGCCGATCGTGAACAATGCTGATAATAATATCATCAATGCCGAGCCGATAGCAAAGGCGAAGATAGATGAAAACGCACCTGTTGATCTTGATGCAAGACTGAAGGAAGCTCAGAATGGAATACAGCAGCTTGAAAATACAGTGGAGCAGATCGAGTCAGAAAATGTTGATAAGGAATTCAGGGTCATCATTTCTGCAAACTTTGCAAAGAAAAATCCAGATAAAAAGTTTACGAATAAAGAGTTTGACGATCTTGTAAATTCAATGAGCAGCAAGGAAGAGTATAACAAAATGCTCAAATTAAACAGCTGCGATCAGCTGACAAGAATGGCTAAAAAGGACGACGGCCGTTTGCTTATGGATTCAATGTTCAAGCTGAAGCCCAAGGAAAAGAAGGTCAGGAAAAATAAAACTGAAAAAACGGAAAACAAAGAAATCGCTAAAAACAGCGAAAGCAAACCCGGCAGCCGTTCAAGCAGCAGAAGAAACAGCATTTCCAGCAAATAGTGAGCTGAAGCAAAGTAATAAAAATTGCCCCGAAGCGTTTTTCTTAAACGCCTCGGGGCATTGTATTTTTTCTTGTATGCAAGCACAAGCTATTATCAGATCAATCAAATATTGAATATCCTATAACTGTTGCTGCTGCTGCGTGCTTGCATCAGCCGCATTTTATCCATGAAGCTATGCTCTCTTCTTTTTCATTGTAACTGCCACACCCGCGAAAAGCGTTATCACTGCAGCAGACACTCCTGCACCTGTACTCGGGTTGGAGGTACTTGCCGCAGATGCCGCCTTCGAGCTGCTGTCAGTCTTGCTTGAGCTGTCATTCTTTCTTGAGCTGTCTGCTGTACTCGATGTATCCTGTGAGCTCTCATCAGGGACAGAGCTTTCTGCTTCTGAGCTCTCTTCCGGCTGTGAAGACTCGTCCTCGGGCTCGGGCGCTATCTGCTTATAGGACAGACCATAGCCCAGCTCATAGAGTACCTCAGCAGTGTACTGTGTATTCTCATCTAAAGAGTATACATCTACAGGGAGCTTTCCTGCAGGTTCACTACCGCCGAAGATAGTGATAAGTGCCGCAGGATAGTTCACACCGTATGCAATATTCTCCTTACCGTCAACGGGGAGTTCGTTCATTCCGTTTGCACAGTAAGCAGCAAGGATAGCATCAGCCTCGGTAAACCTTGCAACATCATAAGGCATATTAGCACTCAGGAACACTACCTTCTTGCCGTTCTTGTGAGCAAGCTCGATAATATCATCTGCGAACACTGCCTGCCAGCCTCTGTTGGAGGTCTTATCAAGGTTTGCCAGACTGTACATCTCAACTGCGAGGATCACTACATCGCTGTTCTTTACATTCTCTTCGTATTCATCAGCAGTATGATTCTGGAAGCATATACAGTCAGCAGTAACGCCCTCGGAAACTACCCCGTCCTTTTTGAGCCTGTCAAGAGCAAACACCATTGTATTCTCAACATTATCATAGGGATAGAAGTAAGCGACCTTTCCGTTCTCACCAAGATCAAGAGGAAGAAGATCATTGTCGTTCTTAACGAGAGTTACTGCCTTTTCAGCTATCTGCAGAGCCTTTTCTCTGTTCTCGGCAGAGCCCACTATTTTCAGAGCATTATCAACGTCCGCAGGCTTATAGTCGAGCAGGCCTCTTTTCTGCTTCATAGTAAGTATCCTTGTTACAGACTTGTCTATAGTTTCCTCAGGGATAACGCCGTTCTCGATCTGAGCTTCGATCATCGCAACATACTGGTCGATCTCGAAGAAGTCACTTACGTTCTGAACATAGAGAGGCTCAAGTATCATATCTACATCAGCGTTGATAGCAAGCGTCGCAGCATCTACAAGGCCAAAGTTCTCTTTTATAGCGCTCATCACCATTGAGTCCGTGATAACGACTCCGTCATATCCGAGATCCTTTCTCAGGATATCTGTGATGATCGTTTTTGAAAGGGTCGCAGGAATGTTTATCTTCTCGCCTGTTGACTTTGAAACATACTCTCCTGTCTCTATCTTCGGAAACTGGATATGAGCTGTCATTATCATATCGGTCTTATCAACTACCGATCTGTAAGGTGCAAGCTCGATCTCTTTCAGTTCGTCATAGCTCTTGTTGATAAGCGGCAGACCCGTGTGGCTGTCTGTTGCTGTATCTCCGTGACCCGGGAAGTGCTTGCAGGTAGTGATAATGCCCTCGCTCTGCATTCCCTCAACATACTTTTCTCCCATAGCTCCTACTATCTCGGGGTCGGAAGAGAATGAACGTATCCCGATAACAGGGTTTGAGGGGTTATTGTTCACATCTATCACAGGTGCCAGATCTGTATTGATACCAAGAGCCTTTATCTCGCTTGCGAGTATCTTCGCATTCTCATAGGCAAGCTCGGGGTCATCAGTTGCACCCAGAGCCATATTTCCGCAGGTAGGTGTGCCTGTTCCGAGCCTGTATATGAAGCCGCCCTCCTGATCGGCACTTATGAGCATAGGTATGCCGCAATAGCTGTTCTTGGCAGCCTGCTGTATCTGATTGGTCAGTTCTACGGTCTGAGCTGTGGTCTGAACGTTATCCGCAAACAGACAAACTCCTCCGAAATTGTGGCTCTCGATGAAATAGGTCAGGTCATCGTTCAGTGATGTTACTGACTCATTCTCACCTTCTGCATTCCACGGACGAAGCGATATCATCAGCATCTGCTCTACCTTTTCACGGGTATCCATACTGTCTACCATCTGCTTGATGATATCCTCTGAGCTTTCAGGCTCGGCGAACGCTTCCGTTGCTAGCATAGAAAGACTCACAGCCGCCGCACTCAGCAGTGCTGTTAGTTTTTTGATTTTCATATTATTCGTTTCTCCTTTCCGTTTATATTCATACTATAAACATAGATATTATACCACATTCCCGCCCAAAAAGCAACCCCAAGCTTCAAAATACGGTAACACTTATGCAGCCAAGTGCTGCATAAGCAACATACAAAATAGCAGTTCGGCACAAGCTATATAATCATAAACTTTGTGCAAAATGTCCTTTGCAAATCAACAGATAATCTGATATACTAAATATATAACGAGCAGCATTAGCGTAAGTCCGGTTATTGCTGCTCGTTATTTTTGTCTATAACATCAAAACAGCGTGTGGCATTAAGCGTAATTCCGGCTTATGGCTTCACGCTGTATTTTTTTAGGAGGAGATCAAAATGTAAGCAAGGCCTCTATTTCCGCCCCGAAAACCTCAGACAATGCCGAAAGCAGTGAGGGCAGCCGTTGCCTGTTTCCCATTTGCTGACAGTCTTATCGCTGACGTGCAGCCTTTCAGCAAGCTGCTTCTGTGTCAGTTCCATATCAGTCCGCAGTTTTCGGATAAGCTTACCTGTCTTTATCTGATCCATTCAGAACATCTCCTTTTTCGGTATAGCTTAAGGCAATACCGCACGACCCACGGCTAACGCCT
>DGRP01000132.1:0-10414 GCA_002391065.1 Ruminococcus sp. UBA4385 | reverse complement strand
AGGAGTTGTGCGGTATTGCCTTAATTCTGTTTTTTTGCATTCTTTCCGAACTGCACTTACCTTTTTCTTTATTGCTGCGGTATGGTATTTATATATCCAAGAGTATATAACTTCGGGGCATATTGATATATTTAGTATAAGTATTTGTAATTTCCTGTATCCTGTGATATAATACAGAAAACAGGAGAGGAAGTGGTCATATGAAAATATCAAAACCTATGCTGATAACTATAATAGCTGTAATTGCTGTCACCATATCTGTGATAATCGTTGTCGTTTCAAGGCAGGAAAAGCTGTCGGGCAGGAGTATGACCATAACGATAAACGGCAAAAAGTTTACCGCAGTCCTTTATGACAACAAAACCGCAGATGAGCTGTATTCCCGTCTGCCGCTGGAGCTTGATATGAATGAAATGAACGGCAACGAGAAATATTACGATCTCAGTGAGAGCCTTACCACAGACAGCAGGCTCGCAGGACATATCAGCAAGGGCGACATAAAGCTGTACGGTGATAATTGCCTTGTGCTTTTCTATGACAGCTTTTCAAGCGGATATTCATATACCGATATCGGATATATAAAAAACACTGATGGTCTTGAAGATGCCTTAGGGAATGGAAATGTAACTGTAAGGTTTTCTGATTCATCGGACAGCAAGACAGATATTTCCGAGTCAAGCTCAACGGAAAGTCAGACTGTTACAGTGACAACTACCGAAACCTCTTCCACAACGACTACAGCTGCTCAGACTACTGCTGAAGCCGTCACTTCCACCACAATATCGACAACTGAAACCACATCGCAGACCACAGCTTCCGAGCCGCCTGCTCAGAGCGAGGAAGTCACCGCAACCGAGACCGTACCCGAGGAGGAGCTTACAATGATAATGGAAATAGCAGGAACACAAGTCGCTGTTGAATGGGAGGATAATGCTTCCGTCGAAGCGTTAAAGGAGCTTTGCAAAGACGGAGAACTGACTGTCCAAATGTCAATGTACGGCGGCTTTGAGCAGGTAGGCTCTATTGGTACAAGCCTGCCGAGAGAAGATGCGCAGATGACGACAAATCCGGGAGACATCGTGCTGTATTCGGGAGACCGGATAGTTGTGTTCTACGGCTCAAATTCATGGAGCTACACAAAGCTCGGACACATAACAGACAGCTCGGGGCGTTCTATGGAGGAGCTGCTCGGGAACGGTGATGTATCAATAACGATCAGGACGGAATAAAAGAAGAAAAAAACAGCAATATGGACGGCAGCTATAAAGTAAGGATAGCGCCTGCCCGATAAAGGGAAATACGGTCATGAACAAAAAAGCGTTCGTACTTTGCATTGTACGAACGCTTTATATTTTTATTCTGAGCTTGCTGTTCTGATATAAAAGCCGAGATTTACCACAGTGGCTCAATATTGATAAGATGTCTCTTGATTCTTATTATATCAAATATATCTACAGTCGCATCATTGTTAACGTTTGCACAGTCGATCTCATAGCGTGTGAGGTCATATTCATTGATAGCATGGATAAGGATCTGTTTGATCCGGATGATGTCAAGAGTGTCCACCTTGCCGTCGCCGTTCACATCACCTATCAGATTAAGCTTTGGAGCAAACGACCCCACAAGATCGCCATTCTTTACTTCTACATCGCAGATCAGGGTCACAAAACTGTTTGCCGAGAAGGTTAACCGGTGTATACCGTCACCGAGGAGCAGTTCTGCTGTGCCGTCCTCAGAGATAAGAGTACTGCTGTTGTCGATATTTATTGTGACCTTCTGAGAGGACATAGTTTTGTCGGTAGTGTTGAGAGTTATGTTGATTTTAACTCTGCCGTCAAGATGGATAAATGTGAAGCCGTCATGATCTGCATAGAGTTCAGCACTCGAACCTGAATAACCATAGATAGTGAAGCCGTCAATCATTTCCGAAGAAAGATCATAGCCAAAAGCATAATTTCCTATTTTTGTTACACTTTTAGGTATAGTTATGCTTTTAAGGCTTGTGCAGCCGTCAAAAGCCCATGCACCAATGCTTGTAACACTGCCGGAAAGCGTTACACTTTTAAGGCCTGCACAGCCGCTGAACGCATGGCTGCCAATGTTTGTCAGTTTGTTAGGCATTGCCATTACTGTAAGGCCTGTGCAGCCGTAAAAGGCATTTTCACCAATGCTTGTACAATTGACAGGTTTTGATATTTTTGTAAGGCTTGAACACATATAAAATGCTGAATCGCCGATGACTGTAACACTGTTCGGTATTGTTACACTCTTTTTTGTTTCGGGGCAGCGGATAAGTTCTGTTTTATCTTTATTATACAAAACTCCGTCTTCAGCAGTAAAATAAGGATTTTCACTGTCAACGCTAAAGCTTGTAAGACTTGAACAGTCATCAAACACACCGATGCCGATACTTTTAACGTTTTTAGGTATTGTTATGCTTTTAATACTCTCGCAATACGCAAATGCATAATCTCCGATATTAGTAACGCTGTCTGGAATATTTACACTTGCAAGCTTCATACAGCCATTGAATGCATTTTTTCCAATGCTCACAACGCTGTTCGGTATTATAACATTTGTAAGGTATGAGCATTCATAAAAAGCCCAGTCACTGATACTTGTGACACTGTTTGGTATGGTTATACTTGTTAGGGTCCTGCAATACTTAAATGCACCGTCACCAATACTTTTGACAGCCTTACCGCCTATCTCTGAGGGGATAGTCAGCTTGGTATCTTCTCCTATATATTTTGTTATTTCAACTGTTCCGTTATTAAGAAGCGTATACTCATAATTGCCATCGGTCAGAGTCTCCGCACTTGCCGTAACAGCTGTATTAAACAGCCCTGTGTTGCCCACTGCGGGCGCATAAGCCGCAACGCACAGCACTGCAAGTCCTGCAGCAAATGTATGCTTTAAGATATTTTGCTTCATTTTATATCCTCCTATATAATTCATTCAGATATTTGCTTTATTGTAACACAACAAAATGTATATGTCAAGATATTATCATTTTGGAGCACCCGGAGCAAAATGGAGTTGCATTTTGTTTTAGATTGTGATATGATCTTTATGGTCTTGGAAACAAGGCTGTTAATTTTGGCAGTAGGTTAGTTATATCTAACTTATTTTGGAGGCAATCATGGACGAAGACATTTTCAACACACTTGACAAGGCAGGCTTCGGCTCTAATGTACATGAGGTCGCAGCCGAGGGGGAATGTCGGGTGCTGCGGCTCGATGATGAGTCGGGCGACGGCTTTATGACGATGTACCGTGTGTTCGACGGAATATATCTTATGTATAACGATTTTCACATGAAGCACTGTATATCTGAATATCAGAATAAGGAAACCGTTCTGTGTATTGATCATTGCCGTAAGGGCCGTATTGAGCATGAAAGCTCATTCGGAGAACGCTACTATATGGAGGCAGGAGATCTGCGTATTGACAGGCGTGTACATCATGAGGGAAAGGTAGAGCTTCCCCTTTCACATTATCACGGTATAACGATTGGCTTTCTGCAAGGAGCAGCACAGGAATCTCTCAGAAGGGAGATGCCGTTTCTATCGGTTGATCCGGATATGCTTGGTGAAAAATTCTGCCCTGAGAATAAGGAGTATCTGCTTCGGTCAGCCCGATGCACCTATGGAAAAGGTGATAGAGGCTGCAAAGAAGGCTTGCTGCCATGATTTCATAATGGCACTTCCCGACGGGTATGATACAGTCATAGGCGAGGGCGGAGCTTCTCTTTCGGGCGGTGAGAAGCAGCGTATTTCTATCGCAAGAGCAATAATGAAGGACTCGCCGATAATAGTCCTCGATGAGGCAACTGCAAATGTTGACCCTGAGAACGAAGCCGACCTTATGAATGCGATAAACGCACTCACAAGAGAGAAAACTATCATAATGATAGCACACAGGCTAAAAACTGTCAGGGGTGCTGACCAGATATTTGTTATCGACAACGGAAAAATAGCCGAGAGAGGAACTCACGAAGACCTAATGCAGGAGGACGGCATCTACCGAAGCTTTGTGGAGAGCAGACGTGAAGCAGCTTCGTGGAGACTGTGATACAGAGGCCGGAAAATATAATAGCACATAACAGCGAAATGGAGCTTGTTCATTGAAACAAGCTCCATTTATTTATATCCCCTGCTTACCTCACCGGGAAGGTAAGGCTTAGCGGCGGTTGGGTCCGTGGTTCTGTGCCTGAGGTGCTCTTCTGGGGTGATTGTTTGCCTGAGGTGCTGCTGCTTTGAGCTTTACCTCTGCCTTTGCAACCTCGCTCATCAAGCCCCTGCCATGCTTTGCACAAGCCAGCTGAGCCAGCTTCTCGGCGTTCATGCCCTTGTCATTGAATAAGGCCTTGATCTCACGTCTGTTTTCCAGTCCCTTTACTGCCATGGGCAGGCTGTTCCTGAACTCCTCAGCGGTGAGTCTCTTCTTGCCTGCAACGTTTTCCTTGGCAAGGTCGGTGCTGAACAGATCAACAGTCATAATGTTCAGAATGTGGGGTGCCAGAGCGTTTATCTTCTCCTGCTGTGACATATTCCTGAAGTCATTGCCGTTCATAACGCTTCTGATACCGGCTACAGATGACTGGAACTGTGCTTCCTTCTCAGCTCTCAGGGCTTTCTTCTGTGCAACGTCTTCAGCTACATAGTGGTGCGTCTCAACGAATTTCTTCATGATCTTTGCACCTCTGTAACGCGGACCGCCCAGTCTGCTGTCAGGTACTGTAACATCATCATCGTAAGCGATGCCGTGCTTATCCCTGTTCTTGTCCTGATAGTCAACGCTTGCCTGATAAACCTCCAGCAGCTTATTCTTATACTCCCGGCTCCTTGCCATTGCCATAGGATCCTCAGCATTTTCGCACATGATCCTCAGCTCATTCATCTTCTCCTTCAGCCTGTTGTATTCATCGGAGTTTTTATGACCTATTCTGGAAGAATTCAGCTCACTCTCTGCCTCATCCAGAGCTTCAAGTGTGACAACTGTGCTGAATGCGTCTTCAAGATCATTGTCGTACTCCTTGTACAGTGCGTTGATCTTCACTGTGTTCTTCATGAACTCGGTCTTCTTGTCAGGATCAACGTGAACTCCCAGATCACCCAGCCTCTTGTCCTCCAGCTGCCCGGTGAGCCTTCTCATCTCCACAGGATCCTTGCAAGCCATCATGTCCTTGTAGATCTTCATATTCTCGATCTTGCCTGCGAACTCGTTCTTGATATTCTGCACTCCGCCGACTTCGCCCAGAGCCACCTTTTCAGCTGTGACATTCTCGGTAGCGTAGGCGTACTGGATCAGATCCTGATTAATGCCGTAGGCCGATCTGTAGTAAGGTGTGCGGCTAGTGTTGCCGTGATTGTCTTCTTTGTAGGCTTTCTGCTTGAGATACTGCTCTGCGTCATCATCAGTTCTGCCGCCCAGATATTTGGAATACTTGTTGAGCTTGGAGTTCATTTTCCTTTTGATCTCCATACCGGTCTCATAATTATCGGGGAAGGAGTTCATGATGCCTGAATTGATTATAGCGTTCTTTACATACTGTTCCTTAACAGCGTGGCCTGCCTCCTCGATCTTGGCAAGATCCTCTGGGGTGGTCAGTCTTGCAGCACTATCATTAAACTTGGTGGCTGCGTCGACAATTGCCTTGTTTGCACGTATCTGTATCTTATCGTTCTCCGTAAGTATCTCGTCAACACCGAACTTCTTACTCAGCTTAGGATCGTCAATGACCTCAGCGAGCATACCGAATACTTCTCTGTTAGGGTTAGAAAAACTCTGAAGGCCCTTGGCATCTATGTGCATCAGGTTTTCCTTGGTGTACTTGAACAGATTCTGCACACAAGCCTTGACCTCAGCAGGATCCTCATCATACTTCTCCAGTGCGTCGTGAGCTCTCTGTCTGGAGCTTGCCATCATTTCGGAGTATCCTCTTTTTCTGTTATCACCCTGCGGGATATTCTCAAAGAAGAAGGTGGTGTTGAAGTCATAGAATGAAGTAGTACCTGTTTTGTTGGAGGTGGTGTAGCTTTTATCCAGCTGGTTTCTCTCTCTGTCGAAAAGTGCGCCCAGAGATGTGAGCATAAGTACAGTGTTGCCGTGCTCGCCCAGGCTTGCGGGAGCTGTCAGGGTGATGCTGTTGTATATATCAGCATACTCCTGCTTGAACTGACGATCATCAGTATCACTGCCCGGGATCTTGCCGTTTGCACCATAGGTATTCACCAGATAAGGCATTCTATTGGCTTCAGAACGCATATTTAAACGGTAGTTCGTATCATTGGAGCCTAATTCGCCTGCCTCACCGTCAACTCGCTCAAACCGGTTTCCCGGGAAGAGGTTGGAGGTATCTATCTCCATACCCAGAGCGTTCTCCATCAGAGGTTTGTTCCTTAACAGGTCGATATCAATACCCAGCACATTCTGGATAATGTCCATCCAGCGAATGAAGTCTTTCTTCTCCATGATAACATCGCCGTCTTCATCGGGAGCCAGTGCGTTATTGAGAGCATTCATCTTACGGTTGTTGCCAAAGTGGTCAGTAACAGCCCGTACCTTATCACGATCGTCCTGATATGCAGCCTCTTCGTCCTCCACCATGTCCATATCGGACACATAATCATCAGAGGCCATGTCGTTTGCCGCACGCATAGCGTTACGGAGAGCAATGCCCAGCTCTTTTTCGCCGTTCTTGGCCAGTCTGTCAGCCAGCAATTTGCTCTGTTCAGCCACTCTCTGCAGCACAGCCTTATCCTCAGGGGTGATAGCAGTGTTATGCTCCATCTTGAATTTCCAGTGAGGATATGTGCCGGGGAGAATGGGGTTGCCCTGCTGACCGCCTGCCTGCTGCTCAACAGGCATCTGCTCTTCTCTCAGACCGTTACGGTTGAGCTCTTCATACTGTCTTTCGATCTCGTCAAACTCAGCCTGCTCGTCAGCCTCACGCTGGGCTCTGATTTCGTCCATCTCATGCTCCAGCTGAGCATTACGCTCCCTCATCTGACGGATAAGCTCTTCCTCCCGCTGTCTGTCAGCTTCCTCTTCCAGAACCTGTGGAATGTTATAATCAAATTCCATCTTGTACTTGGTGATGCTCAGGAATCTTTGAAGATCCTCAGCATTTAAGCCTTCGTCGCCGTCGGCTTCACTCATGACCATGCTCATCTTGTCAGGATCAGCCAATGTCTCAGCCATAGCATTTAATGCATCGACATTTTCCTCCCAGTCAACGCTGAGACCCTGTGCAGCGTTTTCTTCACTGATAACAGTGGTGTTATTGATGAACTCGGCAGTCAGGCTCATCTGCTGAGCAAGCTCACGCTGACCTTCCTCAGCGATGACAGCATTTGAAAGTCTGTTGGCAACAGCCCTGAGCTTGGGTGTAAACTCGCTTATAAAATCTTTTTCCTCTTGAGTATAACCCTGTCCGTTTCTCGCCTTTTCAGCGAATTGTGCATAATTCAGTGGCATTGTGATCACCTCAAATTATTATAGTTTGTGTTTTGTGTCTTTCTGTAAATAATACCCGTGATGATGCTGATAGGTTGCAAAAAAAAATAAAAAAATTCATTCACCCGGGCGAGCTGCTTTTCATGCAGGACAAAACTCTGACGTTTTGCATTGCAGTGTCTCTATTGACAGTGTGATGATGATCTGATATAATTGTTACTGAAATATTCAGAATACAGAGGTACCGTATGAAAGAAAAACGTATTGGTTTGAAATGTATTGACCGGGATATGATAAAATATATCGCAGTTATCCCTATGGCGATAGGTCATTTTACAGGCTTTGTGTGGGAGGGAAAAACAATTCCCAATGATTCGCTTCTGCTGTTTTTACTGACTCAGATGTCACTTATCGCTCCGCCGATATTTTTCTTTTTCATAGCTGAGGGCTTCAGGTATACACATTCTCCGAAAAAGTATGCAGAGCGGATACTGATATTTGCCGCAATAACGCAGATACCATTCAGCCTTACCGCAAACGGGACGCTTTTGACATCAGAGTTTTTCAGTTATCTTAATGTGTTTTTCACTTTATTTCTCGGAGTGGTATCGCTAATGATATGCAGCAGCGGTCTGAGGATGCCGCTAAAGATAGTGCTTGTGCTTGCCGCAGATGCAGTCACCTTTTTGCTTAGCTCGCAGTGGATGATATTCGGCATACCTGCGATACTAGCATTTTACTATTTCAAGGATCGCCCGCTGCTCAGTTTTATAAGCTTTACCTCCTGTATGGTGCTTGATCTGCTTATTTCGTTCATGTCATTTGAGCCTGTCCTCAGGCTGGAATACTTTGCAGCGAGCCTGTTCTTCCTGGAGCTGGGTTATGTTATCACCGCGGTATTTTACAATGGCGAGCGAGGAAAATATCCTCGGTTTTCAAAGTGGTTTTTCTACATATTCTACCCTCTGCACCTAATCGTGATTTACATCGGTCAGTTATGCATCGGATAAGAAAAGAACTGTCCGAATCAAAAAGCGTTCGTACTTTTCAATCGGCAATATAACGGTGAAATGTCCCTTAAGCAACGTTTCTGCGACGGAGTGTTGCATAATGGACAGGCGAGAATAAAACTGATGAAAAAACCGGCCCCAAATCCTGCTCATTTGCAAGATTCGGGGCTGGGTAATATTCAAGTTCTGTGTCTGATATACCAGATGATCAGAAAACCTGTTCCACCTGCCAATAAGACTAATGCAACAATAGCCATCCAAAGACCTATGTCTTTTTCATCTATAGGAAAGGACAAGCCTTTATTAGGCAGATCAATCTTAACAGTATTTGCTTTTACATTATACTCAATATATCCTTCGTCCTTTTTCATAGCATTGAGATCAAATATATCTGATGTCTGTAAGATCTCACCGCTTTCATCGAGAACAATGACCTTGAATTCATAATCGCTGTTTATTATTCCCCAGCCTAAAGATGTTTTCATGTCATCAAGTTTACAGGTAAAATGATTTGTTGATTCGTGTGAATTGGATTTTTTTAAAACTGTTCGTGTAAGATTTCTTCTAACATGACAGGAAAAACTTACAAATCCATTGTCATTATAAGCACAAAGCTTATCAGCATTAAATCCAAACTGCTTCATATTCTCTTCGTTCTTTTCGACATATCGTTCATCAGTCTTATCCAGGTCAATAAGAAGGTCAATATAACAAGCTTCATCCGTAATATCGTGTACGCTAAGGTCTATTTCACCTAGTGTTACTCCGGCTGAAACAGATATTGGCACTGAGACGAGAAGGGGTAGCATTATCAATAAAGAGATTATTCGTTTCATTTGTTTTCCTCCACGATCAAAACATTTGTAAAAAGCGATAACGCCAACACTAAATTGATTGAATACGATGATATATAAGTAAGACCCTTTTTTATATACATATATATTCCCTTCTTATATATTTTTCCCCATTATACCACCCGAATAGGCTGCTGTCAATTAATCGTTTGTGTCAATTGTTTACAATTAAGTGAATAAAAATACCAAAACTGCACATACTACTCCTGCAAAATCAAAATCACGGAGGCTATTATGAAAGCAACAGGAATTGTCAGGCGTATCGACGACCTCGGCAGGGTCGTTATACCTAAAGAGATAAGACGCACTATGAGAATACGGGAAGGCGACCCGTTGCTGACAGCATTGACACAAAACAGCGAAATGGAGTTTATGTCCGCATTTGTCAGGCTGGGAGAAAGGCTCGGAGGTACATAAACAGACTTGACATAGGCAGCTTATTGTGATATAATATCATCATACTGAAAAATTATTCAGAGAAAATATTTTCAGAAAAGATGTGATGCTATGTTTATCGGCAGAGAAAAAGAACTCAGGCAGTTAAATGCCGAGCTTTCCTCATGGAAACGCAAAACAGCGGTGCTGGTCTACGGCAAGCGCAGAGTCGGAAAATCCACGCTTTTGAGCGAAGCTGCAAAGAGCTTTGAAGGTGTCGTCATCAACCATATGTGCGTGACAAGCACCTTTGAGGGCAATCTGGAGCTGATCTATCAGAGTGTTTCGGAAGGGCTTGGTCTGCCGAATATCCGCTTCGGCTCTCTCTTCGAGATGATGGATTACCTGAAAACGCTTGACAAAAAGATACTGCTTATCATCGACGAATACCCCTATCTCAAGCAGACCAAAAAGAAGAACGAGGTCGATTCCTATATGCAGGCGGTCATCGACAGGCTGCCCGAAAATGTCAAACTGGTGCTCTGCGGTTCGTACATCACCGTAATGAAGGAACTGCTGGAGGAGGGCAACCCACTGTTCGGCAGGTTCTCGCTGATACAGCATATCCGTGATTTTGACTACCTTGACGCAGCGAAATTCTATCCCGATCTTTCTGTTCGTGACAAGGTGGCTTTCTATGCCGTGTTCGGCGGAA
>DGRP01000151.1 GCA_002391065.1 Ruminococcus sp. UBA4385 | reverse complement strand
GCCTCGTCAGGTCTGGACATTACGTCCAGACAGCCTCGGCTGGGTGTAGGGAGAGGGCTTCGCTCTATGTACCCATCGGGGCTATCGCCCCGAAATCCTTTTGAAAGTGCTTATGCAAAATGAAAGAAATCCAAAACACAGCCTAACCTATCACATAGGGGTATGGGGCAAAGCCGATACCATAGCTGTTGCCTATTTCGGACAAAGCTCAGCGCACAGACTGTTTATCGCCAGTGTAAGGTTGCAGTTCGCATCAGCGGCCCTTATGTACTTTCCGAGCAGCTCATAAAGCTCCAATGCCTCGCCCTCGGAGAACATATATCCAAGCCTTTTCGCGGAATCCTCGTCGCAGCTTACCGTTTCGGCATTCTGAGGGTCAAGCCTTAGCCTCATAGAATCCCTCACTATCTCCGAGAAAAGCACAAGGCACTCCCGAAAAAGCGCCCTCGACTTGTCAGTACCGTCAAGGACCTTGAGCATTTCATACTCGCTCTTTGAGACCATTGCTCTCGCAAGCTCCCTTGCTGCGAGCGCCGCCGTCTTGAACATTCCTCCGTCAAAGTACTCAATACAGCGCCCGATGTTTCCTCTGCCTGCCTGAACAGCCTCGGCGGCTTCGGTCGGCTGAGCCTTGATGATCGTTTCAAGGTACTCCGCACTCTGAGCATCACTCACAGGCAGTGCCGCCAGAGAAATAACTCTCGAAAGCACCGTCGGCAGGAAAACCTCACGGCTTGATGCCGTCATAATTATCGCCGTGTGCTCGGGGGGCTCTTCAATAAGCTTCAGAAGTATGTTCTGTATCTGCACAGCCGTTATCACAGAACGGTCAAGGTCGGGTATTATGTATACCTTCATTCGGCTCTCTGTCGGAGCTACCACCGCATCGGACACTATCGGGCGGATATCGTCTACCATATAGTTGCCCTTAGAGCCTGACTTCGGAACTATCACATCGGGGTGAGCCTTTTCAAGTATCAGCCTGCATGACCTGCAGTGTCCGCAGGGAGCACCCTTACCCTCTTCGCAGAGGAGTGCCGCCGCCGTGTAGTATGCAAGCTTCTTCTTTCCCAGACCCCTCTCCCCGTGTATTATAATGGAGTGCGGCTCACGGCTGTTGATTATCATATTCCGTATGAGCTCCTTTGAGCTCTCGTTCCCGTAGATACGATAGTTCATATCAAACCTGCTCGAAACGGTCAATGTCGGTGACGAAAATTGTCGCACCGCCGATATTTACCTCAACAGGATAAGGTGCTCCAAGATCGTTCTCCGTCACTGTTGATGAGGACACATACTGCTTTCTCTTCTTGCACTTGTCACGGCAGGTCTCAACGACCTTATCCACCATATTGTCCTGACAGCAGATCAGAAAGGTAGTATTTCCTGCCTGAAGAAATCCTCCTGAAGACGCCATTTTTGTAGCCCTTATACCTTCCTTCCGGAATGCCTTGTTCAGTGCGTAAACATCATCGTTGTTTACAATTGCGTAGACCAGTTTCATATTTATTCCCCTTTCACGGTCACATAGACCGTCTTTATACTATAGTATTCCATAAGCCTTGCAGTGCTCTCGTTTATTACCTCACCGCAGACCGCTATCGGCACAGCAGGCTGACAGCCTGTAATAGTCCTTGCACATATCCGCCCCACAGAGCGCTCTGTACTGACAGGCTCCGCAGGCGAGAACATCGCCTCTCTTATGCTCATTGCCCTCTCACAGGGAAGAAGGCTCGGCATATCTGTCAGTTCGGGCTTTCCCTGTCTGGTCTCGGAAAATGCCCTCACTATACGCTCAAAGTCCTCGGGCTTTGTCTCCGAAGACGGCATAAGCACCGTATATTTAATATCGGAGTACTCAGGCTCAATGCCTGCTTTTCTAAGCCTGTCCGCAAGCTCATTACCCGTCAGCCCCGACTGCATGGCATCGACAGTCAGCTTCATCGGCTCATCGCCCACAAGCGCAAAGCCAAGCTTCACAAGCTGTTCCCGACACTCAGCCGTTCTCACGCAGGCAGTGCGTATCCTCTCACAAAGCGCACCCTCCGCAAGGCTGTCAGATGCCGTATCCAGACTTCTCAGCAGTATATATGACGGGCTCGTAGACCCGAACACCGACATTATCCTCTTTGCTTCCTGTCTCAGCCCCTCGGGACAGCCCTCCGACAGATGAAGCATAGCCGTTCCCGTCAGACAGGGCAGAGTTTTATGTGCAGAGTCACAGCACATATCCGCCCCGAGGCTCATAGGGTGCATATCCCTCTGCGCAAATTTCAGATAAGCCCCGTGTGCATTATCCACACAGAGAAGCACTCCCGCCCTTTTGCAGACCTCGGCAATGCCTTTTATATCGCACATAAAGCCGAGATAATCGGGCGAGGTTATATATACACAGTCAAAATCCGACATTTTCAGACATTTCTCCACATCTGATGCCGTTATAAAGCTTGAACACAGCGAGGGCGAAGCCTGCTCGGGATAAAGCCAGCTTACCTCAGCGCCAAGCAAAGCACAGCCGTCAAGGAATGCCTTGTGGCAGTTTCTCCCTGCCAGCACCCGAAGCTCCCCTCTGTAAGCCCTCACAAGCCCCAGCATAGTCTTTATGCACTGGCTTGAGCCCTCAGCCGAGTAGAGCGTCATTCCCGAACCGTATGCCTTAGACATCTGCTTTTCGCTCAGCCCGATAATGCCCTCTGCTTCATAAAGGTAGTCCGCACCTCTTATCTCGGTGATGTCATAGAGCTCACAGCCCGTAACAGGCACTCCCTTGTGCCCCGGCATGTGAAGTCTCAGCGTGTCACCCTCGGCATAGGAGCGCACAAATTCGTCAATATATCTCATTTGCTCTGCCCGAGAGCCCTTCTCAGAACTGCCGAGCTGACACCTCCTGCTATGTGCTTTCTGGCGAGGGCTATCGTGCGTGATACTGTCGAACGGTTTACGCCGTACTCGTCAGCGATCTCCTGCATGGTCATGCCCCTCACATAATACTTTATTATATAACATTTCTGCTTTTTAGTCAAATTGAGCCTGAGCGCATCTCTGAGAAGCTCATTTCTGACCTCCTCATCAAGCCCCGAGGGATCGGCGCTGCGGTCTGCAATGTAGTTGTCTATCAGGTCATAGGAGAGTTTTTTCATTTGTATGTGCCTTTCTTTCGTTTTCAGCTCGGAGAGCTCTGCGTTAAAGTGCCCAAAAAATTTGAATATTTTGTAAACGGGCAGAACACTATATGTAGTGAGAATTTTTTTGGACAAACACAATTTTAAAATTTTTTGGTCAAATTGAGGGAATTATAACGGACAGTTTGTGCAAAATGCCGTTGAAATTTACGGAAATATGTGTTATAATACCAATGTTAAATCCCAAAAAGGGCGATTAATCGGACAACTCCCCCTGTCGAAGAGATAAAAACACGGCATTGAGGGCAGTTAAGAAAGATAAAAATCCGAGCAGTCACATTTTCGGGACTTAAAGACGGTATTGTGTAAGCCGTCGATAATCTTTGCGCAGAGAGCCGAAAAAAATAAATGGTCTTGTGCAATAGGAGTCGTGTAAAAATTTATGGAGAAAAAGAAGCTTGACCGATTGCCGTTGGAAGAGCTTACAGCAGGTATCAACAGATTTTCTGCGCTCGCAAGAGAGAGAGAGCTCAGCCCCGAGGAAAGTTCCGAGAGGGAGGCGCTGCGCATGGAGTACCGCAGGAGATTTCGTGCAAACCTGACTGCACAGCTTGAGAATACGACTATCGTGGAGCCTGATGGCTCAAGAATCAGGGTTTCGGATATGAAACGCAGCGGGGAGGATAATAAGAAGTGACAGGATTATCGAGACAAAAGCAGAAGCTGTTGTTTATGAAGCAGCTTTTCGAGCGCAGGACCGACGAGAAGCACACCCTAACGGGTAACAGGCTTATCGAGATACTCGGAGAAAACGGTATCAAGGCCGAGAGAAAGACTATCTACGATGATATAAAGACTCTCTGCGACAGCGGAATGGACATCGAGACCACTAAGGACGGACATTCAAACGCCTACTATCTCGCAGACAGGCTTTTCCAGGACGAGGAGCTTTATGTTCTGGCCGATGCGGTGGCATCGAGCAAGTTCCTGACACAAAAAAAGTCCAAGGAGCTGATAAAGAAGCTCCAGCAGCTGACATCTGATTATAAGGCAAAGGATCTGAGAAGGCTTGTTTATGTTGAGAACAGGACAAAGACCTTCAATGAGCAGATCTACTATGCTATCAATAAGATACAGGAAGGCATCTTCACACAGTCTCAGATAAGATTCAAGTATTTTGAGTACACTGTAGAGAAGAAAAAGCAGTTAAAGCACGGCGGTGAGGTCTATGCCGTATCACCCTATGCGCTTGTGTGGGAGAACGAGAACTATTATCTCGTGTGCTACAGCGAAAAGCACCGTAATATCTCCCGCTTCCGTGTTGACAGAATGACACAGGTTGATGTTACAGAGCTTCCTGCCCGTGACCTTTCCGATGAGGAGCAGGCAGAGGTAACAAACCTTTCAAGCCTGTACGGAATGTACGGCGGAGAGCTTATGGAGCTGAAGATACAGTTCGACAACTCGCTTATCAATGTCGTAATGGACAGGTTCGGCGAGAAGACTATCTGCCACAAGAACTCCGACAGCACCTTCTACATAAACCATGAGGTGCAGATAGCTCCGACCTTCTGGGGCTGGCTGTTCCAGTTCGGAAGCAAGGCAAAGATACTTGAGCCTGCCTCAGCCGTTGAAATGGCAAAGGCAGAGATCGAGAAGCTCAGCTCAAACTACTGATAATTACCCCCGTACTAAGTGCGGGGGATTTTTATTTCCCCACAATATCAAGAGCCTGCTTTATAGTGCGTACACCGATTATCTTCATATCAAACTGTGAAAGGTCAAGCCCTTTGAGCGAATATGCAGGCACTATGCACCTCTCAAAGCCCATGCGCTCGCACTCTGCAAGGCGCTGACGGCAGTTCGTTATCCCACGAAGCTCCCCTGCAAGGCCTATCTCGCCCATAGCTATCAGCTTGTCATCTATGACCTTGTCCATAAGAGTGGAATAAAGCGCCATTACTACCGAGAGGTCAGCAGCCGTGTCATCAAGCTTTATTCCGCCGACAATATTTATGTACACATCAAGCCCCCCGAAAAAGTACCCGAGGCGCTTCTCCATAACCGCTATCAGCATTGACATTCTGTAGTAATCAAAGCCGTTTGCTGTCCTTCTCGGCAGGTTTGCCGCACTCTTGGAGGCAAGCGCCTGCACCTCTGCCATGATAGGACGGGTTCCCTCCATAATACAGCTTACGCAAGTGCCCGATGCATTCGTAGGTCTGCCCTCAAGAAACATCATCGAGGGGTTTTCAACCTCAAGCAGTCCCCTGTCTGCCATCTCAAACATACCTATCTCATTGGTTGAGCCGAAACGGTTCTTCACAGCCCTGAGAATACGGTAGCTCAGACTTCTCTGCCCCTCAAAATAAAGAACGCAGTCCACTATATGCTCCATTACCTTCGGTCCTGCGATAGCACCGTCCTTGTTGACGTGCCCCACTATAAAGAAGGGTATCTCCTCACTCTTGGCAGTGCGCATGAAAAGGTTTGTACACTCCCTTACCTGAGAGACACTTCCCTGTGCTGAGCTTACCGAGGCTATGCTCATTGTCTGTATTGAATCTATAATAACGATCTCGGGCTTTTCCTTTGCAACTACCGAGCATATCTGCTCTGCATCACTGCAGGCAAGCAGATACAGATTCGGAGTTTTAACTCCAAGCCTGTCAGCACGAAGCTTTATCTGCCTGACGGATTCCTCTCCCGATACATAGAGGATAGTGTGCTCCTTTCCGAGATACTCGCAGATCTGCAAAAGAATAGTCGATTTGCCTATTCCCGGCTCACCGCCCAGAAGCACCAGCGACCCCTTTACAAGCCCTCCGCCAAGCACCCTGTCAAGCTCACCGAGGCCTGTGTTGTACCTGACCTCACGGGTGCGGGCATCAACATCACCGAGAATAGTTATCATGTCGGATACATCTTTTATCTGCGCTTTCGCCGAGGTCTTTGATGAGCGCACCTTTGTTACCTCGACCTCATCAAAGCTGTTCCACTCACCGCATTCGGGACATTTGCCGTTCCACTTTGAAGTCTCAAAGCCGCAGCTGCGGCAAACGTATGATATATTTTTAGCCATAAGAAACCTCTTCCTTCGTAATGATTAGAGTATACCACATTTTTGACCTCTTGTAAAGGCATTTGTTTGGACAGTTTGGTTGTTCATAAAAAAGTGTTGCAAATATCATTTTTTTGTTGTATAATATGGTACAGAGGTTATATCCTACGAAAAACTGACACGAAAGGACAATTTAGCTATGAAAAAAATTCTTGCAGCCGCTTTGTCACTGTGCTTATGCTGTGCAGCTATGACAGCCTGCGGCGACTCTGACAGCTCATCAAAGACAGAAAGCGCTTCCGCTTCAGCAGCTCAGACAGATGAGAGCACTGCCGACACAGGCGACCGGAAAACCGATGAGGGCACTGACACTCCTGCTGTCCTTGACGACAGCCCCTCGGCACAGCTTCTTGCTCAGTACCCTGTAAATGACGGCGCTTTTGACCCTACTCAGGGCGCTACTGCTAATATGCTTGCAAGAGGTATCCTCAACGAGGGCGACACTTCAAGGCTTGCAGCCAAGATCAAGTATGCTGTTGACAATCCGAAGGAAACTACAAAAATATGCTTCCTCGGAG
The DNA here is from genome assembly GCA_002391065.1 of Ruminococcus sp. UBA4385. Next base: position 2,445 of record DGRP01000151.1, on the reverse strand, counting down.
ACTCTATCACAGCTGGCTCGGCGGCTGACTCATCTACAAAGCAGTATGTAAACCAGTACAAAACATGGTGGGAAGAGAACATAAGCTTCTATGTTGATGTTAAGAACGCAGGTATCGGTGCTACCGATTCTTACATAGGTGTTCACAGAGCTGCAAGAGATGCTCTGGCTGACCAGCCCGACATCATTTTCATTGAGTTTATAAACGATCAGGACAATGATTTCTACGGTGCCTGCATGGACAGCTTAGTCAGAATGTGTCTTGCACAGGAGAACAATCCTGCGGTAGTTATAATCGAGCCTACCTGCGAGGACGGAAGCTCACCTCAGAACGTACACCTTAAAGTTGCACAGGCTTATGATATTCCTATGATTTCCTACCATGATGCTATCATTCCCGAGATCGAGGCAGGCAACTTTGAGTGGTCTAAGCTTCAGGCTGACGTTGTTCACCCGAACAGTGCAGGTCACACAATAATGGCACAGCTGCTGACAAACTTCTCACAGGGCATAAAGGATAATCTTGGCTCTGAGAATACTGAGGCAACCCCGTTTGATACGGCTGTTGAAGCACCCTTCGGCGACAAGTACGCAGGTGCTCAGATCTGCGACAGAGAGTCCGAGCTTGTTGAGACAGTTGATGAGGGCACATTCACAGATGTGACCAACTTCCAGCAGTTTACTAACGGCTGGGGCACAAAGACAGGCGGAACTATAAAGATGAAGGTCACAGGAAAGAACATCGGCCTTATCTACTACATGAGCGTAGACGGCACTTACGGCTCGGTTGACGTAAAGGTAGACGGCGAATCGGTAAAGATGATAAATGCCGACTTCACAGGCGGCTGGGGCAACTATGCAAAGGCTGACGAGATCTACACCTCTGACGAGGCGGCTGAGCACGAGATAGAGATCACCGTCATCGACGATGCAAAGCCGAACTTCCAGATACTTAACATGATAGTATCATAAGAGAATTGAGCTCACTCCGTTTCAGGAGTGGGCTTTTTTTGCTTCAAGTATTCATAGAACAGTTTTTAGGTAACAGGGAATAGGAAATAGGGAATAGGGAATAGGGAATAGGTATGGTATCGGCTTCGCCGATGATTTTAATTGGGCTTTGCCCCATACCCCCGGGTGATAGGTTAGACTGCGTTTTACGGAGCTTTTTTGCATTTTGCATAAGCTCTTTCAAAAGGCTTTCGGGGTGTCAGCCTCGATTGGGCATAGTCACGCACTATCTCTCTCCGCGTTCAAGGCAAGAAAAGTCCTAAACAAAGGCACGACGCGTATTGGTGCAGGGTTTTCCCTGCCAGGGTTTTCCCTGCCAGGGTTTTCCCTGCCACTGCCACTGCCGGCTGGATTTCTTAATAAATAATGGTTATAAAATTTATTTTTTTCGGGGTAACGTTTACAGTGCTTGACATTTCTGAGATTTATGTTATTATCTTATTATAAGGTCAAACGAGTATTAATCTGAATATTCGGAGGTAATGTTAATGAGAAACAAAATTAAAAGAGCTTCTGCTCTCTGCGCAGCTTTGATGATGACGGCTGCCGTCGGCTGCGGAAGTACAGACTCGTCAAGCGGTAAGGACGCTTCTTCCTCGAAGAGCGATTCTCAGGCTATGACTACAACTACTGCCCCTATCGTTGAGGATATGGGCGACATCGACCTCACTGAAGTAACCAATACGTATGACGTTCCTGCTGACTTCTCCTTTACGGCCGAGGCCGAGGACGGTGAGCTCGGAGGCTCGGCAGCTGTGCTCGATCAGGCATTCTTAGGCGCTTTCAGCGGAAAGGGCTTTGTGTCTATCGCTGCAGCAGGCGATGAGGTGAATTTCGATGTTGATATTCCTGCCGAGGGCAGCTACAATATCACTCTTACTATGGCGGCCGATTCCGAGGGTCAGGCAAATCTTATCACTATTGACGGAAATGCCCTCACCTCTTTCAATTCCACCTCGACAGAGTTTGCCGATACTGTGGCCGAGAACGTGCTGATCTCTTCAAAGGGCTCTCATAAGGTCGGTATAAGAGGCGATAAGGGTCATATCTATATTGATAAGATCACTATTACTCCTGCTCCCGATATTGACCTCTCGCAGTTCAAGGTTGAGAACAAGCTTTCAAACCCGAACGCTTCCGATGAAGCTAAGAGACTGTTCAACTTCCTGACCGATGTTTACGGAAAGTACGTTATCTCGGGTCAGTTCTCGGGCGACAATGAGGGCAAGGACAGCCGTGAGTTCAAGGAGATAGACAAGCGCACAGGTGAAAAGCCTGCCATTTTAGGGCTTGATGTCATGGCGCTGGGCATCTCCACGAAGGTGGACCATCAGGCGGGCGGCGGCGACATGGTGCCTCTCCAGGCGATGGACTGGTACAACAACAATAACGGCATCGTTACCATGTGCTGGCACTGGCACGCACCCGCACAGTA